>JANOTB010000048.1:0-14854 GCA_031416115.1 Gemmatimonadota bacterium
AGTTCACGATGTTCAGCGGCACGGGCGCCAGCAGCTCGAGTGCGGGATGCGCCTCGACGAGCGAGGCGAGCCGGTGCGCCTGCCGCACGTTGCGGCCGATGTGCGCGCCGATCGTGTCGGTGCCCGCGGCCCGGAACATCATCCACACCTTGAGCGCCTTGAAGCTCCGCGTGAGCTCGATCCCCCGGTCGAAGAAGTTGAACCCTTCCTTGGCGAGCAGCCCCCGCGATTCGCTCGCGAGATAGGCCGCCTGCATCGAGAAGGTCTCCGTGAGCGCGGCGTCGTCACGCGTGAGGACGCAGGCGACGTCGAACGGGAGGTAGCCCCACTTGTGGAGGTCGAACGCGAGTGAGTCGGCGCGCTCCTGGCCACTCACCTGTGCGGCGACGTCGGGAGCGAGTGCTGCCATCGCGCCAAAGGCGCCGTCGACGTGGAACCAGAGCTTTTCCCGTGCAGCGAGATCGGCGAGCGCGTTGAGATCGTCGGTGGCGCCGGTCTGCACCGTGCCTGCCGTGCCGATCACGCAGAACGGTCGGTGACCGGCGGCGCGGTCGGCGGTGATCATCGACTGCATGACGGCGACGTCGACCGTGTAGTCGTCGCGCACTGGCACGCGGCGGAACGACGAGTTGCCGAGGCCGAGGAGCTCGCACGCCTTCTTGAGCCAACCGTGCGTCTCGGAGCTTCCGTAGACCAGCAGCGTGGGGTGGTCGCCCTGCAGACCCTCGGCGCGCACGTCGAATCCCGCGCCCTTCTGTCGCGCGACCGCGAGGCAGAGGTCGTTGGCCATCGTCCCACCGCTCACGAGGATCCCGCCCGCGGTCGCAGGGAACCCCATGAGTTCGGCGCACCACCTGATCACCTGCTGCTCGACGAGCACTGGCGACTGCTCGAAGCCGCCGACGTTCGGGTTCATCACCGAGGCGAGGAAGTCCTCCATGGCGGCCTGTGGTGTTCCGGTGCCCATGACCCAACCCCAGAAGCGCGGGTGGATGTTCCCGTTGGGGTAGGGACGTACATCGGCGAGGAACGCCTCGTACACTGCCGCGTCTCCCATGCCGATGCGCGGCAGCGGCTCGGTCGTGAGGCGCTCCCGTACCTCGGCGGGCATCGGCTTCCAGGTCGGGCGCTCACGGACGTCGCGGAGATAGTCGAGCGATTCGTCGACCATGCGGTGGGCGAGGGCGCGGTACTGCTCCCAGTCCTGGGGGTCCAGCGGCGGGATGGTCATATGAGTCCGAAGAGCATGGCGAGCCCGGAGCCGAGCCCGATGGTGACGATCGCGCGGCGCACCCAGACTTGGCCTACGCGCTGTGCCATGAGCGATCCGCCGACTCCACCAAGTGTGGCGCCGACGGCCATAGCGAGTGCGATCGGCCAGTCGACGATCCCGCTTGCGGCGAAGATGATGACCGCGACGAGGTTCATCACGCCGCCGCCCCAGTTCTTGAGGCCGTTCATCTGATGGATGTTGGTGAGCCCCATGAGACCGAGGGCGGCGAGCATGAGGATTCCCGCTCCGGCACCGAAGTAGCCACCATAGACGCCGACGAGCAGCTGATAGACCAGGAATGGCGCCGAGGGCGGGCGCAGCGATCCGTCGGTGTTCAGGATTGAGTGCGCCGGCGCCGACGCTCGGAAACGTCGGAGTAGCGGGCCTTGGGCGAGGAAGAGCGTGGTGGCGCCGAGGATCAGCCACGGCACGATAGCGGCGAACCGGCGCTCAGGCGTGACCAAGAGTAGGACCGCACCGATGATCCCGCCGACGAAGCTCGGGACGGCGAACGCGGCGGCCCAGCGGCGGGCGCCGCGGAGTTCGGCGCGATAGCCCCAGAGCGAGGTGATCGTGCCCGGCCAAAGCGCGACGGTCGAGGTCGCGTTGGCGGTGATCATGGGGACGCCGAGGGCGACGAGCGCGGGGAAGGTGACCAGCGTCCCCCCGCCGGCGACCGCGTTCATTGCGGCGCCGGCCGCGGCCGCGAGGGCGACCAGGGGGAGGAGGAGGGGGGCGTCCACGGGACGTTAGGGGAGAGGCGCGCGGAAGGTTGGATCAGTGCCGGTCGAGTCGGGCCGTCAGGCGGTCGCGGGATGACGCGTAAGGATAGTGCAGAGCGGAAGTCACGGCACTTGCGCACGCTGCCGATGATATCTTTCACGAGCGCCGATCGACCGCAGGCGCCCCGCCCGGTCGGCGCGATGCCACGGCCGGGATCCACCTCCCAGATGGGACTCCACCGATGTCCGGCAAGCCAGAAACCAAGGCCCCCGTCACGGGCGACCACCTCGAGATCAAGGACTCGCGCACCGGGAAGATCTACACCCTCCCGATCACCGACGAGACGATCCGCACCGCCGACCTCAAGCAGATCAAGGTCAATGCGGATGACTTCGGGATCATGGGCTACGACCCGGCGTTCATGAACACCGCGTCGTGCCGTTCGGCGATCACCTTCATTGACGGTGACAAGGGGATCCTGCGCTATCGCGGGTACCCGATCGAGCAGCTCGCCGAGAAGTCGAACTTCCTCGAGGTGGCGTGGCTGCTGCGCAAGGGCGAGCTGCCGTCTCAGACCGAGTACGACGAGTTCCAGAAGCAGATCACGTACCACACGTACGTGCATGAGAACATCAAGCGGTTCATGGAAGGGTTCCGCTATGACGCGCACCCCATGGCGATGATGACCGCCGGTGTCGCCGCGCTCTCGTCGTTCTATCCGACGTCCAAGGACATCTTCGACGAGCACGAGCGCGATATCGCGTTCATCCGGTTGCTCGCAAAGATGCCGACGCTGGCCGCGTTCGCGTACCGCCACGTGAAGGGGATGCCCTATGTGTATCCCGACAACTCGCTGCCGTATGCCGAGAACTTCCTCTCGATGATCGCGCGGATGTCGGAGTCCAAGTACGAGGCGCATCCGGTCTACGCCAAGGCGATCGACATCCTGTTCATCCTGCATGCGGACCACGAGCAGAACTGCTCGACGAACGCGGTGCGCGCGGTGGGTTCGTCGCACGTCGATCCCTACTCGGCGGTCGCGGCCGGCATCGCGGCACTCTACGGCCCGCTGCACGGCGGGGCGAACGAGGCGGTGCTCCGCATGCTCCACGAGATCGGCGATGTGAAGAACATCCCGGCTTTCATCGAGTCGGTGAAGAGCGGCAAGGGAGGCTCGCGCCTGATGGGCTTCGGCCACCGTGTCTACAAGAGCTACGACCCGCGTGCGAAGATCGTGAAGGGGCTCTGCGACGACGTGCTCCGTGTGGCGGGCCTCTCGAAGGACATGGAGATCGCGCTGGAGTTGGAGCGGATCGCACTCAGCGACGAGTACTTCATCTCGCGCAAGCTCTACCCCAACGTGGACTTCTACACGGGCCTGATCTACCGCGCCATGCACTTCCCCACGGACTACTTCACGGTGCTGTTCGCGATCGCGCGCACCGCGGGGTGGATGGCACAGTGGGAGGAGTTGCTGTTGGACAAGGAGCAGAAGATCGCCAGGCCGCGGCAGATCTATACGGGGCACGACGAGCGGCCGTACCAGGCGAAGATCGACCTCGGGCATAAGATCAAGAAGTAGTTTAACGGCAGAGGGGAGATGGGAGATGTGAGGAGGGCCGCCCGTTCGGGCGGCCCTTCGTCGCTCCTCCTCCCCTCCTCCCCTCCTCCCCTCTCCCCCCTCACCGCTGCGCGTAGGTCTTGCAGATTCCGCGGAGCGGGCAGATCTCACAACGCATGACGCGCGCGGTGCAGACGAGCGCACCCAACTCCATCAGGGCCTGGTTGTGCACCCACGTCGCCTTGCCGGTGCGTGGGAGCGTGGCTTCGGTGATCGCCCAGATCTTTTTCTGATCTCGCGCACGCTTGGGGTGGAGGCGTGGAGCGAAGACGCGCGTGATCAGTCGCGCGACGTTCGTGTCCACGAGTGCGGCGCGGCGCTCGAACGCGAAGCTGGACACCGCGCCCGCCGTGTATGCGCCAATGCCTGGCAGCCGGCGCAGCGACTCGGCGTCGGCCGGGAGCGTCGCGCGACCGCTCGTAGCACGGTCGCCCCACGCTGCCGCGCCCTCACGCACCACCGCTCGCGAGAGTTTGTGGAGGTTGCGCGCGCGGGCGTAGTAGCCGAGTCCCTCCCAGGCGGCGACGACGTGGGTCTCGCGTGCGTCTGCCAGCACTTCGAGCGTGGGAAAGCGCTCCAGGAAACGCGAGTAGAACTCCATCACACGCGAGACCTGAGTCTGCTGGAGCATCAACTCCGAGACGAGGATGTGATACGGGTCCCGCGTGTTGCGCCAAGGCAGGTCGCGCGCGTTGCGCTTGTACCAGGCGCGGAGGCGAGTGCCGAAGGTACGCAGCGCGTCTGGGTCGAGGCGTGGCGACCGGGACGCTTTGCGCACCGGCATCTCAGTGCGGATCCCAAGTCGGCATGGCAGAGAAGAGGCCACCGTCGACGATCAGTTCGCGAGCGAGCAGCAGACCGAACGTGATGCTCAGTGCACCTGCCGCAAGCCGGATCCCCGACTGGAATCGCGTCACACGCGCGCCGGCGTAGCGCACTGGTGCCGCGAGCAGCATCGTCACGGCCATCATGCCGGCGATCGTACCGAGACCGAAGACGCACAGATAGACCAGCGCCTCGAAAGTCCCGCGGATGGTCGCCAGCACGAGCAGCGCGACGGCGGCCGAGCCCGCCAACCCGTGGACGAGACCCACGAGGAACGGCCGCACCGACGCGCGAGGTGCGTCGTCGCGCGCGCGCAGATTGCTGAATCCGAGCGCGATCAACATCAGTGCCACGCCGAACTCGAGCCCGAGCCCGATGCGCGGCGGGATCACCAGACGGAACGCGACGATCGCTCCGCCCACCACGAGCAACGTCAGCGTGTGCCCGATCCCCCAGAGCGCGCCGATCCTCGCTGCGCGGCCGAGTGACTGCTCGCGCGAGACGATCGCCGTCACCGCGACCAGATGGTCGGCGTCGGTCGCGTGTCGGAGGCCCAGCAGGGCGCCCAACGCGATCGCGGTGAGGGGGTCTTGGAGCATCGCGGGAATCTACGGTGAAGAACCGCGTCAGCTCTGTCGGGTGCTGTCGTAGGCACCGAAGTGCGCCACGAGCATCGTTTTCGCCTCGCGCAGCACCGCTTCCCGGTGCGGCGACGGCAATCGGCTCGCGAGCTCGACGACCCCGTGCACCATCGTGACCGAGACCATCGCCATCGCGGCTCGCTCCAACTCGGGCGCGCGCGGGTAGCGGAGCGCAAGGAACTTGCCGACGTGTCCCACCAGTGCCTGGTTGAGTGCGTCGTTGATCGCCGGACAGTTGCGCTGCACCGCCTGATGCACGGCATCGAAGGCGGGCGTCCGTTCAATGAAACGGACCTGCGACATGAGGATCCGCTCGAACAGTTGTTCGGCGGGTAGATGCGCCATTTCGAGCGGCATCGCCTCCTCATTCGTCACTCGGACCGCGTCGGCATACCGCGCGCCCAAAGCGTCGACGATCGCGTCCTTGTTGGGAAAGAAGTGATACAACGACCCGACACTCGATTCGGCGCGGTCAGCGATGAGCTGCATCGACGTCCCGTCGACCCCGAACTCCGCGAAGACCAGCTCGGCTGCGTCCAGTATCTGTTCAACGCGCCGCTGCCCGCGCTCCTGCTGAGGCGCGCGTGGCGCGCGCGACTCGGCGTCGGGGACAGCCGCCAGCGGGGGGGTGGTCGCCATTCGACCAGAATAATGGAGGCGACCCTCCACTATTGACAAGTAGTGGAAACCCTCTAATACTTATGACAGTACTAGAGGGAGTTCTCTAGAAACGGCCCTATGCCAGACCAGCGATTCCTCGCCGGAAACCTCCAAGCCGCACCGATGCGCCGCTCACTGCAGCACCTCATCGCCGCCGCCATCATCGTTTCGTTCGGCGCGCCCGCCCTACACGGCCAGTCCCGCGCACTCGATGACTACGTGGCGCTCGGACTCAAGCAGAATCTCGGACTGCGGCAGGAAGACCTGGCTGTGCAGCGCTCAGGAGCCGCGCTGCGCGAGGCCCGCGGTCTCTTTCTCCCGACCGCGACGTTGAACGCACGTCACACCGACGTTCACGGACAGGTGATCGACTTCGGCGAGTTCATCAATCCGGTCTTTTCGACGCTCAATCAGTTGACCGGCACGGCGAACTTCCCCACCGACGTCGACCTGCGTCTCCCGCTCAAGCAAGAGACCAGCGTCCGCCTGGCGCAGCCGGTATTCCAGCCGGCGATCATCGCCGGGTACCGCGCGGCTGGTGCGGTCCGCGATGCGCAGGAGGCCACGCGCGACGCGCGCGTGCACGCGGTCGCGGCCGAGATCCGTTCGGCGTATCTGCAGCACGCAAAGGCACGCCGGCTCGCCGAACTGCGCGGCGCGACTCGCCTGCTCCTCGACGAACAGCTCCGCGTGATCTCGCGCCTGATCGAGGCGGGTCGCGCGACGCCCGACGCGCTCTCCCGTGCGCGCGCCGAGCTCAGCGACGTGATCCAACGCGAGGCCGAGGCTCGGCAGTTGGTCGAGGCGTCAGCGCAGTCCTTCAATATGATGCTCGGCCGTCCACTCACCGATTCAGTGGTCGTGGAGGCCGAGAGCGCACTCGCGTTCGGAGCGATGCCGTCGCTCGACGAGGCGATCGCGGCAGGCACCGGACGTCGCGCGGAGCTGCGGGCGCTCGGCGCCGCAGAACGAGCGGCCTTCGCGCAGCGTCGCGCCGCACAGAGCAACTACCTGCCGAACCTCGCGGTCGCGCTCGACTACGGCGTGCAGGGCAACGACTATCGCTTCTCACGGGACGTCGACTTCACGACGGTCTCAGTCGTCGCCTCATGGAACCTCTTCAATGGTGGGCGCGACGCGGCGCGCGCCGAGCAGGCGGGCCTCGAAGCGAGGCGGCTCGCGCTGCAGGGTGAGGACGTCAAGCGCGGCGTGGAGTTGCAGGTGCGGCTGGCCTGGCAGGCGGCCGAAGTCGCGCGCGCCGGCATCGCGACGGCGGAGGACCAGCGGGTGGCGGCTGCGCGCACGCACGAGTTGGTGCGCCGCCGTGCCGAGGAAGGACTCGCGAGTCCGCTCGAGCTGAGTCAGGCGCGCACTCAACTCACTTCCGCTGAACTGAACGCTGTGTTCACGACCTACGACTACTACTTGCGGCGCGTCGATCTCGATCGCGCCGCCGCGCTCTACCCGGGGCCTACACCGTGATCCGTACTCAGAACGACTCCGTGATCCGTACTCAGACCGACTCCGTGATCCGCGCGTCGAACCGCGTCGCGCTCGGCATCGCGCGCCGCGTCGCGCGCGACCGCGTGCTCCCCCTCGCCCCGACGTTCGCCCTCGTACGGACGCTCCCACTCGGTGCGGCGTTCCTCCTGCTCCCAGCACTCCTCTTGGTCGCCGCGTGTGGCGGAGCCGCCGCTGCACCCGCCGCCGAGGACGTGGTCCGCATTCCGGTGCGCGTCGCGACGCCCGAGTGGCGGCGCACCATGCCCCCGATCATCCTCACCGGCACACTCGGCGCGAAGGAGGAGATCCCGCTCGCATTCAAGATCGGTGGCGTCGTGGCGCGCGTGGCGGTCGAGGCCGGGCAGTCGGTCAGTGAAGGGCAAGTACTCGCAGAACTCTCGCTGGCGGAGATCGACGCGCAGGTGTCGGCGGCGCGCGAGGGGCGCGACAAGGCGCAGCGCGACATGACGCGCGCCGAACGATTGCTCGCCGACAGCGTGGCCACACGCTCGCAGGTGGAGGATGCGCGCACGCAACTCGACGTCACCTCCGCGCAGTTGCGCGGCGCGGAGTTCAATCGCCAGTACGCGGTGATCCGCGCTCCCGCGAGCGGGATCGTGCTGCGTCGACAGCTCGAGGTGGGGCAACTGGTCGGCCCCAACACGCCATTGATCGTGCTGCGTACGGAGCGGCGCGGACTCGTGTTGCGTGCTGCCGCGGCCGACCGCGATGCGGTCCGACTCAAGGCCGGTGAGAGCGCTACGGTCGTGTTCGACGCGTTCCCGGGTCAGGAGTTCAGGGGTCGGGTCGATCGGGTGGGCGTCTCCGCGACGCCATTGACCGGGACCTACGAAGTGGAGGTCGCGGTGCAGGCAGGCAGTGAGCGGCTCTCGAGCGGCCTGATCGGCCGTGCCACGATGTCGCCTCGCGCGGCGACCGCCATGCCGATGATCCCCGCCGAGGCACTGCTCGAGGTGGACGGCGCTTCGGCGTCGATCTTCGTGTTGAACGAGGCGGGCGATGCCGTGCATCGGATCGCCGTGCGCGTCGCCTTCCTCGACGGGCCTATGGCCGCCATCAGCGGAGGACTTCCCGCGAATGCGCGTGTGATCACCGCCGGCGCAACGCGACTGGTGGAAGGAGCGAAGGTGACTGTGAGCATGGACCGGGCCCCGTGAGGATCGCCGAGTTCGCCGTCAAGAACCGCCAGTTCACGCTGGTCGTCTTCTTTGCGCTGTTGGTGATGGGCGCGTTCTCGATCGTCACGATCCCGCGCGCGGAGGATCCGACGTTTCCGATCCCGATCTATCCGATCGCGATCGTCTATCCGAGCGCGACGCCGACCGACATCGAGCAGCTGGTGGTGGACCCGATCGAGGACCGGATCCGCGCGCTCGAGGGTCTGATCGATGTGAAGACGACGATCGAAGACGGGCTCGCCGTGATCCAGCCCGAGTTCGACGTCTCGGTGGACGCCGACCGCAAGTACGACGAGATCGTTCGCGAGATCAACGCGCTGCGGCCGTCGCTGCCGCAGGATCTCGCGCGGCTCGACGTGATCCGCATCAACGCGAGCGACGTCAATATCGCGCAGTTCGCGCTGGTCTCCGAGACCGCTCCGTGGACCGAGCTCGACCGCGCGGCGCGCCGGTTGCGCGACGCGCTCGCGCGACTGCCCGGTGTGAAGGAATCGGACACTTGGGGGTACCCGCGTCGCGAAGTCCGCGTCTCGCTCGATGCCGGGCGGTTGGCCGAGCTTCGGATCCCGCTCACGACCGTGATCCAGGCGATCGGTGGGGAGAGCGTCAACATCCCCGGCGGCAGCGTCGATGCGGGCCGGCGACGCTTCAACGTGAAGACGAGCGGCAGCTATCGCTCGCTCGACGAAGTGCGCGAGACGGTGATCGCCGGTGCGGCCGGTGCGACCGTGCGCGTGGGGGACGTGGCGAGCGTGGCGTGGGACTACGAGGAGGCGGCGTCGCACGCGCGGCTCGACGGGAAACGCGCCGTGTGGGTGACGGCCAACATGCAGGAACGCCAGAACATCATGGCGGTGCGTGACCGTCTCTGGGCCACGGCCGACGCTGCCGAACGTGAACTGCCGGCCGGTATCACCATGCAACGGCCGTTCGACCAGTCGGCGAACGTGAAGCTGCGGCTCTCGCGGCTTGGCGTGGACTTCATGATCGCGATCCTACTCGTGCTGCTCACGCTACTCCCGCTCGGCTTCCGCGCGTCAGCGATCGTCATGGTGAGCATTCCGCTCTCGCTCGCGATCGGCGTGACGCTGCTCAAGGCGGTGGGGTTCACGATCAACCAACTCTCGATCGTGGGCTTCGTCATCGCGCTCGGCCTCCTCGTGGACGACTCGATCGTGGTGGTGGAGAACATCACGCGCTTCCTGCGGCAAGGGTACACGCGAGTGGAGGCATCGATCGCCGCGACGCAGCAGATCTTCGTCGCCGTGCTGGGCACCACCGCCACGCTGGTGTTCGCCTTTCTTCCGGTGATGCTGCTCCCTGGGACGGCTGGCAAGTTCATTCGTTCGATGCCGTCGGCGGTGGTATTGACGATCCTTGCGTCGCTCGTGGTCTCGCTCACGGTGATCCCGTTCCTGGCGAGCATCTTCCTCAAGGAAGAGGAGGACGAGCAGGGAAATGTGTTCCTGCGCGGTCTCAACCGCTTGATCGACATCACCTACGGGCGCTGGCTGCACCGGGCGCTCGCGCACCCAGCGCAGACGCTCGTCGTGGCCGGTGCGCTCCTCGCGGGGTCTCTCGCGCTCATCCCGAGCATCGGCTTCTCGCTCTTTCCCAAGGCGGGCACGCCGCAGTTCCTCGTGACCGTGACCGCACCGGATGGCAGCTCGCTCGCCGTGACCGATTCGGCGGTGGCGTTCGCGGAGCGCGCGCTCACGGCGCGGCCGCAGGTGTCGCACACGTACGCGAACGTCGGGCGCGGGAACCCCAAGATCTACTACAACATCAACTCGCAGCGTGAGCGGGCGACCTATGGCGAGATCTTCGCGCTGCTCGACGAGTACGACGCCAGCACCACGCCGCGCATGCTCGACTCGTTGCGCGCGCAGTTCGACGCGTATCCCGACGCGCGGATCGAGGTGAAGGAGTTCGAGAACGGGCCGCCGATCAACGCGCCGATCGAGTTGCGCGTGGCGGGTGAGAACCTGGATTCGCTGCGCGCGATCGCGGCGCGGCTCGAGCGCCTCGTCACGGCCGAGCCCGGCACGCGTGATGTCGTGAATCCCCTGAAGGTCTCGCGCACCGACCTCGCGCTCTCGTTCGACCGAGGCAAGGCCGGACTCCTCGGCGTGCCCACGGCGGAGATCGACCGCGCCGTGCGGTTCGGTCTCGCGGGTCTCACCGCAGGCCGCTTTCGCGACTCCGACGGCGAGGAGTACGGCGTCACGCTCCGCCTCCCCGGTGACGCGCGTAAGGACGCGTCGGCGCTCGATCGCCTCTGGGTCGGTGCAGTGACCGGCGCGCAGGTACCGCTCCGTCAACTGGCGTCGTTCCGGTTCGAGACGTCGCCGCCAGCGATCCAGCACTACGACGGCGCGCGCGCGGTGAGTGTGTCGGCGCAGGTGCGGACCGGCTTCAACACCGACCGTGTGACGCGCGCGCTGCTCGCGAAACTCGACTCGTTCCCGCTCCCTGCGGGCTACCGGATCGACGCTGCCGGTGAGATCGCGAGCCGTCAGGAGAGTTTCGGCGGGCTCGGAGCGGCGATCCTGATCGCGACCTTCGGCATCCTCGCGATACTCGTGCTCGAGTTCCAGACCTTCCGCGGCATGCTGATCGTCTCGAGCGTGATCCCGCTCGGCGTGATCGGCGGGCTCGTCGCGCTCTGGCTCACGGGGTACACGCTCAGCTTCACCGCGGTGATCGGTTTTGTGGCGCTCATCGGCATCGAGATCAAGAACTCGATCCTGCTGGTGGACTTCACGAACCAGCTGCGCGAGACCGGCGTAGGCCTGCGCGAGGCGATCGAGAAGGCAGGGAAGATCCGGTTCGTGCCGATCGTACTCACCTCAGCGACCGCAGTGGGCGGGCTCTTCCCGCTCGCGATCCAGGGGAGTTCGCTCTATTCGCCGTTGGCGATCGTGATCATCGGTGGGTTGGTGAGCTCGACGTTGCTGAGTCGGCTGGTGACGCCGGTGCTGTACGAACTACTGCATGAGGCGGCACCCGTCGTCAGCTGACCTTCTTCGTCTTCTTCTTGAGGAAGTCCATCAGGATGAACTGCCCCAGCGTCATGGTGTTCGTGAAATAGGCCCGGCCACGCGTGATCGCGCTGACCATCTTCACGAACTCCACCAGCGCCGCGTCGCGCGCGAGCATGAAGGTGTTCACGGGGATCGCCGCCTTGCGGCAGGCCGCCACTTCGGCGAGCGTCTCCTGCAGCACGAACGCGTCGAGGCCCATCGAGTTCTTGTAGATCCGCCCATCGGGCATCGTCAGTGCGCTCGGCTTGCCGTCGGTGATCATCACGATCTGGCGCATGTCCTTTCTCTGCGCCATCAACAACCGACGCGCGAGCTTGAGCCCCTCGGCGGTATTGGTGTGGTACGGCCCCACCTGCGCCTTGGCGAGCGCACCCATGGGGATCTCCTCGGCGGAGTCGTGGAAGAGCACGATCTTGATCGTGTCGCCGGGGAACGACGTCTGGATCAGGTGCGTCAGTGCGAGCGCGACCTTCTTGGCGGGAGTGAAGCGGTCCTCGCCATAGAGGATCATCGAGTGCGTGCAGTCGAGCATGAGCACGGTCGCGCAGCTCGACCGGTATTCGCTCTGCCGCACCATGAGGTCGGCGTACTCGAG
Source organism: Gemmatimonadota bacterium (assembly GCA_031416115.1). Lineage (GTDB taxonomy): Bacteria > Gemmatimonadota > Gemmatimonadetes > Gemmatimonadales > Gemmatimonadaceae > Pseudogemmatithrix. The sequence goes on from JANOTB010000048.1 coordinate 12,085, forward strand.
GTCCATCGGCACGTCGATCGACCCGGTGCGGAGCATCGAGTTCTTCAGAGTCTCGTTGACGTCGAGGTTGAGCACGTCGCCGAACTCGTACGGCTTGCTCCCCGCGTCGGACTCGATGCCGGTGGCCAGGTGCGGGGTGTCGTGCGACCCGAAGTTGCTCTTGCCGAGCCCGCCGAGGATCCCGCGCAGCGCCTTGTAGCCGAGGAAGTCGATGCCCTTGGAGGTGAGGTCGAACTGCACGTCCTGCGCGGCCGCCTTGGCGAGCCCGCCGGGACCGAACATCGACTGATGCCCCGCCGGCGCTTGCGGCGGCTGCTCCATCTTAAGGAACCCTTCCCTGATGAGTCGCTGCACGAGCTCGTCGAGGAGCTTGGCGAGCTTCTCCTCGGAGAGGTCGTCACCGTCGCCGCGGAGTGCCTCGAGCATCTCGGGCGTGAACTGGCCGCTCTGGATCAGCGCGTCAAGGATTGCCTGATGCAGCGCGCCCATCGAGCGGTCGCCGCCCTGGTCCGCATCCTCGTAGCCCCATGGGTTCGACGGCCCGCCCCCCGCGAACCCTGACTGGAGCAGGAAGTCAGCGAGATTGTCGAGCAGTGACTGGAGGTCCACCGCGTCGGCGGACTGAGGGTTGAACTGCGAATACGTATGGAATCGCACGAGTGATCTCCGGTCTCAGCGGAACGTAAGGGTGACGCCGATCACTGGGCGTGTAACGATCTGACTTCGACAGTGACCGGTGTCACGCGATGGGTATTCCCGAGACGAGATCAATGAATATACTGTTACCCAAGTGAAACAGGTGATGCCGTCCGTTGCCTCAGCGCCTCCCCCCTTTCCCGTCCCTCGACATGCGATTGCTTCGCGTCGGTCCCGCGTTGGCGCTCTGCCTCGTGCTCGCCTCCTCCACCCTCGCTGCGCAGGCCGCCCCGGCCGTGCCATCGCCGAAGAAGGAGCGGTCGTGGACGTTCGAACCACGGCTCCAGCTGACCACGGAGTACGACGACAACATCTACCTGCTCCCAGCCAACAAGCTCAACGACGTGGGGGCGTCGTCCGCCGCCGAGCTCGTCAGCGGCCGGTTCGCCGGCATGGAGGCCGCCGCCGACCTCATCACCTCGGTGAACGCATCACTCGCCCTGCAGGGCTCCGGCATCGGCGGACGGGACTTCACCATCACGCCGGCCTTCGGCTACGAGTTCTATGCGCGCAATGGTGAGCGCAGCAACGCGACGGTCGGTCTGACGCTCGAGCAGTTGCTGCGTCGTGAAGGTCGCCTGCGCCTCCGGGCCGGCTACCAGCCGGGCTACTTCTCGCGCAACTATCTCGCCGATGCCGTGGACGCGAACGTCGACGGGACGATCACGGCCGTGGAGCGCGTCTACGCGCGTGGAGAGTACAACGAATCGGCACTGCAGGCCGACTATCGCCACCGCCTCGTCAAGTCGACGCGGTCGCATCCGTTCGGCGCGTGGCTGACGGTCGGTGCCGGATACGCCAGCCGCGCCAATGACGCGCCGTTCTCTGCTCGCGACTTCGGCGGGCCGACGGGCACGGCGCGCCTGCAGTTCGAACTCGCCGGCGGCCTTGAGCTCACGACGACGTACGACATCGCGGTGCTCGGTAGCCCCGTGACCACTCAGGTGATCCTGCTCGACGAGCCCGTGTACGGCGAGGACCTCAACGGCAACGGCAACGCGACCGACCTCAATGCGCGCGCGGTCCGCACCGTCGACCGCTCGCGGACCGAGCATGTGATCGGCGAATCGGCGCGCTTCGGCGTCGGCAAGGACACTGATGTCGAGCTCTCGGTCGACTACCGCATGCGTCGTTTCACGTCGGACGAGCGGTACGACGTCGCCAACAACGGCCGCAAGGACGATCGCCTCCAGTTCGGCGCCGACCTCGCGCACAAGTTCTCGAAAGGCGTGCGGATGTTCGTCGGCGCGAGCTACGGAAGCCAGGGACTCAACCGCCGCACCGACCTTGGCGCCGAGGGTGCGGTGGACGATTACACGAAGCTGCGGGCGCACGCCGGCGTTCGCCTCTTCCGCTGATCCCCCGAGACGATTCCCATGGCGACCAAGAACGTGCCCCGTCGGATACTCTTCGCCGGCTACGCGCCGGTGCACTTCGTCTGCTTCCAGCCGCTCTATGAGCGGCTGCGCCGGATGCGCGGCATCGAGGTCGTGCTCTCGGGCGGGCGCGACGCGCTCGACGACGGCACGGCCAAGCTGACGGCGAAGCAGCTGTACGCGCCGTTCCGGATCCCGCCCAAGCAGATCGTCGAGCTGGACAAGATGCGCCAGCAGACCTTCGACCTCGTCTTCTGCGCGCACGTCTCGGGCTATTTCCCCAAGGACGAGCAGGAGCGGATCCAGCTCTTCCACGGCGTCTCGTTCCGCAACATGGCGGTGCGGCGCGACGTGCTCGTGTACGACCGGCTCTTCCTCACCGGTCCGTACATGCGGCGCCTGTTCACCGATCAACAGATGCTGCGCGACCGCGACCCTCGGCTCGTGAACATCGGCTTTCCGAAGCTCGACAAGTTGCTGGACGGCACGCTCGACCGCACGGCGATCCTCAAGCGCATCGGCTTCTCGGGCCGACGCCCGGTCATCCTGTACGCGCCTACCGGTCAGAAGGACAACTCGCTCGAGCACACGGGCGAGGCGGTGCTCGAACGCCTCCGCGCGACGGGCAAGTACGACATCCTGATCAAGCTCCACGACCATCCGCGCGACCGCGGCACCGACTGGCCGACGCGGCTCAA
>JANOTB010000049.1:0-2128 GCA_031416115.1 Gemmatimonadota bacterium
ACGATCGCGATGTCGCCATCAAGGTGCTGCCGAGGCCTCCTGCCCCATGCGCGCTCCCAGACCGTGGAGCGCTGAGCATACGGGCGACCGGCACGGGGGCTGTCACCATGGCATTGCGCCGCAGGCTATTCTGACGCAACGTCCTCGCGCGGGCCTAACTATGCTTGCTGCTGGCGAGCGGACCACAGATCGGCGCGCGGAGCAGCATCCGTCGGTCCGCTCGCAGCACAACCCGACGTTGAGGCTGTAGAAAAAGCCCAATTTCACCGTCGGCGGACCGACGAACCGGTGAATCGACGCTCACTGTGATCGTGGGGGCGGTCGAAGCGCCGCCGGCCGTGCGTGTGGAGCCCGCGCGCCCTGCGCCCGGGCGGTGCCGCTACGCCGCGTAGCCGGCGCGGGCGAGCTTTTCGATGTTATGGACCAGGCAGTAGCGCTTCCACTGCCCATCGACTTTGGTGCGCCCGCGCAATGTGAAGCGATCAAGCTTCTTGTTGTAGCGCACATTCCCGAACACTGGCTCCACGGTCCCGAAGCGTTGCCCGTATTGCGCGCGCCCCTCCGGCGTATCGATCCGTACGCGCATGCGGGCCGTCAGGGACTCGGAGTCCGCGTCGGCCCGTCCGCGAAAGAACGCCACGCTCCGCACCGCCGTCGTGTCCGGCGTGCGCAGGCACTGCGCGCGGCGTGCGCAGGGCCCACAATCCCGCTTCGCGCCGCGGAATCCTTCCGCCAGGAATCCGTTGATCACCAAGTCGCGTCCCTTGCGATACAACGACTTCCCTGCGGGGCAGACGCAGGTGCGCGCCGCCGGGTCATACGTGAAGTCGTCCGCGGTATAGACGGACGCGGGCGTCGCGGCACCCGATTTGTCATGGAGCGGATCGGGCGCGGCGTGGTGGAGGGCCTGCGTGGCGAAGCGCGCATCGCGCGTGCGCATCGCGGGGTCCGCGATGAGCGCGTCGATCTGGCGCGTCGCGAGTTCCTGCAGATTCGCTTCGCTGTGATAGCCCGCATCCGCGGTGAGGAGCGTCGTGGGCGCCAGCATCGCCTGCAGGGCCTGCACGACGGGACCCAGCAGTTCGTGCTCGGACCCCGTGCCGTGCGCCTGCGCGTCCACGATGATCTGCCGCCGCGCATCGACCGCGGCGACGCCGGTGTAGCCTTGGATCACGCCCTTACCGGTCGCCATCTTCGCGCTCTCGTTGTCGGTGCGATTGCTCTTCCGGATCCCGCCCGTCGGGCCGCGGCGATCCGTGGGATGGGCCGCGAGCCAGTCGCGGAGCTGCGTGGCATCCCGCTCGAGTCGGGTGATCCGCTGCGCCGCCTTGGCGGCCAGGTCGGGTTCGACCGGCAGGGCATCCGCGGCGCGATGGCGCTGCACCATCACCGTCGTCGCCGCTTCGAGCTTCGTGGCCTGCCGCTCCATGTCGGCCCGCGTGCCACTCCGATGCTTCGACGCGTTGCTCGGCAGTTTCACGCCGTCGATGGCGAACATCTCGCGCCCGATCAGTCCTTCGCGATCGCAAATCGCCACGACTGCCGCAAAGACCCGCGCGATGTCCTCGCCGAGCGTGCTCACGAAGTGGGCGATCGTCGTGAAGTGCGGCTGCGTATCGCCGGTGAGCGCGATGAAGGTCACGTGCTCGCGACAGGCGCGTTCGATGCCGCGGCTGCTCACGATGCCCCGGGAGTACGCGAAGAGCACCACCTTGAGCAGCATCGCCGGTGGATAGGCCGTCGCCCCCGTCACATCGTTCCGAAACCGCGCATCGAAGGGCGACAAATCGACGGCGTGGTCCAGCAAGTGGTTCAGCGCATGCTCGAACGTGCCCGGCAGCAGCTGCTGGGCCAGGTCGATCGCCAAGAACCGCGGGTTGGTGTCGATGTACTTGTAGCGGGCCATGAGCGAGGCAGGAGGAGGTGGGCCGACGCGGCCGCCCTCGCGACCCGTCGCGCCGTATTCCTTGCATCAAGCGTGCCGCCGCAGCAGAATCATCCGCAGAGTTTTTCTACAGCCTCAACGTTTGGTTGTGCTGTGGCCGCTTCCAATCGGGATAGGGAGCAGGAGAGTGGGCCTCTCCTGCAACCCTCCCACACCACCGGACATGCGGGTCCGCATCCGGCG
>JANOTB010000050.1:0-4441 GCA_031416115.1 Gemmatimonadota bacterium
CGCTGTTGCGCTCTCGCGGCGTCGAGTTGCGCCAACACGGTGCGGTGGTCGCGTTCGGCCTGATCGAGCTGCTGAGCCGTCGCGGCCTGCTGCGCCTGGAGACGCTTGGTGCGCTCATACACGCGCGCGGAGATCTCTCGCTGCACCTCGAGCACGTGCAGCTGCTCGCCGACCTCGGCGAGCCGTGCGGTCACGGCCGCGCGCTGCGCCGAGAGTTGCGCGCGGTCGAGCGCGAGTGCGGTGGTGTCGATCACCGCGACCAGTTCGCCACGGGCGATCTCTTGGCCTTCGGTCACGAGGAAGCGCTGCACCGGGCCACTGGTCTGCGCCGCGACGACGACCTCGATCGCTTCGAAGTTGCCGTAGGCGTCGGGTTCGCCGTCACCGCCGCATGCGAGCGCGCCGGACACCAGGAGCGCGACGACCGCGGAGGCGGCACGCCCGGAGCGAATCGAAGATGAGCGCATCAGCGGACCTCGAGTCCGACGGTGGTGAGGAAGCGAGCCCGCGCCTGCGCGAGCTCTACCCTGTGGGCGACGCGCGTGAGTCGCGCGGTGTTCAGGTCGGTCTCACGATCCACGAACTCGGCGACCGTCACGACACCTTCTTGGTAGCGAAGGCGAGTCTCCTGCAGCACCCGCTCCCTCAGGACGATGATCGCAGAGTCCGCCTCGAGAGCGCGCGCGAGTCGGTCGACCGCAGCGAGATCGGCGAGCGTCGCGCGCCGTACGCGGTCAGCGAAGGCGCGCTCCTCGCTCACGAGCACCTGCTGCTGCAACGCCAATGCCTCGCGCTCCCGGCGCACGGTGCCCCAGTCGAACGGGGCCCACTCGACCTGCACCCCGGCGAGCCAGTAGCTGTCGAACTCGCGCGCGAGCTGGTTGAGACCGGGCCGACCGTAGCCCGTGCGTCCGAACGCCGAGACGCGCGGCTGCTCCTGGACGGCGACCGTCGCGCGGCGACTGTCGAGCAGGTCACGGCTGCGCGCGAATTGCTCGTACTCGGGGCGCGCACGCAGCGAGTCGATCGTACTGCGCGCCGCCGTCACCGCCGACTCGCTCTCGGGGATCGCGAGTGGTTCGTTCCCTGAGAGAGTGCGTCCAGTGAGATCGCCGAGCACGGCGAGTGCCACACGCCGCCCCGACTCGATCTCGTCGAGCGACTGGCCGCGGCGCAGTAGCTCGGCTTCGAGCATCGCCGATTCTCCGGCCAGCGACGCACCGGCGGCGACACGCTCACGCGCGATCTTGAGCTGCACCTCGAGATCCGTGAGGCCGGCCGCGAGCACCTGCCGCTGTCCGTCGAGCATGAGCGCAAGGAAGAAGGCGTCGTTGACCACCTGACGCTGCGCGAAGAGCGCAGCGTCGACCCGCGCGGCCGACTCCGCGAGTTGTGCTCGCTCGGTGTCCTGCCGCGGGCCGCGCGAGGGATCGTAGAGCCGAACGCGCGCCGCGACGCTGGCGTCGTACGTGTCCTTGAACGGCATCACGGCGCCCGGGAACGGGACGCTCGTCACGTCGGATTGATGCTGTGCCTGCGCGTTCACACTGAGTGTGGGGAAGCGTTCGGCGCGCAGATTGTCCAGGCGGAGTCTGTTCTGCTCCGTGAGCAGTCGCGCCTGCGCGCTGCGCGGGTCGCGGGCGAGCGCGGCGCGCTGGAGCTCGGCGAGGCGTAGTGTATCGCTTGCGTGCGCCAGCGCGTGCAGCTGCCTCGGAGTCTGAGTCTGGCTCTGAGTCTGAGCCTGCGCTCGGGTCGGAGTCGGCGCGAGAGTGACCGTCGCCGCGATCGCGACCGTGACGAGAGAGCGGATCATGGGCGGAGGGTGTTGAGGATCTGCGCCGGCAGCTCGGCGCGTCGTACGTCGAGGAACCGCTCCCAGCCAGCGGAGTCGATGCCGAGCAGGTGCGAGATCATGGGCCGAGCGGCGAATGGGAAGACGCAGAGCGACGCGAGATTCACGAAGAACTGGTCGGCCGACGTCGGCCTGAACTCCCCTCGCTTGGCGCGCTTCGCGAGCTCGCGTCCGAGCGCGTCGAGTGCGCGACGCGGCGCGTCGGGAACGCCGAGGCTCGCCATCTCGCTCGCGAGCGCGACCATGCGTTCGGGATTGAAGTTCATCTCACCGAGCACGAAGCCGGGCAGGAAAGGATGGTCACGCAGCGTGTCGATGTAGTGGTGGACGACCTGCTCGACGCGCGCCTCGATGGAGACGTCGGAGGAGAGGATCCGCATTATTCCGGGAAAGAGCTTGGCCGCCGACTCGCGAAAGACAGCGAGCGCGAGGCCGTCTTTGGTGCCGAAGTAGTAGTGGAGGAGCGCCTGGTTCACGCCTGCCTCTTCGGCGATCTCCTGCATCCGGGCACCACCGGAGCCGCGCTTGATGAAGACCGTGTGGGCGGCGTCGAGGATACGGCGCTCGGTGGTGCCGTCGCGCAGCGTAGTGGTGGCGGGCTTCTTCGAGCGGCTCTTCGCGGCGGCCATGAGTACGATTGTTGCTGTTAACTAACTGGTTAATGTACAAGCTAGAGCAGATCCACCAACTACGCAAGTCGCCCACGCTCCGCGCTCCCGTATATTCCCCCTTCGATGCTCTCGCTCGTGCTACGGCTCATCCCCCGAGCCCTCGTCAACCCCCGTACCGCCCTCGCCCTGCTCGTGGTCGCCTGGCGCTTCCGCCGCAATCGCTGGTGGGCCCGCGCGCCGTTCCTGCCCCTCCCGGCACGCGACTATCTACGCTGGCGCATGTACACGGCCTACGGCGACCATGACGCCGTTCCGCCAGTGGAGGACGTGATCCGCTACGCGCGCTGGGCGGCGCGCATCGGGTGAGGCAGACCGCGCCGAGCGAGTTGCGCGCCTCGTTCGAGTCGCGACTCAAAGCCCAGGCACTCGGACTCGGCTTCGATCTCGCCGGCATCGCCACGCTCGGACCCGCGGAGACCGCACCGGCATTCGAGCAGTGGCTCGCCGCCGAGCATCATGGTGAGATGGACTACCTGCGACGCGGCGCTGAACTTCGCGGCGACACCACGCGGCCCGAGCCGGGAATGATCTCGGCCGTGGTGGTCGCACTCGACTACGGCGGACGGCAGCCTGATGGACCGATCGCGCGATACGCACGCGGCGACGACTATCACCGCGTCATGTGGGACCGGCTCGACGAACTACTCACCTGGGTGCGCGCCGAACGCGGTGCTGCGGTGCGCGGCCGCTCGTACGCGGACACCGGCCCGATCCTCGAACGCGACCTCGCGCGCCGCGCCGGGCTTGGTTGGTTCGGCAAGAACACCATGTTGATCAATCCGCGCATGGGGTCGTTCTTCTTCATCGGATCGCTCTTCCTGGACCTCGACCTCGTTCCCGACGCACCGTTCGAGGAGGAGCACTGCGGTACCTGCACGCGTTGTCTCGACGCCTGCCCCACGCAAGCGTTCGTCGAGCCCGGCGTGATGGATGCGCGCCGCTGCGTGTCGTATCTCACGATCGAGAGCCGTTCGGCGATCCCGCCGGAGTTCCAGACGGCCGTCGGCGCACATCTATATGGCTGCGACGTCTGCCAGGACGTTTGCCCCTGGAACGTCCGGTTCGCCCACGCACCGCCGACTGACGGACCGCTCGCGCCGCGACGTGACTTCTCCCCGTCCGACGCCACGACCGACGCCACGACCGACACCACGACCGACACCACGACCGACGCCACGACCGATGCCGCGAGACTCGCCCGTGAGATCCTCGCGCTCGACGAACCCGCGTACCGTGAGCGATTCCGCGGCTCAGCGATCAAGCGCGCCAAGCTGAGCGGGCTTAAGCGCAATGCCGCCGTGGTCCTCGCGAACACCGTGGGGCGGTAGCCAGTGCAGCATCACGACGCGACAGGGCGTGGCATACGGTCCGCACAGCTCGGCATGCTCGTGAACACATGCCTCGCGGTGATCAAGCTCGTCGCGGGCATCGTCGGCAACAGCAACGCGCTCGTGGCCGACGCCGTCGAGTCGACCGCCGACATCTTCTCCTCGCTCATCGTCTGGAGCGGACTCAGCGTGGCGAGCCGCGACCCTGACGAGACCTATCCGTTCGGGTACGGCAAGGCCGAGTCGCTCGCCGCCGCGATCGTCGCGCTCATGCTGCTCGGCGCGGCGGTGGGCATCAGCATCGAAGCGGTGCGGGAGATCGTGACGCCGCACCATGCGCCGGCGGCGTGGACGCTGGCAGTGCTCGTCGCGGTCGTCATCGTGAAGATGCTCTTGTCGACGCGCGTGGGCGGCGTCGGGCGGACGATCGGCAGCACCGCGGTGCAGGCCGATGCGTGGCACCACATGAGCGACGCCATCACCTCTGCCGCCGCCTTCGTGGGCATCTCCGTCGCCGTGATCGGAGGACCCGGGTGGGAGGCCGCCGACGACTGGGCGGCGCTCGTGGCGTCGGGGATCATCGTGTACAA
>JANOTB010000051.1:0-21121 GCA_031416115.1 Gemmatimonadota bacterium
TATCAGCCACGAGCGGCGGACTCAATCTTCCAGATCTCGGAACAGCTCCGACTCATCCCCCAGCTTCGTGTCCGTGGACTCAAACAGACGCGTCGACGGGGGACGCCGACCCGTGTAATACCGCGAGGCCACCACCCGCAGGCCCTTCCGAATGAGCTCGGAGGCCGAAAAGCCTGCCGCTCGGGCCCGCTTCAATGCGCGCACATCCTCTTCGTCGAGCCGGACGGTCGTCGAGATCAGTCTCGCCATACACTCACCATACATCGGGCAACGCGGAAAGGCAACGGCCGCCTCGCTCGTCGAGTCCGCGCCGACGATCTCGTCCGCCCGCCCCTTCCGGTGTCCCCGCGTTTCCTGTCCGCCGAACGTTGGATTGTGCCGTGGCCGCTTTCATAAAAGTGATGCGGATGACATCCCCGTCGTCGCACTCGTAATGCACGACAACGATGACTCGGAGCGCGGCGCTGACTCCGACCAACACGAACCGCTCCTCGCGAACGGAGTGCTCGGGATCCGGCATGAAGAGCGCCTCGTCATCTTCGAGCACGGTGCGCGCCTCCTCAAAGGCGACGCCGTGCTTTCGGAGGTTTGCAGCAGCTTCTCCGCTATCCCACTCGAAGCGAATGGCGCTCATCTCTCGAATGTATGTACAGCGTACATACTGTCGAGGGGCGCGACTCGCTGCTGGTCCTATCCCGCGTTCCCGTGCGGACCTCTACCGAGTGACCGTCAACAGCTGAAGCTGTCCTTCCTGGGGCACCAATACACGTCCCGTTGCCGGATCGACGGTGATGCGACGCCCGGCAACGCCCTGCGTCGTGTTCAGCGTCTTGCCGCTCGCGAGTGCGACGATCTCCACGGCACCGTTCGTCTGCGTCCACACGACGGCGTTCTGCGCCGTGAGCAGTGTTGCCGGCGCGTTCCACGACTGCTCACCGCTCCGCGTCCACGCCACGGCGCCAGTCGGCGTCACGCAGGTGAGCAGCTTCCGGCGCGCGTTGTAGTTGAGCGTCCATGTGCCCGCATCGCCGCCCACGGCGGTCTCGGGCGTGAGGAGCGCGCCGGTCTTGGCATCGAGCGCGCCGAGCACGCGGCCGTTGTTGCTGACGACGATGCGAGTCGAATCGATGACGTCGTAATCGGTGATGACCGCATCGGTCACCTTCGCCGTGCGCCAGATCTGCTTGCCGGTCATGAGGTCCACGCCCGTCAGTGAGTAGGGCGGCTTGTTTCCCTCAGCGGCTGCGACGAACAGGACGGTCCCGGTGAGTGACGCCGAGAGGGCGGGGTCGATATGGCGATCGCGGCCACCCATGCCGCTGAATGCGAAGCGCCAGGCTCGCTGGCCAGTCGAGGCATTCAGTCCGTCCCAGATGAGGTCCATGCTGGGGATGATCACGAAGGGTGTCGCGATGAGCGAGCCGAAGTTCGAGTCATCGATGTAGTACTTGTGCCATGCCGACACGCCGGTCGAGCGATCGACCTGGTCCACGCCGCGGTTGGTGAATGCGATGAGGTCGCTTGTCGCGGCTGACTTGAGGTCGGCGAGCGAGACGCTCTGTACCTGTGTCTTCGCGTCGAACGTCCAGAGCTTGCGGCCGTCGACCGTCGAGCGGCCGATGAGCTGCTTGTCCTTCTGGAAGACCGCGAGGTCACCGGGGAAGATCTCCATCAGGAAGCCGACTTCTTCCTCCGTCGTCCAGATGGTCTTCCCTGCGACGGGGTCGAAGAGTTCGAGTGTGCGCCCGATCATCAGCACGTTGCCGCCGTCCCAGTCGATCACGGAGAACTGAGGCGTGACCTGATTGTTCAGCGAACGAACGGCGGGCGCGCGCTTCACCGACCAGATCCGCCGTCCGGTGGCGCCGTCGATGAGCTGTACTCGACCGTCATCACCGACCGCGAGGAGGGAACCATCTGCACGGATCTGCGAGCGGCCGAGGTCGACAGTACCGACGCTGTCGGCTGCAAGGGCCCAGAGGATCTCGCCGTTCTTCGTATTCATGGCAGTCAACGGACCAGCACCCACATAGATGCGGTCGCGCGAGGCGTCGATTCGCGACATCACGCGACGTTCGCCGACCGCACGCTCGGTGGCCACGACCTGACGGCGCCATGGGGTGCCGCTCCCATCGAGTGAGAAGCCTGAGAGCGTTGCGTTGACGCGCTGACTCAGGTGGCTCTCGGGCTCGGCTGCGATCATCGACCAGGTCTCGTCGCTCAGTTTCGCGCAGGAGGTGCCGGTCCTGCCCGAGCAGCTCCCCTGTCGCGAGTTGGCGCGCGTGACCTCGTGGGCGAGCACCTGGAGCAGTCCGGTCTTGAGGAGCATCATGCCGAACTGAGGGTCGGATTCGAGAGCGACGGTGACTGCCTGGTTGCCGGCGAAGAGGAATCCCTTTCCCGAGCGCTCGGGGAGGAGAACGCGCGTCGCGGTCACCTGCTGCGCACTGAGCACTGGGGCAAGGACTCCCAGCCCGAGCATGAGGGCGGTGAGATGCCGTGACGACCGCGTGGAGAGATGCGGCAAGGAGACGAGTCGGCGCATGACGTTTGCTCGGATGCAGCGAGTGATGGGCGGTGAGACTGGGGGGTGGATCGGCGACGAATGTACGGCGATGGACGCTGGTTGGTTAGCCGGGAGGAACAATGCTCGTCCCGTCAGGGTCCTACAGCCTCAACGTATGATTGTGCTGCGGCCGCTCTCATACAATGCAGGTGGGCGTCTGCGCCAACCTCCGTTATGCGCCGGGTACCACTTCAGCCGGATCCCACGCGCGTCGCCCGTGCCGAATCGTGAGTATGACAACCTGCCTCGTGTCGATCCGATAGATGATCCGATAGGGGTAGTGGAACACCTGTCAGTGCGTCGCCTTCCCGATCTCTGGGACCACGCGGCCTCGCTTCGCGAACTCTCCTAGCGCGGCGACGCGCTCGAGAGGGGATGCGAACCATTGGCATGCCTCGGACTATGGGTAGTCAATGATCGCGACATCGGTTCGGGAGAGCTTACCCCCGACCGCGAGGCTTGGGAGGCTTGGCAGGCTTGCGAGGCTTGGCAGGCTTGCGAGGCTTGGCAGGCTTGCGAGGCTTGGCAGGCTTGGCAGGCTTGGCAGGCTTGCGAGCCTCGCGAGCCTCGCTGGCCGCCAGCGTCGTCTTCTTTTTCGGCGAGACGGACTGCTTGCGAACGCCCGCCTTGGGCACAACCTTTTTGCGACCGGAGGCAGCTTTGGCCGCCATCGGCAACCCGAACAACTCCGCGAGGTTCGCGCTCGACAGCACCTTGCCCTTCGCCGCGCCGCGCTTCGCGAGCCGCGCGCCGCCGTCGGCACTGGTGATCAGATCCCCCTCGTCCACGTTTCGAAGCCGGAAGAGGAGTTCCGGTTGCTCGTCGAGCCGCGCTCCGATTCCATACAGCACCGCCGCCACATGCTTGCACATCGACGCCCAGTCGGGACAACTGCACTCGAGGGTGATCTCGCCTGGGGTCGGGAAAAGCCCGTTCTGCTGACGACAGAGGCGTTCCATGACTCCAGTGGAGAACTCGCCCTGCAGCAGTTCGACGAGAGAGTCGATAGCGCCCGCGCTGTCGCTGCAGATGGAACGCCAGCGTGTCTGCGGAACAGGCGCAATGCCGATCGTCACTTCGTAGAGCGACGATCCTCTCACCAGCGCCTTCACTGAACCAGCGGCGATTTCCAGGTGGAGCACACGACGCTGCCGCACGTAGGTCCGCCCGCGCGGCAACCGGTTCTCGTAATCGCTGTAGCTCTCGAGGTTCTTACACCACGCAGTGCCCCAGAACGTCCGCGTGATCTTGCGACCGTCGATCACGACCGGCGCAAGCGTGCGTCCCTTCGCCCTCAGTGAAGCGTTCTCCCGCTCGACCTCGCGACGTCGCTCGGCGACGGGCACGTACGGTGGCCACTCCCAATACCTGGACATGCATCACTCCTTGGTCGCAGCGTTGAGGTCGAGCGAGACGAGTCGCATCAATTCGTCGTCATTCAATTCCGTCAGATTGAGTTCCGCACCACCGGCGAGCAGTTCGCGGGATAACTGTGTCTTCGACTCGATGAGCTGATCGATCTTCTCCTCTACTGTGCCGCGGCAGACGAACTTGTGCACCAGCACGTTCTTTGTCTGTCCGATCCGGAACGCACGATCGGTTGCCTGGCTCTCCACCGCAGGATTCCACCATCGGTCAAAATGAATGACGTGTGACGCGGCGGTGAGATTGAGGCCCGAGCCGCCCGCCTTCAGCGAGATCACGAAGAACGGGACCAGCTCATCGTCCTGGAACCGCCGTACCAGCTCCTCGCGCTTCCCGACGACGGTCCCACCGTGCAGCGTCAGTCCCGGCCTGCCGAACGCACGGCCAAGGAAAGCGGCGAGCGGGTCTGTCATTTCACGAAACTGTGTGAACACCAGCACTTTGTCCTGCTTCGCCGCGATCACTTCGGCGAGCTCGCCGAGCCGAACCAGCTTGCCGCTATCCGCCGCATCCCACGCGTCATCCTTCAGCCATTGTGACGGGTGATTGCAGATTTGCTTGAAGCGCATGAGGAAGGTGAGGATCAGCCCTTTGCGACGTACCCCATTTGCTGCAGCAATCTGGTCGCGCAGTTCGCGTACCGAGTCCTGATATAGCGCTGCTTGTTTGCGAGTCAACTGGCAGTACGCCTTCATTTCCGTTTTCTCCGGCAGATCCGAGATCACAGACCGGTCGGTCTTGAGGCGCCGTAGGATGTACGGGCGCACCAGCTCGCGCAACGAAGCGTACGGATTCTGCGGCGTTGCGGCCAAGCGCTTGGAGTACGTGCCGAACTGCTTGGCCGATCCGAGCAGCCCGGGATTGATGAAGTCAAAAATGGACCAGAGATCGGAAAGGCGGTTCTCCACTGGAGTGCCGGTGAGCGCAATGCGTGCCCGCGCGCTCAGCTGCTTGACTGTGCGCGTCTGCTTGGCCCCGGGATTCTTGATGGCCTGCGCCTCGTCGAGGATCACGAGATTCCACTTGGTGCCGGAGATCCATGCAAATCGCCGCAGCGACCCGTAGGTCGTGATCACAAGATCGGCCTCGGCAAGTCGTTGCGCGTCGATCGCCGCGAGCTCCGTTGCAGTCAACGTGGACTGATGCGCGGCGATGACCTGCAGCGCCGGTGCGAACTGCGCGATCTCCGACTTCCAGTTGGCAATGAGCGAGGCCGGTACGATCAGGAGATTCGGCATGCCCGCGCGCTCGTTCGTGCGGCGCTGAAGCAGCAGCAAGGCGAGCACCTGGATGGTCTTGCCGAGCCCCATGTCGTCGGCCAAGCACGCACCGAGTCCGAGCCGCGAGAGTAGATGGAGCCATCGCACGCCGACTTCCTGATACGGACGCAGCGTGCCGCGCAGTTCACGCCCTGGTGCGATCGGCGAAAGCTCCTCCGGGGAGCGAAGCGACTGCAGAAGCGGGGAGAGCCAGGCGCCGGCGTTGACGTGCGACCACGGACGATCTGCAGAACGCTCGTCGTCAGCGCCGGTGACGTCGGCACCGGAGAGCAACCGCATGGCTTCGGCGAACGTGAGCCCGCGCTCGGCGGCCGTGCGCTCCGCGTCCTTGAACCGCTCCATCGTGCGCTGCAGTTGCTCGGAATCCACCTCGATCCACTGGCCACGGATGAATGCGAGTCCGCGTGTGCCGGCGAGGATCTGGCTGACTTCGGCCGCAGTCAGTCGCGCACCGTCAAGCGTGATGGCCATGCTGAAATCGAGGAGCGCAGCAGTCCCAAGTCCGGTCGGTGCTCGCGATCCGACGACGCTCGACACCAAGGGGCGCGCGGGACGGTTGGCACGCCAGCTCGCGGGCATGCGCACGATGATGCCCGCGCGTTCAAGTTCCGGGACGTCGGAGAGGAAACGAAACGCGTCGGCCGCCGACCACCGCAACGGATGAAAGACTTCCCCGGCTTCCACCATCTCACGCAGCCAGAGGCATTGCGCGGCGGCACGCTGCACCGGCAGGAGCAGCGAGAGCAGTCGCTCGTGATTCTTCGCACCGGCGTACTCACGCAACGCATCGCCCAAGGGCAGGTGCTGCGCTTTGCCGCGCGCCGAAAGCTGACGAGTGTACGTGGCGAGGAACGCGAACGGCGCCAAGTCATCCTTTCGATTCTCAGCGAGGTTGAAGTACACGCGCCCCACCATGTGCCAGGCGGGGCTGAGTGTCCTGAGTAACTCTTCCGTGGTGCATCGAGCCTGTGCCCGCAGAGTTACGAATGCCGCATCCATTTCGTGCCACAGTGCCTCAAGCACCTGTGCACTGACGTACTCGGCGCCGAGCATCGCCGGCGCGCCGAGGGCGAACGTGTGGAGATCGGCGGTGTCGCGCGGCGGTATGGCTGCGTGGGGAGTGTCGGCACTGGCTGGCGTACAGAGCGTCGTGACGTAGCGGCCACCCAATTCTCGCCAATAGCTGAAGACGGGCGGCAGCGGTTGCCCGACTTCGGCGCCGCCGAGTTGGAGAAGGCCGTGCCCTGATCCGAGTGCGAATGCGTCAAGCAGGCGTCGAGCGAGCGCCGGGTCGAGCGCGGGCGCATCATCCGATGGGGTGAGGATGAGGCGACCGTGTGGCGAGAGGGCGAGCGTCAGGTGGGTCGACGTCACGGAGGCGGGGCCAGTGGTATTCATCCGGTCGGGGAATCTACTCTCAAATCCGAGCTTCACCCGATTTCGCCGGACCCGCCGCGCTCGTGCCGTCGGCGATCGGGTGGTATACTCGACCGAGCCCGATTGAAATCGCTCATCCCCACCCGACCCGCCACATGGATATCATCACACTCGCACTGATCGCGTTCCAGTCCCTGCCGAACGGACGAACGCCCGTCGCCGCTGAGGGCCCGGTGCGTACCGACCGCTTCAGCCGAGTGACTGCGCCCGCGCTCCCGTCGATACTGGCGCCCGCGCTCCCGTCGCTGCCGACGCTCGCCGCGGACCGCGCGACGCCGCATGACACGATCTTCGAGTACAGCGCCGCGTACTACAAGCGCCTTTCGATCCACCGAGCCGGGAGCTACGCCATGCTCCCGCTCTTCGCCTTCCAGTACATCGCCGGGAGCCAACTCTACGACAAGAGTTTTGAGGCGCCGGCTTGGGCCAAAACGGGTCACCGCGTGGCCGCGACCGGCGTGGCGGTCCTCTTCACGGTCAATACCGTGACAGGCGTGATGAATCTCTACGAGGGCCGGAAGGACCCCGACGAACGGGGGCGCAAGGTGTTTCACGCGGTCATGATGCTCCTCGCCGACGCCGGCTTCACCGCGACCGGCATCCTCGCGGAGCGCGCCGAGTTGGCCGGTGATGACCGCGACCGCCATCGCACCGTGGCGCTGACCTCGGTCACCATCGCGACCATCGGCTATCTCTCCATGCTCGACATCTTCAGGAAGGATTGACCATGCGCGACTGCACGAGTGTTTGCGCGCTCCGGCGCCGCACGGGCGAGGAGGCCGAGGATCCCTCGCGGCGGCGCTTCGTCACCGCCTCACTGCTCGCGTCGGTCGGCGCCTTCCTTGCCGCGTGCGGCGACGGGAACATCGGCGGTGTCACCGGCAGCGACGGCTCCAATCAGCCACCTCCGCCGATCGGGGGGGGCGGCGGCGGGAGCGGCCTCGTCGTGACACTGGCGAACTTCCCGTCGCTCGGCAGTGATGGCGGTATCGCGCGAGTCGACGGCGGATCGGCGACACCGGTCGCGGTCACCCGCGTGAACGCGACGACCTATCTCGCCTTCTCGATGGTCTGCCCGCATGCGGGCTACAGGCCAATCGGGATCACTTCGACCGGCTTCGAGTGTCCCAATCACGGTGCGCGCTTCGCCGCGAACGGCAACTGGGTCGGGGGACAGCGAACCACGGACCTGAATCAGTTCGCCGTCTCGTTCAACGCCGGTTCCGGGACGCTGTCGATCACCGGAGCGTAGCGCGCAGGAACGAAGCGGCCCCGGATGCGTGAGCATTCGGGGTTGCGACCGTCAGAGGTCACTCCTCACCGTTGTTGGGCCCCGCCGCGCCGGCGCCAGTCTGGCCGTCGCCGAAGGCCCACGCGTACGAGAGCGCATCGCCGTCGGCGTCGGACGATCCGGCGCCGCTCATCGCGAGCGGATCGCCCGCGTACGCCGACCACGGCCCGTCGAGCAGCGCCTGCGGCGGCGTATTGCTCTCGACCGCGATCTCGATGTCGTAGCGGAGCGACGTAATGACGTCGAACCCGCTCGCCGCCATCGGCTGCACACTCTTCCGGTCGTCGGGCCCCAGCAACCCCTGCAGATAGACCGGCGCCCACCGCAGTCGCCCCATATGGCCCAGCGCCGCGAGGACGGGCGCCATCCAGCGGGCCAAGTCCTCTTCCCACGGCCCCGCGCCGTCCCCCGGCTCCTCGTCGAGCCCCCGCGATCGCCGCCGCATCGTCGCCTCGCGTCTCGGGAATCCTTGCGGAGAAAACGCGTCGGCTCCAAGGCCGATACATTATTGTGGCGAAGTAGTGCTAGGTCCACTCGCGCTCTGAGAGAGGCGTTGCCGCGGTGGTCAGGCCGAGCTGCCGTTGCGGGCTCGGCAGCCGATGACGCAGCGATGACGGCCCGTCGCGAGCGTTCGGGACACGCACTCAAAGGATGACGTCTGCATGATCACGGTACGGGCCATTGGCGCCGCGGAAGTCCGCATCGGCCGCAAGCGAATCACGCAAAGCACCGAGATGGTGCTGGCGGTCGCCGTGTACCTCTGCGTGCGGGCGGGCGACCGCATGACGCGCGACGAGGTGGTCGACGTGTTCTGGCCCGGAAGCGACCTCGCGAAAGGCCGCCACAGCTTGCGTCAGATGCTCTACAAGCTGCGGCTCAAGGGGTTCACGCTCGACGAGGACGACGAGTCTCTGCAGATCGATCGCGAGCGAGTGGACTGCGATGCGACGCGGGCGTTGGACGAGTCCTGGCCCGAGACCGCGGAACCGTGGATGATCGAGGACTCGGGCGAGTTCCTTCCGGCTGTCACGCGGACGATCTCGCCACAGTTCCAGGAGTGGCTCGACTCGACGCGAAGCAGACTGGCCACACAATACCGACGCGCGGCACTGCGTCAGATTGCCCAAGCCCGGCGCGAAGGGCGGTGGGCCGATCTGGAGCGCTGGGGCCGCGTGGTGCTTCGGACCGACCCGCTGAACGAGGAGGCCACGCTGGCGCGTGCGGAGAGCGCGGCGATGGCGGGGTCGAAGGCGATGGCGTTGGAGATTTTGGATCAGTATGTGGAGGAGCTTGGGGAGCGGGCGGGGCAGATTGCTTTGCCTGCGACGGTGTTGCGGCGGAGGATTTCGGAGAGGAAGCCGGAGTGGGGGGGCAGAGCGGTGCAAGAGGTGCCGTTGGTTGGGCGGGAGGCGCTCATGCGACGCCTTACGACATACCTCTCAATCGCGGGGCAGGGCAACGGCGATGCCATCCTTCTATACGGAGCACCCGGAATCGGGAAGACGCGACTTTCGAATGAGGTTCGCGAGTTCGCACAACTGAGTGGATTTCAATCCTGCACCGTCCGAGCAACACAGTCTGACACCAGCCGGCCACTTGCTCTCGCTATCGCGATTGCCTCGGCCGTTCAAGACCTTCCGGGTGCTGCAGGTACTTCACCGACTGCACTTCGGCTCCTCTCCCGTCTCTGCGGGCCATTGGCACACTCGCGCGAATACGACGTCGGTGGAGTCGAAACCATTTCGCCGGCCGAAGCCGCTTGGGCGCTTGCGGACGCCTGCGCCGCCGCGGCTAACGAGCGTCGACTATTGCTGCACATCGACGACCTTCACAACGCCGACGACCTCTCGCTGCAGGTGATCGCCACTCTCGCGCATTCGGCGCGTTCGCACCGATTGCTCATCCTCGCGACGAGTCGACTGACTTCGCATCATGCGCCACATCTACCCAAGCAATCGCTGCCGGCATTCACCGCCATTCCAGTTCCGCCGCTCTCTCGGGGCGATTCTATGCTCCTTGTGTCTGCGTTCGCCGCGTCTCCTCACCGGCCGCTCACATCGCATGCGAGCTCGGAGATCATCCGTGCGGGAGGTGGCAACCCGCTCTTCCTGAGAGAACTGACATCTCAACGCGTCTCGCAGCAACCGGTGGACAGCGTCCCACAGTCTCTTGTCGAGGTAATCGAGCAGCGTATCAGAAACCTCTCGCTCAACGAGTTGCGCCTACTCCGCCTTATTTCGCTCCTTGGACCCTTGGCCCGCTTCTCGCGCATTCGAGCACTCCTTCCCGCGACGGTCTGGGACTACGACGCGTTCCTCGAACAGCAGGAGCTCGAAGGAGTGCTATCAATGACCCACTCAGCTTGCTTGGAGCTCCACGAATGTTGGCACGATTCGATCAGCAATGCTTTTACAGGCACAGCACTGTCAGCAATGTCGCTCGACGCCGCCGTTCTTCTCTCGTCCGAGACGTCGACGGACGCCAGCATTTCGAACTACTGGCGAGCCGCCGAGCTCTTCGCAGTCGCCGGAAGCTTTGAGCACTCACGCGCCCAGTTCCGTCGGGTCGCGGAGCTGTTCACCGCGCGCGGCCTCCCACTGCAGGCGACGGAGGCGCTGTCGCAGGCAGTCGCGCTGGGTGGCGATATCGGTGGCCGCATGGAACTGTTGTCACAACTCGCCCGCGTTCAAAACACCGCGTCGCTCTACTCCGATGCTGTCACGTCGTGCTGCGCCGCGCTCGCTTGTGCGCCAGACGCTACTCCCGAATCCGCGACGATTCGCACTCAGATACTCACAACGCTAGTCGACTCGCAGCTGAAACTTGGGATGCGAATAGACGGCGCCATCAACGAGTTGGCGCTCACAGTAACTAGCACAGATATCCCCGACTCAGTATGTCAACTCGCGTGCCACGTAGCACTTCGAAGCCTATTCAACGCAGGGGCCGGCGGACCCGACAGTTTGTTCCTGAAAGTCTCTCTTCGTTCAACGGCCCAATCTGGCCCGAGTCTTTTGGGATCGATCGTGCGTCTGATGTACGCGGCAGAACGTGGGAGTGCGGCCGAGCTGTCGGCGCTCGAGCGAGAAGTAGCGGAGGGAGTCGGTGCCGGAGACGCACCCTCGACACGAATGCTCGCCCTCCGCTACCGCGCCACGGCTTTACGATTCCTCGGCCGCCCTGGAGCCGCCGCCGAAATAATGGAACAAGCGATAGAAACAGCGAACGTCTTCGGCGCTCAGCGCGACGCTCGGCTGGCGGCCGCTGGCCTGATCTTTCTGCACCTTGACCATGCCAACTATCCGGAGGCGCATCTGTGGCTCACGAAAGCGGAACAGATGGCAGGGCCTGCCCACGGCATTGACGTAGACTATTCACTCATGCATGCAAAGGCTCGGTACTTCGTGGAAACCGGTGACGCCCGAGCTTGTTTGGCCACCTACGGTGCGCACATAGACACCATTCAGGCCGATACAGCGCCGCGAAGGAGCGCTTCGGATCGAGCTTGCCTCGCCCTTGCGTTCGTTGGCATAGGCGAGAATGCATCAGCGCGCGCCAGTTGCGACGGCGCGGTACAGCTGTTGGACTTGCTTCAGCCGGGGCTTAGCGAAGACTGGATCGCCAACTCTGTGATGAGATGCCTCGACGCGCTTGGAGCGACGGATGAAGCATCCAACGTGCACGAATCCTACCTGGTCCGTCGAGCGTCAACATTCGACCGACCCATTCCGGTTGGCTTCACTGAACTCGCGCGAGAACGAAGGGAAAGCGCATCGATCGACGCTTCCTAGAGATTTCGTTTCGACGACTCCGTCACGACTACGCTGCGCGGTGGTTCACCGTGTTTCTGGAGCAGACGATCCGCTGCGACAGGATACTCACGAGTCGCGATTTCAATCTCACTGACGAGTTCACGCCAACTCTCAGGACGTAGAAGTGCTGCACACATGCGCGGATCAAATTGGCGTCCGCTTTCCTTGGTGATTTCCGCATACACGATGTCGGTGGAAAGTGCATCTCGATACGGCCTCGAGGTACTCATGGCGTCGATTGTGTCGGCGAGCGCAATTACTCGAGCGGTCTGGGGAATGGCGTCGCCAGCAAGGCCATGCGGATATCCGCGTCCATCCCATGCCTCGTGATGCGACAATACCGCGGGCACCAAGTCAGCGAAGTGTGAAACCTTCTCAACGAGTGAGGCACCTCGGGCAGGATGAGTCTTCATCACCTCATACTCATCGTCAGTAAGACGGCCGGGTTTGCGCAGGATCGGGGCAAATTCGCCGTAAATCTTGCCAACGTCGTGTAGCAGCGCTGCTACGGCAACCCGCTCAGCACCACGTCCGCCGATCCCCACAGTTCTTGCGATAATCCGCGCATACCGAGCAACTCGTTGCGAATGACCGGAGGTATATGGGTCCTGTGCCTCTACGGTCGCCACCATGAGTTGCAACAACTCTTCGTTGATCTTCTGGAGCGCAACATTTTGCTTGAATAACTGCCTAATGCCCAGCATCGGAAGCGCGAGTATCGAAGTCACACCGATCCCGAACTTAAAATACGTCAGTGCAAAAAAGTAAATCAGCGGGAATGACAGCACGTCGTAGGCAGCGGATAGCCGCATACTGCTGATCCAGTGCTGTCGCGTGTCGCGTCCGTCCGAGACGGCAACCACGGTGCTGACCGCAAGCTTGTTCACAGCGAACCAGGCCGCGACCATGGCGAAGAACGCGAATCCCTCAGTGAAACCGAGAGCCTCGCCGGTCATCGGGGCCCCGTTGAGGAACAAGAACAGGGAGATTGCAACTACTTCGGCGAATACGAACTGAGAAACGTTGAAGGCGGCTTTGAGCGGAGCGCGGCGAACAATTAACTCCGTGGTCGAGATGCTGACGAATACCGTTAGGACCGAAACGATGTTCGGCGCGATGACCGCTATACTTAGAAATGGGAGAAACCCGATACTTCCGGTTGTGGTGCGCGACGTCGCATAACCCAGTACAGACGCAAGTATGCCGAACGCCGCGAAGAAACCTCCTGCCATCCAGTGTTCGATGGTCGGGACTGGCCCCATGAATATCATCGCCGCGGAGCTCAGAATGGCTCCGATTGCGACCATCAGGACAATTTGGGATACTCGAGTCTGCCGATTCATAAGGGATATAGAAGTGGAGGACCCCCCGTCCTCTGTACTGCTCAGCTCCAGCTAGCCGCATCTCCGAGCACAAGTGCGCAGATCGCGCTGATGAGCGACGTGATGATTGACATTGAGTATCACCTCCCTTCGGTGAGATGGCCCGGCCTTTCGACCGGACATTCAGCAAAGATCGGCTCCGCTCACGCGTCCTGAATGACGCTTCCGCTATTGTTCTCTCCGCTATTTTGGAGAGAACGGGGGGCACCCATTCTCCTCTCAGTTCAGGTAACCAAAACTGCCCTGACCAACCACTCCCTCTGGCCGCGACGCGGCGCCGGGGACCCGCCCCGACGCCGCGCTCCACTTCCCACAAACACCGTCGACCGTCAGCGGCCCAGGCCGCGCCGGTCCTCCATTGCTGGGGCCACCGGCATCACCTTCCCCATCGTCACGGCCGGACCCATCCACCTATTGGTCGCATCGAGAACGGCCAGCACAGCCGCCGTCTCAGCACTCTCACGCACTTCGCAGCTGCCGGTCAGCATCACCTGCTCCCGGCCCTGACGCGCCATCACCGCAGCGAATACGAACTCGCGGTCGAATGCCGTGATCACACGCACACCTTCCAGCGAAAAGAGACCCGCAAGCGGCTGCGCCATGCCAAGCGCGACCAGCGTCGCGCGGCCCGCCACATCCACCCGGCTGCGGTCGCTCTGCAGCCCTTCCTCAGCCTCGCCCGCGAACTGCTCATTACCGATCCGCAACGTCACCCGGCAGGTCACGCCGCGGGCACGCGATCCGCGAACTTCGACGTCCTCGAAGTAGACCGGCCGACTCCCCTTCGACGGCATCGGCTCCCCTGCAGGCGCCTCCGCAATGGAGGCGGCCATCGGTGTCGTACGCTTGGACGTCGCCGCGACCGAGATCTTCCGGTGGTCCACACGCAGGCCGAGCTGCGCCATGAGCGCGCTCTCGATGTTGCGCACCACCTGCTTCGCCGGTGTGTCGCCGGTCACAAGCACGTGGATCGCGTCCACCGACCCGCTGTCCGTCGCGGTGATCCGCACAGACACCACGTCTTGAAGCGAAGCGATCAGTTCCTCGGCGCGCTGCAATGGCAGAACTGAGCCGGCGATCGGCGAGTTCTGAAGAGCGCTCTGCTGATGGGGTTGCGGCGTCACGGTTCCTGGGGAAGAACGAGTGTTGATCTCACGTACGGAGTGCCTCTTTTCCACTTCTCTTTCCAAATGGCCCCCAGAATGCGCTGGTGCAGCCAATGCGGTCACGAACACTGGCAGTCGAGGCGCAAAGGACAATCTCCATCATCTAAACGACCCTGCACCGGTGACGTCACAGAGTGACGGCCAAGGGTGACGGCAGACGGTGACCGCCGACAGTGACGGCCTACTCGCCGAACCGGTCGGGGACCTGATACTCCTTGAGCTTTCTATAGAGCGTCCGCTCCCCGATGTCGAGGATCTCGGCCGCCTTACGACGATTCCCGCGCGTCTCCCGCAACGCCGCAAGAATGGCGGCCTTCTCGATCTCGGCCATGGTCATTCCCTTGGTGGTGCTCACCGCGCTCGGCGCCGACACAAAGCCTGGAGGCTCGATCGCCGCCCCACTCACGCCCCCGACGAGCGGCAGCCCGGCGACCATCCCGCCAGCCACCTGCGCCAGCACTCCGCGATCTTCGTCAACCCGCCGGCGCAACTCCTCGAGTTGCAACTTCATCTCGACGAGACTCCGCACGATGAACTCCAGTTCCCTCCCCTCCGCGCGCCCCTCCTCACGGTGGATCGGACCCATCGGTACCGGCAGGAGTCGCGACGCCCCGCCTTCGCGAATCCCAGACGGGATGTCGGCAACCGTGATCTCGCGCCCGGTGGCGAGGACGACCATGCTCTCGACCAAGTTGCGCAACTCGCGCACATTGCCCGGCCAGGTGTAGTTCACCAGCGACTGCATGGCGTCGGCCGATATGCCGTGGAACTCGCGGTCGTGTTCCTGCGAGAACTCCTGCACGAACCGCCGCACCAGTAGCGGGATGTCGCTGCGCCGTTCCCTGAGCGGAGGCAGGTAGATCCGCAACACATTCAGGCGATAGAAGAGATCAGCACGGAAGTGGCCGCGCTCCACACTCTCGCGCAGCGGCCTGTTGGTCGCGGCGATCACGCGCACGTCCACGGGGATCGTCTGCGTGCCGCCCACGCGCGTCACATGCCGCTCCTCGAGCACGCGCAGCAGCTTCACCTGCGTGCTCTGCGGGATCTCGCCGATCTCGTCGAGGAAGAGCGTGCCGCCGCTCGCGAGTTCGAATCGCCCGATGCGCCGCTCCGCCGCTCCGGTGAACGCGCCCTTCTCGTGGCCGAAGAGCTCGCTCTCGAGCAACGTCTCCGGCAGCGCCCCCACACTCACGGCGATGAACGCCTTGTTGCGGCGCGGGGACATCTTCGCGAGTGCCCGCGCAACGAGCTCCTTGCCGGTCCCACTCTCGCCTTCGATCAACACGGTGCTCGACACCGGCGCCATCTGCTTGACCTGCACCAGCACCTGCCGCACCGCCTCGCTCTCGCCCCAGAGCCCGGTCTCGCGCGTGATGCGCTGGCGCTCGAGCAGCTCGTTCACGCTCGCGCGCAACGCGTCGGCGGTGACGGGCTTGGTGAGCACGTCGGCGAACCCGAGCGACTTAAGCCGCTGCTCCACTGCGGGGTCACCGACGTCGGCGAGTCCGATCACGCTCGCGCCACCCCAGAGCTGGTCGCGCACGATGCCGAGCGTCTGAGGGTCGAGCAGGGCGCCGGTGAAGACGATGACGTCGGGCTTCGCACGACGGATCTCGCGCGGGAGGTCATCCATGGGGGAGACGACGGTCGTCTTGACGCCGTCGGCTTCCAGCAGTGCGTTCAACCGCACGGCGGGTTCGACGTCGGTGAGTGTGATCAGGACGTTCATCTCAACGCACCTATCGCTTGACCGTGCCCTGCTTCCAGAACGGGAACCCGACGATCGTTCCCACGATCCGCTTGCCGCGAATGTCGACCTCGATGGTGTTCCCTTCCTTGGCATGCGCGGTCGGCACGTACGCCGTCCCGAGCCCGCAACCCACGCTCGGGCTCATGACGCCAGACATCACGGTACCGCTCGCGCTCCCGTTCACGAACACGGGGTAACCATGCCGAGGGATCGCCTTCTCGGTGAAGGTGAAGCCGACGAGCTTCTTGGGCACACCGGCGGCCTTCTGCGCCTCGTGTGCGGCGCGACCGACGAAGTCGCCCTTCTTCATCTTCACGAGCCAGCCGAGTCCGGCCTCGAGCGGCGTGACGGTGTCGTCGATGTCGTTGCCGTAGAGCGCCATCCCCATCTCGAGGCGCAACGAGTCGCGGCAACCGAGCGCGACGGGTTGGATGCGGCCAGTGTCCATCAACACCGTCCAGAGCTGCGCCGAATACTTGACGTCGTGGTAGAGCTCGAACCCGTCCTCGCCGGTGTAGCCGGTCCGCGTGAGCGTCATGGGAATGCCAGCAACAGTGGTCTCGGTGAACCAGTAGTACTTGATCTCGTCGAGCTGCTTTGGCGTGAGCGCCTGGAGGATCTCCTGCGCCTTGGGGCCCTGCACCGCCAGCAGTCCGATGTCGTCGCTCACATCGGTGAGCACACAGTCGAACTTGCCGACGTACTGCTGGATGTGCGTGAGATCCTTGTCCTTGTTCGATCCGTTCACGACCATCATCAGGTGGTCGTCGGCGTAGCGGTACACCAGGCAATCATCCACGAAGGTGCCCTGCTCGGTGAGGATGCCCGAGTAGTGGACCTGCCCGGTGCCGAGCGCGGCGACGTCGTTCGACGTCACATACGTGACGAAGTCGATCGCCTGCTTGCCCTTGATGATGAACTCACCCATGTGACTCACGTCGAACACGCCGCAGCCGTTGCGCACCACGTTGTGCTCGGCGGTGATGCCGCCCGGATACTGAATCGGCATCTCGAAACCGGCGAACGAGACCATCTTGGCCCCCGCGGCAACGTGGATGTCGTAGAACGGCGTGTGCTTGAGCGGTCCGGTGGTGCCTGCGGACATTGAGAGCGGTCCTGTGTAATGAAGTGGGTAGGTCGCCCCGCAATATGCCGAAACGGCAGGGCCGCTGGTACTGGGAGGTGTGCTACAGGGAGGTGTGCAACCCACTCTGCCGTTCTATCGTTCAGCCACAGTGCACACGCTCCGGATCGTCCTCGCCCTCGGGCCATTCGTCGTCTCTGTGTTCCGCGACCGGCGCCGCTGGCTCCGGTGGGGGGCGCCAGCAGAGCGGTCGACGGCGTTCCATGTTGCGCGCGCCGAGGCGATAGTCACACGGATCGCGCAGTTGGGACCGACGTTCGTGAAGCTCGCGCAAGTGTTCGCGTCGCGCGCGGACCTCATTCAGGAGCCGTACCTTAGCATCCTCGGTCGGCTCACCGATCAGGTGCCCCCGGTCCCGTGGGAGGCGATCCGAGCGCAGATCATCGCCGCGTACGGTATGGAACCGGAGCGCGTCTTCGACTCGATCGACCAGACGCCGGTCGCAGCGGCCTCGCTCGGCCAGGTACACCGCGCACGTTGGCACGGACGCGATGTCGCGGTAAAAGTGCTGCGCCCGGGAATCGAGCTGACCGTCGGAAAAGACCTGAAGTCGGCGCGCGCGATCACCGCGTGGGCTGCGCGCCGCTGGCCGTCGCCGCACATCCTCGGCTTCCAGTCGCTGGTGGAGGAGTGCGCGGCGCGCATCGGCGAAGAGATGGATTTCAGACTCGAGGCCGAGTACGCGACCGAAGCGCGCGCGAACTTCGCCGGGAACCCGCGCGTCGTGATCCCCGAGGTCATGCACGAGCTCACGCGTCAGCGCGTGCTGGTGCTGCAGTTCATCGAGGGCACGCGAGTGGACCGACTCGTGCCCGGCGGCGTCGACGCGGGACGACTCGCGGGCATGGTGATCGAGGTCTACGTGCAGATGATGCTCGTGGACGGGCTCTTTCACGCGGACCCGCACCCCGGGAACCTCATGGTCGCCCCCGACGGACGATTGGTGCTGCTCGACTTCGGGATGATGGTGCGCGTACCGCCGGAGTTGCGGCTCACGCTGATCAGAACGGTGTTCGCGAGCATCCGCCGCGACGCCAAGGCGGTGGCGCGGGGATTCTATGCGCTCGGGCTGATCGCACCGGGCGCTGACCCGGCAGAGATCACGCGACTGAGCGAGGTGCTCGTGCAGATGGCGTCCACGCGCACGACCACGCAGCAACGGATCGACACGATGCTCGCGGACCGCGTGATGCAGTCGCTCTACGATTTTCCGGTGATCCTGCCGCGCGACCTGGTCTACTTCGCGCGCACCGCCGCGCTCATTGAAGGGCTGGGAACTCGCTACGACCCGTACTTCAATGCGATCGACATCGGCACGCCGGTGGTGATGCGGATGCGCAGCCGGATCCTCCGCTCACTCGGCGAGAAGGTCGAGCCGAGCGTGGAGGAGATCGCGTCGGTGGCTGGGTTCGCGGCGGGGCGCGCCTGGCGCGCGGCGCGCGAATGGATTGGCGGCTGGGTGGCGCCGGCGGTCCGACCGAGCGAACGTAGCGGACGATGACACCTGAGTTCTTCCCTTCGCCCGCCGCATTCCGCCGCTGGTTGCACGCGCACCACGGCGCCGAGACGGAGCTCTGGGTGGGCTACCACAAGGTGGCGACCGGCAAGCCGTCCATGTCGTGGTCCGAGTCGGTGGACGAGGCGCTATGCTACGGCTGGATCGACGGGCTGCGCCGGAGTATCGACGCCGATGCGTACATGATCCGCTTCACGCCGCGAAAGTCGACGAGCATCTGGAGTGACGTCAATACGAAGAAGATGCAGCTGCTGATCGCCGCGGGACAGATGCGGCCGGCGGGGCTGCGCGTGTTCGAAGCTCGGAAGCCCAACCGGGCCGGCGTCTATGCGTTCGAATCGAAAGCGCAGGGGCTGTCGGCCGCCGAGCTCGCGGGCTTCCGGAAGAAGGCCGCAGCGTGGAAGTTCTGGGAGTCGCAACCGGATGGGTATCGACGCACGGCAGCCCATTGGGTTGGGAGTGCGAAGCGGCCTGAGACGCGGGCCAGACGATTCGCGACGCTCTTGGCAGACTCGGCGGCTGGGCTGCGGATCGCGCAGTTGCGGCGATGAGCGCTGACGGAGTTCGCTGAACGCACCGCACGCACCGCCAGAACGAACACTTCGACCACGGACCGAATCAGATGCGACACCTACTCCGCGCGTGCCTCGACTCGACGCTCTCCACGATTTCGTTGGCCGCCGCGCTGGCGCTCTCCCTCACGAGCGTACTGGCCGTGCACGCGGCCCACGCGCAGTCCACCTCGGCCGCCGGAAGCGCGAGCCTTACGAGCGACGCCGCCGACCGCGCGGCCGCGCGCGCCCTCGCCGACTCCGCTCTCGCCCTGATATCTCGCAACGATTTCGCGCACCTCGCCGACCTCATGCTCCCCGAGGCGCGGACCTTCTCGTCACGTCAACGCGACGGCGAGTGGCGCTACAGCAGCCGCACGCGCGAGGAAGAGCGCGCATCGAAGTTCGACGGCCGCATCGCCGAGCGAGGATTCGCACCGACCGTACTCGTCTCAGGCCCACTCGCCGTGGTCTGGATGCCCTACGATCTCTACATCAACGGCACCTGGTCGCACTGCGGCGTCGATGCGTTCACCATGTACAAGGTGGCGGGTCGCTGGCAGATCGCGACGCTCGGTTGGAGCGTCGAACAACCGCCCTCATGCGCCACGCACCCTGACGGAGCACCGCGCCCATGATCCGGCTGCGCCGCTTGCCGCTCGCAGCCGGCGTTGTGCTCGCGCTCGTCGCGGGGTTCTTCTTCGCGGTGCCGGTGTACGTCGACGGCTCGATGAACCTGCTCGACCAGACGGAGGAGATCCCGGTCACGCAACGTGCCCGTGACCTGCACGCGACGCTCGCGGTCGCCGACCTGCATGACGACATCCTGCTCTGGGACCGCGGTGTGATCGGCCCTTCGCGGCGCGGCCAGACGGACGTCACGCGGCTCGCACGCGGGAACGTCGCCGTGCAGGTGTTCAGCACAGTGACCAAGACGCCGAAGAACCAGAACTACGACCGCAATGGCGCGGAGTCGGATAACATCACGTTGCTCGCGATCGCGTCACGCTGGCCACCGCGGACCTACCGCTCGCTCTTGGCGCGCGCACTGCACCAGGGCGCGAAGCTCGAGCGCGCGGCGGCGCTCTCCGACGGTCGCCTGATCCTCGCACGCAGCGGCGACGAACTCCGCAACGCGCTCGCGCGGCGCGCCGAATGGACGGGCGCGGCCGACGAGAAACCGGTGGTCGGCCTGCTCAACACCGAGGGGCTGCACGCCATCGAAGGGAAGCTCGAGAACGTGGACACGCTCTTCGCACACGGGTTCCGCATGGCGGGGCTCGCGCACTTCTTCGACAACGAGGTCGCGGGGTCGGCGCATGGCGTGGCGAAGGGCGGGCTCACGCCGCTCGGACGCGAGGTGGTGCGACGGATGCAGGAGCTCGGCATGCTCGTGGACCTCGCGCACGCGTCGCCGGCGGCGTTCGACGAGGCGCTGGCAGCGGCGACGCGACCGGTCGTCGTGAGCCATGTGGGCGTGAAGGCCACCTGCGCCGGTCCGCGCAACCTGAGCGACGATCAACTGCGCGCACTGGCGGCCAATGGCGCGCTGATCGGCATCGGCTTCTGGGACGCAGCGGTGTGCAGCACGTCGCCGCGCGCGATCGCGAAGGCGCTTCGGCATGCGATCGACGTCGCCGGACTGGCGCATGTGGCACTCGGCTCCGACTGGGACGGCGCCGTCACGGTGGCGATCGGGGGAGAGACGATCGCGCAGCTCACGCAGGCGTTGCTCGACGCGAACTTCACTGAGGCGGAGGTCCGCGCCGTGATGGGTGAGAACGCGATCGCGTTCCTT
>JANOTB010000052.1:0-62858 GCA_031416115.1 Gemmatimonadota bacterium
CGAATGCCTGGCACGCTATGGAGGGCCATTCCGGCCAGATCACAATCGGCGTTGATGACGTCAGCGTGGGCACCACCAGCGCCCACGCCGACTTGCGACCGGGCCGTTACGCCCGGCTCACCATCCGCGACACCGGCAATGGGATGGACGCCTCGACCTTGGAACGGATCTTCGACCCGTTCTTCACCACCAAGACCGTCGGCACGGGTACTGGTCTCGGACTGTCCGTCGTCCACGGCATCTTGAAGACGCTCCAGGGCGCCATCACCGTCGACAGCCAACCGGGCATGGGCACGACCTTCGCGCTCTACTTTCCCGCCGCCGAGGGAGAACGCCAAGCGGAGAGCGCACCGACCCGGCCCGCGCAGGCGCAACGCGGTCAGGGCCAGAAGATCCTATACGTCGACGACGAACCGTCGTTGGTAGCCGTGGGCAAGCGCCTGTTGGAGCGGCGGGGTTACCACGTCACCGGCTTCACCCGTCCAGCCGATGCCCTGACGGCGCTGCGAGCGGATCCCCGCGCGTTCGATCTCGTGTTGACGGACTACAACATGGCCGGAGCCTCCGGAATCGACGTGGCGCGGGAAATCCGCACACTGCGCCCCAGCCTCCCGGTGATGCTGCTCTCTGGGTTCATCACGGACGAGCTCCGCGAGGAGGCCACCGCCGCAGGCATCCGACAGATGCTCCACAAGCCTTTTGGCGACGCGGATCTCGGCGAATCTGTCCACCGGCTGCTGCATTCCGAGTAGTGGCGCGCATCGCCTCGATCCCCGGCGCTTCACGCGCGTCCATCACACGCACATCGTGCACCTCGATCAGGTCATCGCGTTCCGTCGCCACGGCAAGGGTGGAATGACCGCCGAACTCCGGGACAGGACCCAGCTCGCCGTGAGTCGCGCGAAGGCGCAGGAGCTTCGCAAGCTCGGCGTATAGGGAGCGGCGGGGGGTGTCTATATTGAAGGGCGTTCGCGGCCGCTCGGTGAGCGGTCACCCTCCCGAGGTTCTTCAGTGTCGACTCGTTTTCGGACAGTACCTGCCGTGCTCGCGCTGCTCCTCGTCGTCGGCGCCTCGCTCAGCGCGCAGCGACCTGCAGGCGGCTGGCCGCAACACTCGATGGAGCGCCCCAAGCCGCCCGTCGAGCGCGCCCCCGCGCAGCAACTCCCCGTGGCCGCGCCTGCGGGCGCGATCGTGCTGTTCAACGGCCGGGACCTCTCGTGGTGGGAGAAGCGGGACGGCACGCCCGCTGGCTGGCGCGTCGCCGACGGCGTGATGGAAGTCGCGAAAGGTGCCGGCGGCATCCAGACCCGCGTCGGATTCGGTGACGTGCGACTGCACATCGAATGGGCCTCACCAATGCCGGCGGTGGGTAACGGGCAGGATCGCGGCAACAGCGGCGTCTTCTTCATGGGCCAATACGAAGTGCAGGTGCTCGACTCCTACGGCAGCGACACGTATGCGGACGGGCAGGCCGCCGCGCTCTACGGTCAGTTCCCTCCGCGCGTGAATGTGAGCCGAGCACCGGGCGAGTGGCAGAGTTTCGACATCGAGTTTCGGCGGCCGCACTTCGACTCCACGGGCGTGGTCCTCTCGCCCGCGCGCCTCACCGTGCGACACAACGGGGTACTCGTGCATGATGACGTCGCGCTGCTCGGCCCGACGTCGGATGGCCGGCGCGATCCATACACGGTGCACGCGGATCGACTGCCGATCTCACTGCAGGACCATGGACATCCGGTCCGGTTCCGGAGCATCTGGGCGCAGCCGCTCGCACCCTGAGCGACGCTGCGTCCTGCCGGTCGCGATCATCACATCAATCACTGACGAGCACGCATGCAGACGATGAACTTCAAGGCGATCCCGACGCCGCGCGGTCCCGAGGAGAGCAGCGATCCGGGATTCGGCGCGGTGGTGTCGACCGCGAGCGGACGGCGCCTACTCAATCCCGACGGCAGCTTCAACGTGCGTCGCGACGGGTTACCGTGGTCGGAGGTGGTGAGCCTCTACCATGCGGCGCTCGTGGCGAGCTGGCCGCTCTTCCTGGGGTGGGTCGCGCTCATATACGTCAGCATCAACATCGTCTTCACGGCGGCGTTCGTGCTGGCCGGCGCGGACGCGATCGTCGGGGCACCGTCAGGGTCCGTGGACGGACTGATCGCGCGCGCCTTCTTCTTCAGCGTCGAGACCTTCGCGACGATCGGCTACGGGCATCTGGCACCGCAGGGATTGCTCGCGCATTCGATCATGACCGTCGAATCGTTCGTGAGCATCCTCGCGCAGGCGCTGATCACCGGACTCGTCTTCGCCCGGTTCGCGCGTCCTACAGCGGCGGTGACGTTCAGCCGTCGGGCGGTGGTCGCGCCGTTCCAGGGCGGACGAGCGCTCATGATCCGCATGGCGAACCGCCGCAGGAATGAGCTCATCGAACTCACGGCGACGCTCTCGTACAGCTTTGTCGAGATGGTCGACGGCGAGTCGGTGCGGCGCTACCGCCCGCTCACGCTCGACCGTGCACAGGTGACTTTTTTCCCGCTCGCATGGACGATCGTGCACCCGATCACCCCGCAGAGCCCGCTCTGGGGACTCTCGCCCGAGGAGCTCGAATCGCGCAATGCCGAGTTCTTGCTACTGCTGAGCGGGATCGACGACGGTTTCGCGGCGACGGTGCATGCGCGCACGTCGTACAAGGCGGCCGAGGTGGTGTGGGACCACAAGTTCACCAACATCTTCAATCCGCCTGACGACGACGGCGTGCTGTCGATGGACATCTCGCGGCTCGACGAGGTGCAGGAGGCGCGGTGACGCCGGCGCGATGCAACGTTACCGCCACTCCGCGCATATAACGGAGTGCATGGCACCACGACACCACGGTATCCGATCCGACCTCATGATCCTTTCGCACCTCCTTCGCGCCAGTACGGTGCTCCTGTTCGTATTGGCTCCGCTCTCCACCAGGGCGCAGGCGGTGCCGCGTGACAGCACCGACAGGAGCACGCGCGACAGCAGCCGCGCCGATCTTGGCACCGTGATCGTGACGGCCACCCGAGAGCCGCGCAGCCTGACGCAAGTCCCGTTCGCGGTCTCGGTCGTCTCGGCCGAGCAATGGTCCGGCCGCGCCGGCCTTGGCATGGATCAGGCGCTGCAGCAGGTACCCGGGGTCTTTGCGCAGTCGCGCTACGGCACGCACGACATCCGCCTCACGATCCGAGGCTTCGGTGCACGCGGAGCAGGGGACCGGTCCAACGCCGGGACGTCGCGCGGCATCCGCGTGGTGCTCGACGGCATCCCCGAGACCGAGCCTGACGGACGCACCGCGTTCGACCAGATCGATCTCGCAACGATCGAACGGATCGAGGTGCTTCGCTCGAACGGCAGCGCGGCTTGGGGCAATGCCGCCGGTGGCATCGTGAGTCTGAGTTCCATGCCGTCATTCGACCGCGCCTTCAGCGAACTGACGCAGCAGTCAGGGAGTTTCGGCCTCCTGCGCACGGTCGCGCGCATGGGGGCCAGCATGGGCGCCGCCAAGAGCTGGCTCTCGCTCACGCGCACGACGTTCGACGGTTGGCGCGAGCACTCCGGCGCGTCGCGCACGCAGTTCGTTGGCGGTCTTGCCGCCCCGACGGCACGAGGAGGACGTATCGGCGTTCAGCTCGCCGGTGCGGGCAACCTCTTTCGCATCCCGGGCCCGCTCACGCCGGCGCAGTACGACGCGGATCCACAGCAGTCGAATGCCACGTACCGTGGGCGGGATGAGCGCCGGTTCAACCGCCTCATGCGACTTGGTGTCACGCTCGACCAGCCCGTCGGTGATGCGTCGGACGTGAGCGCGATGCTCTTCGTGAGCCCCAAGTATCTGCAGCGCTCCGAGCGCAACACCTTCCGCGACTTCACGCGCTACCATGTCGGCGGGTCGGGATCGTGGGGCATGCGTTTCGCGACCGGCGGTCTCGGTCACCGACTGCGCGTGGGCGGCGACCTCGCGTACCAGGACGGATCGATCCAGTTCTACGATCTCGGTGCCGGCAACGTCCGCGGCACCACGCTCCAGCAGAACAAGGGCGAGGCCGCGCAGAATGGCGGCATCTTCGCGCAGGACGAGATCGCACTCAGGCCCGATCTCACGCTTCTCCTCGGAGCGCGCTACGACGACCTGAGCTATTTCTACCGCGACTTCATCTCGCCGGCGCTCACCGCGAGCCGTCGTTTCTCGCGCGTCTCACCGCGCGGTGGCATCACCTGGCGCGCGGCGAACGGCACGAGCATCTACGCGAGCTACGGTGCGGGAGTCGAGATCCCCGCCGGCAACGAGACCGATCCGCCGGGCGTTGGTCTCCCCGGTCCTCTCACCGCGCTCAATCCGCTGCTCGACCCGATCCTCTCGAACACGATCGAGACGGGCGTGCGCCGCTTCAGTTCGTTCACCCACGGTCCGCTGCGCGGGCTCTTCATCGACGCCGCGCTCTACCGCGTCCTGGTCGACGGTGAACCGCAGCCGTACAATGGCGGACGCTTCTATCTCACCGCCGGCCAAGTGCAGCGTCGCGGTCTGGAACTCGCCCTCTCCGGACAGTTCGTGGGCGGTCTCTCGGCGCGTTTCGCGGGGACCTTCTCGCGCAATAGGTATGACCGATACGTCGTCGACTCCACATACCTCGGCGTGCCGGGCGCGACCGCGGACTTCAGCGGCAATCGTGTGGCGGGTCTCCCGGGACGCGTGGTGAATGTCGGGCTCACCTGGCAGCCTCCGGCGGCTGCTTGGCTCTCGCTCGAGCTCGGCGCGCAGCACAACAGCGACTACTTCGCTGACGATCGCAACGCGGTCGATGTGCCGGGCTTCACGGTGTACCGCGCGTCGGCGTCCGCTGAGCGCTCGCTCACGGGCGGCGTGATCGTGCGCGCGTCGATCGCCGCCGAGAACGTGACCGACACCCGATTCATCGGGAGCGCGTTCATCAATCCCGACTACGCAGCGGGGCAGCCGCTCGTGTATGAGGGCGGGCTTC
The DNA here is from genome assembly GCA_031416115.1 of Gemmatimonadota bacterium. GTDB lineage: Bacteria > Gemmatimonadota > Gemmatimonadetes > Gemmatimonadales > Gemmatimonadaceae > Pseudogemmatithrix. The sequence goes on from JANOTB010000052.1 coordinate 5,004, forward strand.
CGCGGTCGTTGCTCGTCGGGTTCACGTTCCGTCGCGCGCACTGAGTCGCGCACGGACACCCTCCGGTCAGCGGTAGCCGGCCGCCTGCAGCTCGAACAATCGCGCGTACCGTCCTCTCGCCGCGAGCAACTCCTCGTGCGTGCCGAGCTCCTGCACGCGTCCATCGTCGATCACCGCGATCCGGTCGGCGATGCGCACGGTGGAGAACCGGTGCGAGATCACGATCCCGATCCGTCCCTTGAGGTTCGCCTTGAGCTCGGCGAATACCGCGGCCTCGGCCTCGGGATCGAGCGAGCTCGTCGGCTCGTCGAGGATCCAGACATCAGCGTCGCGGTACATGATCCGCGCGAGTGCGAGCCGCTGCCACTCACCGCCCGAGAGATCGTGACCGCCCTCGAAGAGCCGCCCGGTGCGCGAATCGAGCCCGCCGGGCAGCTTCTTGACCAACGCGTCGGCGCGGGCGTCGCGCAGCGCCTTCTGCACACGCTCGTCGTCGGCCGCGGCTCCGGGGCGACCCATCGCGACGTTCTCGCGCACCGTGAGTTCGTAGGTCGCGAAATCCTGGAAGAGGACGCCGATCCGCTCGCGAAGGACCTCGGGCGGGATGTCGCGCAGGTCCACGCCGCCGATCCGCACGCTGCCGCGGTCGGGGTCGTAGAATCGCAGCAACAGCTTCACGAAGGTGCTCTTTCCGGTGCCGTTCTCACCCACGAGCGCGAGCAGCTCCCCGTCCTTGATGTGCAGGGTGAATCCGTCGACGGCCGGACTGTTCCCACCCGGATACTCGAACATGACGTCGCGGAACTCGATCCCCTGCTCGAGTCGATGCGGGACCGCCTTGGGGTCGTTGGGTACGGGAACGAGGGGCTCGATCGCGAGGAACGAGAAGTAGTCGTCGAGGAAGGTCGTGTGCTGGTCGACCGCGACGAAGGTGGACGAGATGGTGCTCAACGTGCCGGACACTGCCGCGAACGCTCCGATCACGAGGACGATGCCGCCGGCATCGATGAGCCCGTTCACTCCGCGCCAGGCCACGAAGGCGTAGGCGACCGCGAGGCTCGTGCCCGTCACGAGTCCCGTGATCATCGACGTGTGCGCGCCGGCTTTGTACATCGCCGTGCGCTTGAGGAGCAGTGCCTCGGAGATCCGTTGGTGTCTGTCGAGGAGGTGATCGGCGAGCACGTAGGCTCGGACTTCCTTGGTATTCTTCGGCTCCACGAGGAGGTTGCCGAGGTATTCGCGCTCGCGTTCCTCGGGTGTCTCCGTGTAGAAGAACTCGTACATCCGGACGGTATTCCGGCGCTCGAGCAGCAGCGATGTGATCGCGGCGCCGAGCGCGAGGACGACGAGTGCCCAGTGCAGGCTCGCGAGGATGCCCGCCATGAGCAGGATCGTGACGATGTTCCCCGAGAGGCCGAGCACCGACCACGTGAGGTCACCGGGCCGCCACGACACATCGCGTTTGGCGCGTGCGAGGCGATCGTGCCAATCGGAGTTGTCGAAGTGCCCGAGGTCGATCTTCGACGCCTTCGCGAGCAGCCGACGCTCGGCTTCGAGTTGTACGCGCCGAACGAACAGGTCACGCCCGAATCCTTGATATGCGTTGATCGCGCGCTGCACGGCGCTCACGAGCCACAGGCCTCCGATGATCGGCACCACATCCATGAAGGTGACTTGGCCCACCCTGCCGGACGCGATCCGGCCGACGAGCATGCTGCCGAGCACCACCGTGAACGGCTGGACCGTCGCGCTCACCATGCCGAGCACCGAGAACTTCACGAGTTCGCGCGGCCCCGCGTCCCAGGCGAGATCGAGGCCTTTGCGCAGGTTCCGCATCACTCGCCTGGTGCGATTGCGCAGATCGGGTGCGGGCGGCGGCGGTGTGACGGTCACAGGAGGCGCTCCGGCGAGTTGGTCGGTTGGTGAATCCCCAATCTACAGGCTGGCCCCGCCACCCTGCTGGGTGTCATCTTGAAGCCTCGCTCCCCTCGCCCCCTGCCGATGACCATGCCACCGCTCCCACCGGAGCAAGCCGAAGACAAGGACGCCAAGAAGCGTGAGAAGGAGGCGAAGCGTCTCGAGGCCGAGCGCGGTCCGCTTGAGCCCGCGTTCCGCTACAAGGCGATCCTCAATGCGCTCGAAGCAGGGCAGGACCTGATCGAACTCGCCGACCGCAAGGCGCGCTTCGCCCTGGTGATCATCTCGGTGCTCAACGCGGTCGCACTCGTGCTCGTGGTGCGCGGCGGCGATTCGTTCATCCCGCGGCTTGGCGTGTGGGGGATGGTCGCGCAGGTCGAGATCGTCTCGTACGTGCTCGTGACGATCTACTACATCTTCCAGGCGATCGAGGCGTTGCGTCCGCGCGGGTCAGGCCTGACGACCGACGCGCTCCCCGCCGCCGGAGCAGCAGGGGAGTCGATGCGCGTGCTGTTCCATGGCGACATCGTGCGCCGTGACCGCGCCGTCTTCCGCAAGGTCTGGGAGGAGCTGCGAATGGACAACCTCAACACCGAGCTGGCCGACCAGTTGCACACGATCGCCCGGATCAATCAGGACAAGTACGCCGCGCTCTCCAAGCTCTACCGTGGCGTGAGCGTCATGACCGCGCTGCTCACCACGACGCTTGTGACGATCGCGATCTGGCATCTCACGCGATGAGCACGGCACCGCGCTGGTGCGGCGCCCCAACGACCTCGGCCAGATGTTGGTGTACGGAGTGAATATGGCGATGAAGGAAGCGAGTCTCTCCCGGTCTGCGGACTGGCCGCAATACCGTTCCCGCACCTGGTGGTCGATCCCATGGGTTCACTGATGCGCGCGCATCGTTGTTCGGCGTTCGGTACGGCACCTGGTGCGACACGTCGTGCGCTCGTCGTCACGTTGTGCGCCTTCCTTGTCGCGTCCTGCGAGGAGACGGTCGCGCCGGCCTCGCCGAGCGAGGTCCTGACCGTCGCGATCGACACCACGCTCATGCCGCTCGTGCGCCGGGTGACCGTCGTCATGCGCGCCGCCGGCCCGGCCTCTGTGACGTGGGGTGCGACCGGTACGCCGGTGCTGACGCTCACTGCCGACTCGGCCGCGTTCGTGCATCAGTTCCTCGTGCCGCGGCTGCGTCAGGCGCGCACCTATGTGGTCGAGGCCTCAGCGCCCGGGAGCACGCGCGCCCCGGTGCGTGCGACCTTCGTTACCGACTCGCTGCCTCCAGTGCTGCGCAGCATCCGGATCAACAGGACGGGAACTCCCAGCGTGCCGGTCGCACTCCTCGAGGTGGTCGGCGCCACGCAGTTCGGCGGTCTGCTCATGATCGAGGACGGCGAGATCGTCGGCTGGCTGCCACTTGTCGGTTCGCTCTTCGGCGCGACGCGTCGCGCCAACGGCGAACTCACCATGCTCGACGCCGCACTCGGCCTCACGTCGTATCGGCTCGACGGCACGCTCGCGCACCGGCTTCCGCAGCCGACGACTGCGGCGCCGACCCTCTACGGTCGCATTCATCACGACGTGGTCGCGACGACGCAGAACACGCTGCTGTTCATCGCGACCGACACGCGCGTGCTCGGGGTGGAGACGGTCGTAGGCGAAGCGCTATGGGAATGGACGCCGGAGACCGGAACGGTCCGGAAGCGTTGGAGCGCGTTCGACTTCCTCGACTGGAACGTCCTGCGCGGATCTCGGTCGGTGCCGGGGAACTGGTTGCATGGCAACGGGCTCAGCTTCGGCCCGAGGGGGAACGTGATCATGTCGCTCCGCAATGCCAATCAGGTGATCTCCATCGCACCCGATTTCGCGACCGTCGAGTGGTCACTCGGCGGCCCGAATGGCACGCTCGCGATCGCCGACAGCAACCGGTTCTGGGGGCAGCACTACGTGTCCGAGCCCGCCGCTGGTCGCGTGCTGGTGTTCGACAACGGCTTCGACCGGCCCGGGGCCACCTTCTCGCGCGCGATCGAGTATCAGGTGAGCACCACGAGCAACACGGCGGTGAAGGTGTGGGAGTACCGCGACTCGCCGGACATCTACGCCGCGCTGGTCGGATCAGCGCGGCGGCTTCCCAACGGGAACACGGCGATCCTGTTCGGCATGCTCGCCGGGCAGAACAGCTCAACGGGGCCGATCACCGCGGTAGAGGTCAGTCCGGCGGGCGCACCCGTATGGCGCCTCACCTTCGGGCCCGAACTCACCCGGCTCTACCGGATCACGCCAGTGGCGTCGCTCATCGGTGAGGTGTCCGGCGTGTTCCGCGGGCGGTAGTATTCCCTCATGCACACATCGCGCCGCTCCCTCCTGATGCTCCTCGTGCCTGCGGCGCTGGCAGCGCAGGCGACTCCCGTCCGGCAGACCGACGCCGACGCCTACACTCGCTACGAGCTCCTCGCACCGGGCTCAGGCAAGTTCAGGATCATCTATGAAGTGACCGCGACCACGCAGGGTGCGACCCACTACTTCAACCCCATCCGCGCCGGCAGCATCGCGACCGACGAATCGGTGTTCGATCGCCGGACGGGACGCCCACTGCCGTTCGATGAGGTCGGCGGTGCGGTCGCCCGAGCTGGCGGTGTGCGCGGTGCCGACACCACCGGGCGCTACATCCGCGTCACGCTCGCGCGCCCCGTGCCCGTCGACGGCGAGGGTCGCATCCTCATCCTCAAGACCTACGAGGACCGCGCCAGCTACCTCGTGCGCGGCGACACGATCGTCTTCACGCGACCGCTCGGCATCAAGCGCAACGCGGTCGCTCTTCCGGTCGGGTATGAACTCGTCGCATCGAACTATCCGTCGCAGGTGCTGCAAGAGGCCGATGGGCGGCTCGTCGTGAGCTTCTGGAATGCGACGCCTGCCGAAGCACCGCTCACGCTGCGCGCGTTGCCGCGGGTGGTGGGTCCGGTGGGCCGATCATCCGCGGCGGAACGACTTGCCGAACGCGCGCACCAGGACCGCGAGATCATCTACTTCCTGCAACCGCCCGAGACGCACGCATTCGACCTCTACCACGACTACACCGAGTCGCGTGCAGGCACGAGTACCTACCTGAACGTCGTGCGCGCAGGGAGCACGGTCACGAACCCGCGCGCGCGTGACCTCGACACCGGCGAGGAGCTGCGGTGGGAGGTCGTGAAGGGCGACGCGATCACACGCGCCGGTCTCGACGTCCCGAACGTCACGCCAGCGACCGAGGTCGTAGTATTCCGCTTCGCGCCGGTGCCCGCCGGCGGCTCGACGCGCCTGCGGATGTACGAGACCTACACTGACAGCGTGCGCTTTCGCCTCGCGGGCGACGAGCTCGTGTGGGACCGCGGCTTCGGCCGCCCGCTCAATATCGTCGTGCTCCCCGCAGGCTGGGTCCTCACCAACAGCTCCATCCCCGCGACGGTCACCACTCGCGAGGATGGACGGGTGCAACTGGACTTCGTGAACGCGCGGCCCGATGAGATCCAGGTGCTCATCACGGCACGCCGGCGCCGCTAGGCTACGCGATCGGCTTGATCGGTGCCACGTACACCGCCGGGATCCCGTGCTTCTGCAATAGCTCGTTGAATCGTGCGAGCTCCTCGCGTTCGATCCGATCCAGTTCCCGCATCTGCAGGTCGAGCCGGCCCTTGAGCCCATCATACACTTCGCCGTTCTGCTTTGTGGGCGCGTACGCGCCCGTCTGCAGCTGCATGTTCAGCGTGATGAACTTGTTGTAGAGCTTGGTCGGCATGTCGAGTGTGCACTGATCCACATGGCAGCCCACTTCATAAAGCTCAGCGCGCACCGCTTCGATCTTGGTGCGGACCGCCTTCGCGGAGTCGCCGAGCATCCGGGCGACCGTCGAGTCGGCGGCGCGCTTGGCCCGGTCCGTGAGCTGCGCCTGCAGGTCCTCGGCGCGCTTCACGCCGTCGACGATCTGCGTCACGCGATCGACCACTCGCCGTGTCGCCGCGTACTGGGCGACGAGCTCGGCGGTCGTGCTCGTGACGCGCGGATCGGCGATCACGGTGAAGCGCCGCGTCACCGTGTCTTTCCCGACGATCAACCGCACACCGTACTCGCCCGGCGGGACCGTGGCTCCGCGGAGCGTGCCCATGTCGATCACCGTATTGGGGAGCTTTGGCGCCGAGCGCGTGCGCAGGTTCCAAACGAACCTATTGGTGCCGCGCCGCATGGGTACGATGGAATCGGAGGGCTGGTAGGAAATGCTGTCACTGCCGCTCGCAGAGTCGGCCGACGCGAAGTGCCGGAGCACGGTGCCCTGCGCATCGGTGAACTCGACCTTCGCCTTCGCGGTCGTCGCCTCGGAGATCCACCAGTCCACCAGCACACCGGATCGCGGGTTCTCTCCGGTACCGGTGCCGGTGCCGCCACCGCCGCCGCTCCAGAGCACCGCCGTCGCCGGCTGAAAGAGATGCAAGGACTTGCGGGTCACGCTGTCGGCGAGCTGACGGAGCGGAGAGAGGTCGTCGATCACCCAGAAGGCACGTCCATGCGTGGCCGCGACGAGGTCGTTGCCCTGCACGCGCAGGTCGCGCACGCTCACGCGCGGCAGGTTGAGCTGCATCGGGCGCCAGGTCGCGCCGTCATCGAGCGAAGTCCAGACACCATACTCGGTGCCCGCGTAGAGCAGTCCGCGGCGTAGAGGGTCCTCACGCACCACGCGCGTGTACGCCGTGCGCGGAATGCCAGTCGTGATCTTCGTCCACGTCTTGCCGAAATCGGTCGTCTTCCAGAGGTACGGAGCGAAGTCGTCCTGTTGGTACCGGTTGGCCGCGACGTACGCGGTGCCGGCATCGTGCGCCGAGGCGTCGATATGCGCGGTGCGAGTGAGACGACCGTAGCCGGCCGGCGTGACGTTCTGCCAGGTCGCTCCGTTGTCGCGCGACAGATGGATCAGACCGTCGTCGGAGCCGGCCCAGAACACACCGGCCTGCTTGGGCGACTCGACGAAGGCGTAGATCGTCGCATACCACTCGGCGCCGGTCATCTCGCCATGGATCGGACCACCGGTGCGCTCGAGTGTCGCGGGTTCGTGCGCGGTGAGGTCGGGGCTGATGCGTTCCCAACTCGCGCCCTCGGTCCGCGAGCGCCACACATGTTGCGATGTCACGTAGAGCGTGCGCGGGTCATGGCGTGAGACGAGGATCGGGAAGGTCCACTGGAAGCGCTCGGGTGCGTCCTTGGCCGCGTAGCCGTCCCAGTTGATGTCGGTCACCGAGATGTCGCGCTCCTGTCGCGTGCGGCGGTCATAGCGCGAGAGCATGCCGAGGTAGCAGCCGCCGTAGGTGATGTTCGGGTCACGCGGATCAGGCACGATCGTCGCGTTCTCGCAGCCGGCGACGTTGAAGTAGTCGCGGATGCCGATGCCGCCCTCGTCGCCGCGCGACGCGATCGAGATCGCCGAGTTGTCCTGCTGCGCGCCGTAGATGCGGTAGGGGAACTGGTCGTCGGTGTTGACGTGGTAGAACTGCGCGGTGGGCTGGTTGTGTTGCGAACTCCAGCTCTGCCCGCCGTCGAACGTGGCCGACGCGCCGCCGTCGTCGGCGAGGATCATCCGCTTCGGGTCGGCGGGGTCGATCCAGAGCTGGTGCGTGTCGCCGTGCTGCCCATCGACTTTTGTGAAGGTCTTCCCTCCGTCGATCGACTTGAGCACGCTCAGGTTCATCACATAGACGGTGTTCTCGTCCTTGGGGTCGGCGGTGACGGCCGAGTAGTACCAGTTGCGCACCCACATGCGCGCGTCGTCGTTCATGCGGGTCCAGCTGGCACCGGCGTCGTCGGAGCGGAAGAAGCCGCCCGTCGAGTCGGGCGCTTCGATGCTCGCGTACAGGCGGCTCGGGTTCGCGCGCGACACGTCGATCCCGATCTTGCCGAGCGCCGAGCGCGGGATGCCGGGCGCCTTGCTGATCTCGGTCCACGTGTCGCCACCGTCGGTCGTCTTCCAGAGACCGCTGCGGCCACCGCCGGCGTTCATGCTCCAGGGCGTGCGCTGGAACTTGTAGAACGACGCGTAGATCACGCGCGGGTTGGACGGATCCATGGCGAGGTCCTGCGCGCCGGTGGAGTCGTCGACAAAGAGGATCTTCTTCCAGCTCTTGCCGCCGTCCGTCGTGCGAAAGACGCCGCGCTCGGCGTTGGGTCCGAAGGCGTGGCCGATCGCCGAGACGTACACGCGGTCGGCGTCGCGCGGATCGACGACGATGTCGGTGATCTGCTGTGCGTCGGTGAGCCCGAGGTGCTGCCAGCTCTGCCCGGCATCGGTGGAGCGGTACATGCCGGTGCCGAAGGTGAGATCCTCGCGGAGCTGCGACTCGCCGGTGCCCACATAGATCACATTCGCATCGCTCGGCGCGACGGTGATCGCGCCCACCGACGAGATGTCGCTCTTGCCGTCGGTGAGGTTGTCCCAACTCTGGCCGCCGTTGGTCGTGCGCCAGACGCCGCCGTTGACCGAGCCCATATAGAAGAGGAACGGCTTGTGCAGATCGCCCACCACCGCGTCCACACGACCGCCGCGGTAGGGGCCCACGGAGCGCCAGCGCAGCGACTTGAATGCGCGCTCGGTGGCGGTGGGTGAGGAGTAGAGCGTGGGGTCGTAGGCGGGGTTGGCGGCGGGCGCGCTTGCGGTGGTGCTGGGCGTGGCGCGCGGGCGCTGTGCGTCGGCGCAAGTGGGCGTGAGAGCGGCTGCGAGGAGCAGCACGGCGGCCGGGGCGAGGAAGCGATGGGTGATGAGCATCGGGAGAAGTTGGCGGATTTACGGCGTGCGCACCACCCCGCGCCGAGGCTCGCCGGCGCGAGTGTAGATTTCCGTGCCCTCTCTCCCCGACCTGATGACCGAGCAAACAGGCTCCAGCCCCGACGACCTCAGCTTCGACCGCGCGATCCCGGTCTCCGGCGCGACCGGTGCCACCGGTGCGACTGGCGCCACCGGTGCCGCTGCGGTGCAGTGCTCGGTCTGCCACCGTACGATCACCGCCAGCTATCACACGGTGAACGGCGCTCCCGCCTGCGAGTCCTGCCGCACGAGCCTGTCGGCGATCGGCGCTCCGATCCGTGAACCGCTCCCGATCGCAAAGGCACTCGTCCTCGGCTTCGGCGCCGCGCTCGTCGGCGCGGTGATCTACTGGGCCGTCATTCGCTTCTTCCGACTCGAGATCGGCATCGTCGCGGTGCTCAACGGCTGGATGGTCGGCAAGGCGCTGCGGGTCGGCAGCGGCGGTCGCGGCGGCCGCGTGTTGCAGGTCGCGGCCGCGCTGCTCACGTACCTCTCCGTGGGCATGGCGTACGTGCCGCTCGCGCTCCAAGCGGGCGCGACGATCGGCCTCTCGACGTTGCTCTCCGCAGCGCTGCTGCCCGTGTACGTGATCCTCGGTTCGCTGCCGGGTGGCCTGATCTCGGCGCTGATCATCGGCTTCGGTATGGTGCAGGCCTGGCAGCTCACCGCGGCGCCGGTGCTCGACATCGAGGGCCCGTTCCGCGTGGGCAACGCGCCCGCTGTCTGAGATGATCGGCACAGGACGAACGTCCTCCATGCAAGGCCAAGGAAGCTGTGCGCAGTGCGGCACCGAGCTCGCGTCGGGCGCGCTCGCCTGCCCGGCCTGCCACACGCTCGTGCACGCTGAGCGGTTACGGTTGCTCGCGTCGCGCGCTGAGTTGGCGACGGCGGCGGGAAAGCTCGGTGACGCGCGCCGCGCATGGGAGGAGGCGCTCGATCTCCTACCGGAAACATCCAAACAGCATGCGGTGATCGCGGTGCGCGTGAAGGATCTCGCGACGCGGATCACCGACGCATCGGAACTCGGCGATGGCACCGCGTCGGGAACGGCGCCCGTGGCGGGGCCGTTCTGGAAGCGCTGGGGTGGCGGCGTGGGTGTGCTCGCGCTCCTGCTGTTGACCAAGGGGAAGTTCCTGGTGCTTGGTCTGACCAAGCTCCCCACGCTGCTCTCGATGTTCGCGTTCTTCGGCGTCTACTGGGCGGCGTTCGGCTGGCCGCTCGCGCTCGGGCTCGTGGTGAGCATCTACATCCACGAGATGGGGCATGTGGCGGCGATCATACGATTGGGCAAGAAGCCGAGCGCGCCGATGTTCATCCCCGGTATCGGGGCATTCGTCTCGTATTCGCGCGGCATCACCGATCCGCGCGAGGACGCGTACATCGGGCTCGCGGGCCCCATCTGGGGAGCGGGTGCCGGGTTGGTGGCGTTCGGTATCGCCCAGTGGACGGGGAGCGCGGCCTGGCTCGCGATGGCGCATCTCACGGGCTTGCTCAACCTGTTCAATCTGCTGCCGGCATTCGGACTCGACGGCTCGCACGGCTTCAAGGCGCTCAACACCATGCAACGCTGGGGCGTCGTCGCGGCCCTCGCGCTCGCGTTCTGGCTCACGAGCTTCAAGTTGATCATCCTGCTCGTGATCGTGGCCGCATGGCGTGCGTTCGGTCGTGATGCGGGCCCCGGCGACGCGCGGACGTTCGCGAACTTCCTCGGGCTCGTGGGCGTCCTCTCTTGGATGGCGTCGCTCAGCCCCATGTGACGATCGCCGAGCGCCGGTGCATGCGCCGCTCAGCTCAGCGCAACGGCATCACCGGAAGAATGAGTCTCGACGCCTGCGCCGCGTCATGTCGGATGGTGATCCGCGCGCGCGCACGCGCTGAGCTCGTGCGCTCTGAGTCGCCGGTCTGCGGATTCAGCGAGAAGTGGGGCTGGAACGCGCCCATGATGTGCACGCGCAGTCGATGGCCCGGGAGGAATCGGTTGGCCGTGAGGAGATCCCCCAACCGCAGCTCATAGGTGCGACCCGGCTCGAGTAGTTGTCGTCCCCGCGCCGGCTCGCGATACGACGCCCGCAGCACTTCGAGCCCCGGCGACATGAGGTTGTACGCGGTGCCGTCGGGTGCAACGTCGAGTACCTTCACGTACACATCGACGTCGCGTGCGTCGGTCTCCAGCTGCAGTTCAGCCGTCATCGCGCCGATCACTTCGACCGCCTTCGTGAACGGCGCGCTCTCGAACGTGAGCAGGTCGCTGCGCGCGGCGAGCGCGCTGAAGTCATGGGCGCCGTACGCGGCGTCGTAGATGTCGAAGACGGGGTCGCGCGGGTCCGAGACGAAGCTGCTCGCGGCCGCGCCTCCCGCGCGCCCGTTGGCCGGAAGCACGGCAGGTGCGCTGCGCTCGAGGCGCCCACCCGCAGCGAACCAGAGCGTCTCGGCGACGATGCCCGGCAGAGGCCACTGATCGCCGGTGCGCCACGCGTTCGCACCCATCACGAACACCCGCACGGCGGGCTCGAGGTCGACGCCATTCGCTTCGCCCTTGAGCCAGCGGTCCATCCAGCGCAGCACCACGGCGTCGTAGTCGATCCGCGCCAAGGCGCCGAACTCGCGCTGGCCGCTCCGCGTGCGCGCCGTCGCGTCCACGCCATGCACCCAGGGACCGATGAGCATCGCGGTGCGCGCGTCGCGTGAGCTGCGCCGTGACTGCACGAGACCCATGAAGTTGTTCGTCGCGCCGTGAGGTCCGTAGGCCTCGTCATGCCAGCCGGAGAGGTTGAGCACCGCCGCCGAGGTGCGCGCGTAGCGTCCGGAGAGCTCCGCAAAATCCCACCATGGATCGTTCGGCTCGCGGCGCATCCACTCGTAGAGCCAGGGTGCGACGCCCTTGAAATCCGGCAGATCGAGCAGCGGTCGTTGCGTGAGCACGCGCTTGCCCTCGCGCGTCCACGCCGCTCTCGCTTCGCCTTCCGTGCGCGGGCCTGGCAGGTTGAGGCGCGCACGCAGGTCGGGAGCGATGTTGCTCCAGACCCAGCCCGCCCAGCTCAAGTCCCACGCGCCTCCTGAATAGAAGAACTGCTGCGGACTCGCGAACGTCATCGCCGGGACCATCGCCTTCAAGTGCGGCGGCGATTCCATGGCGGCGAGCCACTGCGCCGCACCAGGATACGAAAGCCCGAACGTCCCGACATTGCCGTTGGACCAGGGCTGTGCGGCGGCCCACTCGATGGTGTCGTACCCGTCGGGCCCTTCCTGACGATACGCCTCGAAGGTGCCGGCCGAGCGATAGCGGCCGCGGACGTCCTGCACCACGACCGCGTAGCCGCGCTCGACGGCGTGCTGCACGGTGGTGTAGTCGCGCACCGCTTCTTCCTTTCCATACGGAGTGCGATACACCAACACCGGAAACGGGCCGCCATGGCGCGGCCGGTGGACATCGGCGCGGAGGACGACACCGTCACGCATCGGAACGGCCACGTCGTACTCGGCGCGCACAGTCGTATCGGCCACGGCCGGTCGAGGAGCTACGGCACCGGACTGCGGTAGCGCTGCGGCGGGGGCTGCGGCGGGGGCGCCAAGTAGCGCGACGAGCGAGATAGCGGTGAGAATCATACGAGTGGGCCGAAGCAGTGAGTGACAGGCGGCCGACGCCGCGATGCTGCATCTTTTGAAAGTGGAACATGGCACTCCGCGCGCCGGCCCGCCTGCGCGCCGCGCGACTCCCCCGCACTCCGGTCCCATCATGCGCCGCCGCTCGCCGCTGTTGCTCCTCTTTCCGATCTCGCTCGCACTCGTGGCCGCCGCCGTCGTGCGACCGGACGCCCGGCCAGCCGCGCAGCCAGACGCGCAGCCAGACGCGCAGCCAGACGCGTCGCTCGCAGTCATCCAGACAACCGACTCGATCCGCGGCTTCACCGCCGCCGCCGCGGCGCGAGAGCGCTCGCTCGAGGCCGACCTCGCGACTCGGTTGAACCGCGACTCCGTGCGCACCTTCTTCCGCCACTTCACGGCAGAGCCACACCCCGCGGGCTCGGTCCGCAACAAGGAACTCGCCGACTTCATCGCCGCGCGCTTTCGCACGTACGGGCTCGACGATGTGCGCCTCCACCGCTACGACGTGCTGCTGCCGTTGCCGCGCGAAGTGAAGGTCTCGATGCTCACGCCCACGCGGTACGATGCGACGCTCACCGAGGACGCGTACGCGGAGGATCCGCAGACAGCACAGGACGCGGGTCCGACCTTCCTCGGCATGTCCGCCTCAGGCGATGTCACGGCAGAACTCGTCTACGCCTCGAGCGGGAATCCGTCCGACTACGACTGGCTCGAATCGCAGGGGATCGACCTCAAGGGCAAGATCGCGATCGTCCGCTACTCGGTGCCCTATAGCTATCGCGGCTTCAAGGCGCTCACGGCCGAGAAGCGCGGGCTCAAGGCGTTGCTCATCTACTCCGATCCCGCGCAGGACGGATTCACCAAGGGCAAGACCTTCCCCGATGGTCCATGGGGCCCCGCGAGCCACATCCAGCGAGGCGCGCTCTCGTACGACTTCATGTTCGCAGGCGATCCGCTCACGCCGGGGTACGCCTCGCTACCGGGCGCGCCACGCATCCCCGAGAGCGAGTCGGCGCAGATCCCGCGCATCATCGCTGTGCCGCTGTCGTACCGCGACGCCGAGCCACTGTTGCGCGCGCTCGGCGGCCCGGAGGCGCCGGCGGACTGGCAGGGTGCGCTGCCATTCACGTATCACGTGGGCGCCGGCCCCGCGACCGTGCGCGTGAAGGTCGACATGGATGGCGCGACGCGTCCGATCTGGGTCGTCGAGGGTCGCATTCGCGGCACCGAGGAGCCAGACAAATACGTCGTGCTCGGCAATCATCGCGACGCATGGGCGTTCGGCGCTGTCGATCCGTCGTCGGGCACCGCGACGCAACTCGAGCTCGCGCGCGTGCTCGGCGGTCTCGCCCGCGAGGGCAAGCGGCCCAAGCGATCGATCGTCTTCGCGAGCTGGGACGCCGAGGAATGGCACCTCACCGGATCGACCGAGTGGGGCGAGCAGTTCGCGAGCGATCTCCAGCGGAATGCGATCGCGTATCTCAATGTCGACGGGTCGACGAGCGGCAGCACATTCGACGCGGGCGCGATCGCGTCGCTCAACGCACTCGTCACGCAGACGGTCCGCGACGTGCGCGACCCGGGGGCCGAGGGGTCGGTGCTCGACTCGTGGGGCCGGTCGCTCGCCGGTGCCACGCGCGAGGCGATGATCGGCGGTGGTGGGACGCGCGGCACGAACGTCCGTCGGCCGATCGACTACCCCGGTAACGCGCTCGGCTCCGGCTCCGACTACACGGTCTTCCTCAACTTCCTCGGCCTACCGGTCGTGGAGATGAGCTTCAATGGTCCGTACGGCGTCTATCACTCGATCTACGACAACGCGTACTGGATGGAGCACTTCGGCGACCCCGGTTATCGCTACATGACCGCGATGAGCGAGGTCTGGGGCCGGATGGCGCTGCGGCTCGCAAACGCCGAACACTATCCGCACGACTTCACGCTCTACGCCGATCGCGTGGGTGGGTTCGTGGATGCGCTTGCGGTGCAGGCGGGTACGCGCCTCGACCTTTCGGTGGTGCGCGCGGCGCAGGGCCGTTGGCGAGCGGCGGCGGTGGAGCTCGAGGCGGCGCTCGCGCGACGCTTGGCGTCTCCCGACGATGCGGCGCGTCGGCGCGCGCTCGCGGGCATGAACGAAGGGATGCGCGCGGTGGAGCAGTCGTTCCTCGCCGCAGAGGGCATCCCGGGGCGGCCCTGGTTCAAGCATGTGCTCTATGCGCCCAAGTACACCTACGCGGCAATGACGCTGCCGGGTGTGCAGGAAGCGGTGGAGGCCGGCGACTGGGTGCGTGCGCGCTCGCAACTGGAAGTCGTCGCGCAACGGCTCGATGCGGCCGCAACGGCTACGCGAGGTGCGAGCGCACGATCTCGAGAATGACGTCCGTGCGCACCGGCTTCATGTGCACGTCCGCCGCACCCATCGCGCAGAGCTCGGCGCGCGTGTGGTCCGCGTAGCCGGTGAGGAAGATCAGCGGCGGAGGCGCGGGCCGTCGCATGAGTTCGGCGAGCAAAGAGGGCCCGTCCATCACCGGCATGCGCACATCGCTCAACACGAGGTCGACCGGCGATGCGTCGAGCAGTTCGAGCGCCTCCTTCCCGTCCGCGGCGCCGCGCACGTCGTAGCCGTGCATTCCCAGGACGCGCATCAACAAGCGAACGAGGACCGGCTCGTCATCGACAACGAGGATCCGCGGTGCGCGCGTCACGGCGGCAGGGGAGAGCGGCGAGGCCATCCATATAACGTGCGCAGAACGAGGGTGGAGCGCCAGATGGCCCCCCCCATCGTAACCGCCAGTTCCCCAGCTCCGTCGCGTGCCCTACGGGATCGGCTTCGGCTTGGCAGGCTTGGTCCCGTTCAACCGCGGCCGCGGCCCATTCCCGACCTCCACCGTGATGTCGCGCAGGAGCGTCGTGATCCGCGCGTAGTGCGGATAGTCGATGAACTCCGGCTCGTCGCTGCGCTGGTGATAGTCGCCATGCAGGCCGGTGAAGAAGAACGCGATCGGCACACCTTCGCGCGCGTAGTTGAAGTGGTCGCTGCGGGCATAGAGGTTGTTGTAGCCGGCCCACGCGATCGGCTCGTCGAACTTGTAGTCGAGCCGCATCGGCTGCGCCTGTTTGCGGTTCACCGCCTGGACCGTCTCGCCCAAGTCTTTCGAGTCGAAGAACGACCCGATCACGCCCACGAAGTCGTCGCCTCCGCCCGGCAGGTCCTCAGCGCGGCCGCGGCCGATCATGTCGACGTTGATCTGTGCGACCACCGAGTCGATCGGCACCGTCGGGTTGCGGGTGAAGAATGCCGAGCCCACGAGACCGCCCTCCTCACCGGTGTGCCAGATGAACAACGTCGAGCGTTTCGGCTTCACCGGCATCGCCGCCATCGCCTCGGCGATCTCGAGCACGCCCATCGAACCCGAGCCGTCGTCATCGGCGCCGTTGTTGATCGAGTCGACCCGCGCGACCGGATGCACACGACGGATGCTGTCCATGTGCACCGTGAAGCCCTGGAGCACGTCGATCGTCGGCTGCGCCATGTTGTTCGCGAGCATCCAGCGCACGCGCTGATCGTTGAAGACTTTGAGCGAGTCCTTGTCGACCGGCGGCGCGAAGCCCACATGGTCGTTGTGCGCGCCGATCGCGACGTACTGGTTGCGCAGCACAGGGTCGCTGCCGGGGAGCACCGCGATCACATTGCGGCCGAACTCGGTCGGCAGCTCGACGAACTCGAGTGACGCGTTCACGGTGCCGCCCTTGGTCCCCATCGCGACCCCCTCGAAGCGCGAGCGCGAGAATAGTCGCGCCGCGGCGTCACGCGTGATGCGGAACGTCGCTTGCGGCTGCAACGTCGCGATCTGCTGACGGAGCATCGCCATGGTGTCGACGACTGCCGCTGCGGCTCCCGGTGGCGTGCCGCGGGGCGCGCCGATCTGCGACGCGACGTTGGGTTCGTTGATCGCCGCGCGTTGGGCCGGCGTCAGGTCATCGAGGTCGATCGTCGCCACCGCCGCCGCGTCAGCGAACCGGTTGGGCGCCTGCGGCCCACCGAACCGCGCGCCGCCGAACGCTTGCGGACCCTGCGCGCTACCCGCGCCGCGGCGACCCGGCGGAGGGAGCAGCACCACGAACTTCCCCGCGGCCGCGGCCGCGCTGATCTGCGTCGTCGTGTCGCCCGCCGTGCCACCGAAGATCACCTCGGCCATCGCGACCGGCCGCGGCGCGCGCTGGCCCGGCACCGCGACGATGTCCTGGTTCCACGCGAGCGGATTGCCATCGACCGTCACGCGCGAGCTCGATGTGAACTTGCGCAGGTGGTAGGGCAGCACCTGGAAATAGGTGCCGTTGTCCCCCATCGGGATGAGATCGAGCCGCTTCATCTCGGCGGCGAGGTAGTCGGTGCCCTTCTTGTTGCCGTAGCGGCCCACCTGTCGGCCCTGCATCGAGTCGTCAGCGAACTGGTAGAGGCGGAGCTGCAGGTCGCGCGCGGAGATCGCGGCCGCCGTGGGGGCGGGGCGCATGGTCGGCGGGTTCCCGTACCGGTTGACCTTGGGTGCGGACTGCGCGCCGGAGAGGTTCGGCAACGTGGCGAGAGAGAGCGTGAGGGCGAGGCGGGCGAGCCCGGAGGACCGCATATGTGCTCCGACGTGAGTGGGTCGTGCGAGAAGCGTGGTGCGTGAGTCTACGTTCGCGACGGACGCGGCGTTCACCGTGGTGTTCGCGACGCCGTTCGCGACGCCGTTCGCGACGGTGTTCGCGACGCCGTTCATGGCGCTGTCGCAGAGTAGTCCGCTGGGACGACCCGCTCGACCGTCCGCCGGAACCTATCGACCCCGAACGGCCACACCGTCGAGTTCCTCCCTGTGCGGTCGAGATACCAGCTGCTGCAGCCGCCCGCATTCCAGACCGTCGTGGCATGACTCGCGTCGATCCACGCCACGAAGCGGGCCTGTGCCTCGGCGCGTGGCTCGATCGCGCGCACTCCTTGAGACTGCGCGAGCGCGAGCACGCCGAGCACATGCTCGATCTGCGCCTCGGTCATGAGGACCACCGAGGAGTGACCGAGCCCCGTGTTGGGACCCGCGAGGATGAACAGGTTGGGAAAGCCCGCGACCGTCGTGCCCATGTAGGCCTTGGGGCTCCCCTGCCACGCGTCGGCAAGCGATCTCCCGTCTCGTCCGATGACCAGAGGCGCGAGGATCGGATCGGTCGCGCGAAATCCGGTCGCGAGGATCAGCACGTCGACCTCGTGCGCGCGACCGTCTACGCTCGTGATAGAGTGCGGTCCGATCCGATCCAGCGCCGACGTGACCACCGCGACGTTCGACTGCGTGAGAGCAGGGTAGTAGTCGTCCGAGAGCAGGAGACGCTTGCAGCCGACGCTGTACGCGGGTCGCAACGCCTTGCGTAGTTGCTCGTCGCGCACCTGCCACCGGAGGTGCTGCGACACGATCGCTGCCACCACTCGGCGTGCTGCGGCATGCCGGAACGGAAGCAGCAGCAGTTCGTGCCGCGCATGCAGTAGCCCGCGCAGGAGCCGCTGCGTATGTGGAAAGCGCGCGTAGAGCGCGCGGCGCCAGGCGGGCACCGCGCGGTCATACCGTGGCAGCACCCAGGGCGGAGTGCGCTGCAGCACCACCAGCTTCGCGACGCGCGGTTGGATGGCGGGGATCACCTGAATAGCCGAGGCGCCGGTGCCGATGATCGCCACGCGCTTGCCGTCGAGCACGACCTTGGTGTCCCACTGTGCCGTATGGAACGCCGGGCCCTTGAAACTCGCGAGCCCCGGGAGCGGCGGCACGACGGGATCGCTGAGCGAACCGTTCGCCATCACCACGTGCTGTGCGTGCCAGAGACCGGTCGTGGAGGTCACCACCCACTCCTGCGCCGACTGGTCCCAGCGCGCGCCTCTCACTTCCTCACCAAAGCGGATGAGCGACCCGACGCCGTACTCACTCGCCACGCGCCGCACGTAGGCCTGGATCTCCGGCTGCGGCGAAAAGGTGCGGCTCCAGTCGGGATTGAGCGCGAACGAGAACGAGTAGAGCGTCGACTCCACGTCGCAGGCGCAGCCAGGGTATCGATTGTCGCGCCAAGTGCCACCCAGGTCGGCGGCCCGCTCGAGGATCACGATCTCCGTGATGCCTCGCTCGCGCAATTTGATCGCCATGCCGATGCCAGCGAACCCGCTCCCGATGATCACGACGCGGGCGGTGCGAGGTGCGACGGGAGTTCCCGGGATACTCATCCCGGGTAATCTGCCGTGCTGCTACATCGTATGCGACAAGCGGTACACGTACGCCGTGACCGCGCGCGACTGCTCGAGGTTGAGCGGCGCACCGCCATACGGGGGCATGATGCTCGTGAACTGCTTGGGCGCCATCACTCCGCTCTTGAGCGTGTTGTGGATCCCTTCCCAGCTGCCGTCGCTGTGCAGCCACTCGGCGTCGGTCAGGTCCGGTGCAACGGTCGCCTGCTTGCCGTCGGCTCCGTGACACGCTTGGCACGAGGTTGCGCCGATCAGGCCATGATAAAGACTGTCACCCAACGTGAGCATCTGCGGCGTGATCTCCTCGGGGTCCCACGACACGGACTCGGCCGACTCGCCCTCGTCGTCATCGCGATCGGACGCGGAGTTGTCGTCGTCACCCTTCGCACCGCACGCCATGGCGCCGAGCAGGAGTGTCAGGGAGATGAACGTGCGTCGCATGGGAGACCCGGTTCGGGGAGAGGGATTCGATCCGACGTTAAAGATGCTGACGAGATGCACCTTAGAAAGTCAGGAGCATGTCGGACTCTTGGTAGGCGAATCCCCGACACCGTCGTGGCGGCGCAGCATCCACTCGGCCACGAGGAGATTCCGCACCCGGCAGCAGCGTGAGCCCGCCGCCAGCTGAGCGTGGCAGGTTGCCGAGTGCACCGCGAGAGGCTACGCTCGTGTTCCATGCGACTGCTACTCCTGCTCCTCCTCATGGCCTGCGCCCCGCGATCGCGGTCAGCGCCGCGCGTGAACGATCCCGCCGCCGCACCGCGACGGGAGATCGTGTTCGGGCCCGCGCAGCCTGAACTCTTCGCGGCTCCCGGCGCGCTGGTGAATGCGCTCGCGGACATCGACGCCGACGGCGATGCCGACCTCTTCGTGGGGTTCAACGGCATTCCCAATCGTCTCTATCGCAATGACGGCGGTACGTTCGTCGACGTCGCAGGGGCAACTGGTGTCGCCGACGCCCGCGCCACGCGAGCGGCCGCATTCGGCGATTGGGACGCCGACGGCGACGCCGACCTGCTCGTCGGATTCGCTCCCGGTGCGGGTCCCGTGCTCCGACTCTATCGCAACGACGGCGGACGATTCGCCGATGCGACGGCGCTCGCTGGGCTCGCCGTGGGAGCGGGCGCGGTGCGACAGCCGGTCTGGGTCGACTTCGACGGCGACGACGATCTCGATCTGTTCGTCGCGTTCCGTGACCGTGCGAACATGTTGTTCCGAAACGATGCGGGGCGCTTGGTCGACATCGCCGCCGAAGTCGGGCTCGCGGATGGGCGACGCAGCGTGGGCGCGGTCTGGGCCGACCTCGACGCCGACGGCGACCTCGACGTGATCGTGGGGAACATGGACGGTGACGCGAATGGAGTGTTCCGCAACGACGCGGGACGCTTCACCGACGTGGCGGAGTCGTGGGGCCTCGCGTGGGGCGGTCGCACGCCGCGCGACGCGACCAACGGCACCGTGCGTCCCTGTGTGGCTGACGTGAACGGTGATGGTCGATTCGATCTGATCACGGCGAACTACGGAACGCCGGGGCTCTTTCTCGCGACCGCCGATGGCCGGTGGACCGACGCCGGCGCGACGTGGGGGATCGCCGTGGACGGGCGCTACGATTCGTGTGCGCTCGCCGACGTGGATCACGATGGCCGACTCGATCTGTACATCAACGGCACCGTGACCCAAGGCAAGAACTGGCCCGACTACCTGTACCGAAACACCGGCACCGGCTTCTCCGTGGTGACGCCTCCCGAGCTCTCGGCGATCCCGGCCGATCACGCGGCGCAGTGGGCAGACCTGAATGGCGATGGCTCCGCTGACCTCGCGCTCACAGGGCAGGGGCCTCATGCGGTGTTGCTCAACCTGCTCCCGCCCGAGGTCGCGCGTCGGTCGGTGCAGGTGCGCGTGCTCGATGCGCGCGGGCGCGCGACGCGCGCCGGTGCTGAGGTGCGTGTGTACGCCGCGGGGACGCGGCGACTGCTCGCCACGCGTCTCATGGACGCCGGATCGAGCTACGACGCGCAGTCGGATCTACCGGTGCATGTCGGGCTCGCCGGCGCGGGGCGTGTTGACATCGAAGTCACGTGGCCGGCGGCCGGCGTACGGCTCGTGACGCGCAAGCGCGGTGTCGCGCCTGGCGTCGGGGTGGTCGAGATCCGCACCGGGGAGCAGCGCGCGCGGTAGGCGTCGTGAGCTGAGGCGAGCGACGCCGGGTCTGGTCATCCGCGCTCTGGGCGCGTAGCATGAGGCACGCAAACCCCAGAGGACGTTCGTGTCGCTCTCCGATCCGCAGGCCAGCGCCCCGCCTCAGTCCGCCCAGCAGGTTCCCGCACACGCGCGCGTCGTCGTCATCGGCGGCGGCGTGATCGGCTGCTCGGTCGCGTATCACCTCGCGCACATGGGCTGTCGCGACGTCGTGCTCCTCGAGCGACACCAACTCACCGCCGGCACCACCTGGCACTCGGCCGGCCTCATGGTCACGTTCGGCTCCACCTCCGAGACGTCGACCGAGTTCCGGAAATACACGCGCGATCTCTATGCGCGGCTCGAAGCCGAGACGGGGCAGGCCACGGGCTTCAAGCCGGTCGGCTTCATCGAGTGCGCCGCCGACAAGGACCGGCTCGAGGAGTACCGCCGTGTCTCGACCTTCAACCGCTACTGCGGTGTGGATGTGCACGAGATCTCGGCGAAGGAGATCGAGGCACTTTTCCCGATCGCCCGCACCGACGACATCCTCGCCGGCTTCTACGTGAAGGAAGACGGCCGCGTCGATCCCGTCGACGTGACCATGGCGCTCGCCAAGGGCGCGCGCATGCAGGGCGCGACCATCGTCGAAGGAGTCGCCGCTACTGGACTCATCACCGCGCAAGGCGCCGTCACCGGTGTGCGCACCTCACGCGGCGACATCACCTGTGAGATGGTGATCAACTGCGGCGGCGCGTGGGGCCGACAGATCGGCGCGCAGGCCGGCGTCACCGTGCCGTTGCAGGCCGCCGAGCACTACTACCTGCTCACCGAGGAGATCGCGGGCGTCTCCAAGTCGTGGCCGGTACTCGAGGATCCCGCCTCGTATGGCTACTTCCGCGAGGAGGGAGGCGGTCTCATGATCGGCCTCTTCGAACCCGTCTGCGCGCCTTGGAAGATCGAGGGCGTCCCCGAGGACTTCGCGTTCGGTGAGATCCCGCCCGACTGGGATCGCGTCGGCCAGTACATCGAGACGGCGATGAAACGCGTGCCGATCTCCCTGCAGACCGGCGTGCGCAAACTCTTCTGCGGTCCGGAGTCGTTCACGCCCGACCTGCGTCCCTGCCTCGGAGAAGCCCCTGAGCTCAAGAACTACTTCGTCGCGGCCGGTCTCAACTCGATCGGCATTCTCACCGGCGGCGGCGTCGGGAGAGCGATGGCGCACTGGATGCTCAACGGTCGCCCCGACGTCGACATGACGGGCTTCAACATCGACCGGCTCCACAAGTACCAAGCGAACCCCGAGTACCGCCGCACTCGCACCGTCGAGTCGCTCGGCATGGTCTATCAGACGCACTACCCCAACCGTTCGATGGTCACCGCGCGCGGCGCCAAGCGCTCGGCGATCCACGAACGATTGGTGGCGCGCGGCGCCTGGTTCAGGGACGTGAGTGGTTGGGAAGGCGCCGACTGGTACACACCGGACGGATCGGCGCCGGACCAGGAGCCGCTCACCTTCGGCAGACCATCGAGCTGGGCCAACTGGAAAGCCGAGCACGACGCCTGTCGCACCGGGGTGATCCTCATGGACATGTCGTTCATGTCGAAGTTCCTCGTGCAGGGGCGCGACGCCGGCCGCGTGCTCGACCACATCTCGGCCAACTCCGTCGACGGCGAGAGCGGCCGCACGACGTACACGCAGTGGCTCAACGAGGGCGGCACGCTCGAGGCCGACCTCACCGTCACCAAGCTCGACGCGACCTTCGGTGCAGGGAACGTCGGCAATCAGTACCTCGTGGTCGCGGCAGACAATGCGCACCGACATGCGGAGACCTGGATCAAGCGGCACACGCCCGCCGACGCGCACTGCTTCACCACCGATGTCACCAGTGCGTACGCGCAGATCAACGTGCAAGGACCGCGTTCGCGCGAACTGCTCCACCGCATCACCACCGCAGATCTCTCCAACGCTGTCTTCCCGTTCCGCACGGCGCGCGAGGTCGACATCGGCTTCGCACGCGTGCTCCTCGTGCGCATCACCTACTTGGGTGAGCTCGGTTACGAGCTCTACATCCCCACCGAGCAGGCGGTACATGTGTACGACCTGCTCATGGCCGAGGGCGCGCACGTCGGCCTGCGACACGCCGGCCTCAAGGCGCTCGCGAGCTTGCGCATGGAGAAGGCGTATCGCGACTACGGCCACGACATCGACAACACCGACAGCGTGCTCGAGGTCGGGCTCGGCTTCGCGGTCGATCTCAAGAAGCCGTCATTCATTGGCAAGGAGGCGGTGCTCGCCAAGAAGGCGGCGGGCATCAAGAAGAAGCTCGTGCAGTTGCTCGTGAAGGACCCTGAGCCGCTGCTCTTCCACGCCGAGGTCGTTCGCCGCGACGGCGTGGAGATGGGCTACGTGCGAGCGGCGTCGTACGGGCACACCCTCGGCGGCGCGGTCGGGCTCGCGATGATCGAGCGCGCCCCAGTGCCGATCGACGAGGCGTGGCTCAAGGCCGGGACCTGGGACGTCGAGATCGCGGGGAAGCGCTACCCCGCGATCGTGTCGCTCAGGCCGATGTACGACCCGGATATGATGCGCATCAAGGCGTGAGGTCGCGACCCGTACGCTGGCCGCGACCCGCAGCGATCAATGTCGGCGCGACGGCTGGTGCGCCTCGACGAACCAGAGCCACTGGTCGATGCCGCGCGCATAGAGCACCAACGACAGCAGGCCCTTGCGGTCACGGCCGATCGCGCGCGCCGAGTCCTTCTCGTGGTGCGCGAGCAGCGCGCGGCGGACCGCGTCGATGCCATCGCAGCGCTTCCCCCCGCAGCGCGTCCCCCCGTGGCGCTTCCGCTGCGGTATCGATTGTCGCAGTTTGCCTCCCACGATCCGTCGCATCTCCCCACTTGGAGCAGTTCCATGCACGCACCGTTCAAGCCGCTCGCGATCGGCGCCATGATTCTCCTCAGCGCGAGCGCCTTCACGCAGGCCGTCTCCGTCGACTGGGCCACCGTCGCCAGGATCCGGGAGGAGGGCCTGCAGCACTCCAAGGTCATGGAGTACGAGGCCTACATGGTCGACGTCCTCGGCGCGCGCCTCACCATGTCGCGCGACATGCAGCGCGCGCAAGCGTGGCTGAAGGCCGAGCTCACTCGCATGGGACTCACGAACGTCGCCGCCGAGCCGTTCATGGACTACGGCGTCACGTGGGACAACGAATACGCGTCGGTCCACCTGCTCGAGCCCGACTACACGACCATGATCGGGTACCCGATCGCGCACACGGCCGGCACCGACGGCAAGGTCGTCGCCGAGGCGGTGATTGTGGACCTGCAGACGCGTGGCGACGCGGAGAGGCTCCGCGGTACTCTACGCGGGAAGGCCGTGCTGGTGACGGGGCCTGCGACCATCGACCTCGCGACACTCACCAACGGCGTGCCGCGCTACACTGAGGAGCAGCTCGCGGCGCTCGAGCACACCGTGATCGTGCCCACGCGCCCTGCGCCTACGCGCACGATCCCCAACCCTGCCGTGATGACCGCGGTGGAGAAGGTCGCCTTCTACAAGAGCGAGGGCGTTGCCGTGGTGATGCAGACCGACGGCAACCGGATGGGAGTGGTGCCCGGATATTCACGGCCTGGCTCGGGACTCGATCGCTGGTCTGCCGAGGGCATGCGAAACTCGCCAGCGATGATCGTGATCACGCCCGAGCACTACAACCGGATGTACCGCATCATCAAGCGCGGCATCCTGGTCAGGATCGAGGTCGAGGTGCGCAATCGCATCGGCGACCGCGTTGAACAGGCCATGAACATTGTCGGTGAGATCACCGGCACCGACCCGCGTGGTGAGGTGGTGATGCTCGGCGCGCACTTCGACACCTGGCACGCGAGCCCCAACGCGAGCGACAACACGTCGGGTGTCGCGGTCGCTCTCGAGGCGATGCGCATCTTGAAGGCGATCGGTGTGAAGCCCAAGCGCACCATCCGCATCGCGCTCTGGGCGGGCGAGGAGCAGGGGCTCTTCGGTTCGCGCGCGTACGTGCGGCAGCACTTCGGCGATCCGCGCGACGCGACGGTGGGCGTGAGGCCCGCGTATGAGAAGCTCTCGGCGTACTTCAATCAGGACTACGGTGCCGGGCAGTATCGCGGCATCTATCTGCAGGGGAACGAGTCGGCCCGCTCCGTGCTCACCGCGTGGATGGAACCCTTCCGCGACCTCGGCATGACGGCCGTCTCGAATCAGAGCGTGGGAAGCACCGACCACATCGCGTTCGACGAGGTGGGGTTGCCGGGCTTTCAGTTCCTGCAGGATCGCACGCCGGGCACTGGGGGACACACGAACGTCGACTTCTTGGAGGGGATCCAGGAGCAGGACCTGATCAAGAACGCGACGATCATGGCGTCGTATGTGTACCATGCGGCGATGGCGGAGGAGCGGATCCCGCGAAAAGCGCCGCCACGCTGAGGTGTCGTTTCGCGCGTTGCATCTGGTGCCGCTGCGCTACGCGCGCACCTCAGCCAAACTCGCTTCGAGGATCGTCATCGCCTCGTCCACATCCGCGCGCGTGATCAACAGCGGCGGCATGAACCGCACCGTGCTCACACCGCAGGAGAGCAGCAGCAGCCCGTTGTGATAGGCGCGCGTGACGAGATCGTCGCAGAGCTTGCGCGCTGGCGTCGTGTCGCCGGCACCATTCACGAGCTCCATCCCGATCATCAAGCCGCGGCCACGCACCTCGCCGATGCTCGGCTCGCGCGTCTGCCAGTCACCGAGCCGCGCCATGAAGTACTCACCGACCGTGGCGGCATTGGCCATGTACTCGCGTTCCACCAAGTCGAGCGTTGCGATCGCCGCCGCGCAGCAGACGGGATTGCCGCCATAGGTGTTGCCGTGCGCGCCGCGCTTCCACTGCTCCATGTGCTTCTTCTTGGCCACCACGAGCCCGATCGGCATGCCGCTCGCGAGTCCCTTGGCGAGGCACATGATGTCGGGGACGACGCCCTCGTGGTGCGCGGCGAACATCTTGCCGGTGCGCCCCACGCCGGACTGCACCTCGTCGAAGATCAGCATGATGCCGTGCCGGTCGCAGAGCGCACGCAGGCCCTGCAGGAATCCCTCGGGCGGCACCACGTAGCCGCCCTCGCCCTGGATGGGCTCGATGAGGATTCCTGCGACCTCCTTGGCCGGTACGTTGTGCGCGAAGAGGACGTTCTCGATGTAATCGAGCACCGCCTTCCCCTGGTCGTCACCGGCGAAGAGCGGTCGATAGTTGTTGGGGTAGGGCACATGCGTCACGCCGGGCATGGTGGGGAAGAAGCCCGCCTGCTGCGTGTACTTGCTGCTCGTGAAGGCGAGCGATCCCATGGTCCGGCCGTGAAAGCCGCCGAGGAATCCGATGAAGCGGCCACGGCCGGTGACATAGCGAGCGAGCTTGAGTGCGCCCTCCACGCTCTCGGTGCCGCTCTGGCACATGAAGCTCAGCACCGGCTCGTCGCCCATGGGCTTCACCTCGGCGATGCGTTCGCCGAGTCGTACCTGGCGCTCGTGCCAGTAGTCGCTCGAGATGTGGAGGAAGCCCTGTGCCGCGTCGGTGATCGCTTTCACGACGTCGGGATGCGAGTGCCCGGTGGAGCAGACGGCGATGCCGGCGGCGAAGTCGAGGAAGCGGTTGCCGTCGACGTCCCAGACCTCGGCGCCCTTGCCGTGCGACATCGCGAAGGGGTAGTCGCGCGGGTAGGAGGGTGAGACGACCTTCGCGTCGCGGGCGATGAGGGCGACGGCGTTGGGGCCCGGGAGCGGCGTGCGGATGTGTGGGGACTTCATGACGGGGCGATGGGAGGGCGGGTCGGAGCTGACGCGGCTACGGTACCGGAAGTTGCCGCGCTCGAAGGGTTCGCACCAGAAGCGCGTCGAGCGATTCGGATCCGCACCCGACGCGCATGCGCCGCCGTCGTTCGCGCATGCAAGGCCCGCAGCACGCGCAGTTCATCGCCCGTCGGCGGCGCGACCGCGACCGGCGCTGCCGCCACGCGCAGCGGCCATCCGCATGCCGCCCGTACCTGCTCGACCGTCACGCCCTCATACAGCGCCACCAGGACCATCTCCCGCGCCGCGCCCTCCGGCTCCAACACCCCGAGATCCGTGATGATGGCACTCGGTCGCCCCGCACTCGTCGTGAAGTCGAGCTTCGGCACGAACGTCCGCGGCGACTGTTTCATCACCACGAACACCTCTTTGGCCTGCGACGCGATCTCTGGCGCCCCACCCGATCCGGGCAGCCGTACCGTGGGGTGCGCATACTCCCCGATCACGGTGCTGTTGAGATTGCCGGACCGATCCACCTGCGCCGCACCAAGAAACCCCACGTCCACACGCCCCCGCTGCAGGTAGTGCGTGAAGATCTCCGGCAGCGGGATCACGCTGCGCGCCGTTTCGGCCAACTCGCCATCCCCGATCGAGAGTGGCAACACGGTCGGTCGCGTCCCTACCGTCCCGCTCTCGTAGATCAGCACCAGGTCCGGTGCATGCGTGAGTCGCGCGAGGTTGCACGCCGCGCTGGGCAGGCCGATGCCGACGAAGCAGACGGCGCTGTTCTTCAATCGCCTCGCAGCGGCGACGGTCATCATCTCGTCGGACGTGTACGCGGTCATGCCGCGGCCCGGGCGCGGTTGGGCGAATCTATCAATGCGCATATAGTGATGATATCAATGCGCATGGAGGATTCATGGCAATCAGCAAGAAGCGTCACGCGGGTCGCCCACCACTCAAGCCTGGCGCAGCCAAGCGGGCGATGAACATCTCGTTGGATCCCGACGTGCTCGCGCGCGCACAGGTGTACAGCGCACGCCACGAGATCAGCATCTCGCAACTCGTTGGCGACTTCCTGCGCGCCCTGCCGCTCGATGGCGACGCAGAGCGACTCACGCCCGTCGTGCGACGACTCCGCGGCGTCGGAGTCGGCATCGGTGCGGCGGCCGACCACCACGCACATCTCGCCACGAAGCACGGGCTCCGCTGATCCGTGGCCACCGCTCGCCGAACTCCCGCTCGTCTGCGTGAACGAGCGCGCCCGGTGCGCGTCCTGTTCGACACGAACGTCCTGCTCGGCGTCATACTGGGCCGCTATCTCGTGGAGCGCGCGCGGACCCGCCACGTCGCACTCTCCGCTGTCCGCGATCTGCTCTCCATTGTCGATGTCGCCGCAGTCGGTCGCGAGGACATGCACCGCGCGCGGACCCTCGGTCTCAAGGACTTCGAGGACGCGGTACAGGTCGCGGCCGCTCTGGGCGTTGGTGCGGACTATCTCGTCACACGCGATACGAAGCACTTCCGGACGGCTCCGATCGAGATCCGCACGCCAGGTGAGGTGCTGGCTCTCTGCGGCACGCGGTGGTCGCGTGGCGGGGGCTGAATGCTGACGCGTGCGCGTCACTCGGCGGCCCCCACGCTCCGCAAGAAGCCCGCATGGTCAGCCGTGCCAAGCACATGCTGCTCCATCCACGCACGGAACCCGTCGCGCGACCGCGCGATCTCATCCCACGCCAAGTAGAACGCATTGTCGCGCGCATAGTGCCCCAGCGCATACGACGGATACGCACCTCCCGGCACCTCGGCGATCGCCGCCACCTGCCAGCCGGGGATCACGAACGCATTCATCGGCGCGTCGAGCGTCTCGACGATGCGTTCCACCGTGACCACCACCGCACGCGCCGCCATCGCCGCCTCGCGGCTCGCGCCGACGATCCCGCGCAGCAGCACGTTCCCCTCGCGATCGGCCTCCTGCGCGTGGAGGATCGTCACGTCGGGCGTGATCGCCGGAAGCGCGGTGAGCCGCTCACCAGTGAACGGGCAGGCGATCTGCGAGATGCGTGCGGGATTGGCTGCGGGAAGGTCAGTGCCGGTAGAGCCACGCAGCACGCCGAACGGCAGTCCGCTCGCGCCGGCTGAGTAGCGCACGGCCATGCCGGCATGACTGTGCTCGTCGAGCGCGAGCGCATGCGGCCAGGCATGCTCGATCGCGTCGCGCAGTCGGTGAAGTGAACCCACGCCCGGATTGCCGCCCCAGGAGAAGGTCAGCGCCTTCGCACACCCCATGCCGATCATCTGGTCGTAGATGAGATCGGGCGTCATCCGCACCAGCGTGAGGTCGCGGCGTCGTTGGCGGATGAGCTCATGGCCGGCAGCGAACGGAATGAGATGCGTGAAGCCCTCGAGCGCGACGGTCATGCCGTCCTGCACATGCAGTGCAATAGCGTCGGCCAGCGACAGCAGCTGCGCGTTCATGGCGTGACCGGCGCCGATTCCGCGCCGAGATATTGCGCCAGATACGCGTGCAGCGCGCTCAGCGCGTCAGCGGCAGCGGGCGCGGCCTCTTCCTCAGCGCGGAGCGAAGCAGGCATCGATGTCCACGCGCTCGTCGCTCGCTCCAGTGCGAGCGAGTCCGGATGTTCGGCGACGTTCGCGAGCGCCTGTGTGAACCAAGCCGCGTCCTCGTCGTTGCCGTACACCCGCACGGTGGAGGTCCGCTTGAGGTCCCTGATGGTGAGCACCGCACGGTCCGGCGTGCGGAAGCGGCGCATCAACAGCAGGGGCAGGAGCAACTCGCGGCCCCAGCATGGATGCTGGTCGGTCGGCACGTCGGCGAGCGTCGGCGCGACGAAGTGGCCCGCACCAAGCCCATGAGCGCTCAACGTCTCCCCGCCGAACAGCACCCGGGCGCCGTGCTCGTGCAACTGATGCGTCACCTGTCGGTAGTGCGCATGGTCGTCCGGCGAGACGAGTGGACCGACCTGGGTCTCAGGAAGCGTCGGGTCGCCGATGTGCAGCGCGGACGCGAGCGACGCGAGTCGCGAGGCAAGCGCGTCGGCCACGTCGTGGTGCACGACGAGGTACGACAGTGCGCCAGGCCGTTGACCAGTGAGTCCGAACGCGTCTCGAGCGATGCTCGCTGCGGTGGCATCGACGTCCGCCGTCGCCGTCACGATCCGCGCGGCCTTGCTGGTGAACTCCGCCACGCAGGGCCGCGAAGGGTGCGACGTCCACATCATCTGCGCGAGTGGGCGTCCCGCCGACCGCGCCCCGGTGAAGGTCGTGCCGGCAACGCGAACGTCATGGAACATCGAATCGCCCATGTCCTTGGGCGCGCCCGAGATCAGGTTGAACACGCCGGTGGGTACCCCGGCATCGCGGACCATCTCGGCGAAGATGCGTGCCGACCACGACGTCTCCTCGGCCGACTTGAGGACCACGGTGTTGCCCGCAAGGAGCGCTGCGGCTGCCGGTGCGGCGCCCAGTGCGAGCGGATGATGGAACGGCGCGAACACCGTCCACACGCCGTGCGGCACCATCCTCGCATGCGCCGCCGCGCGACTGCTGCCGG
Source organism: Gemmatimonadota bacterium (assembly GCA_031416115.1). Taxonomy (GTDB): domain Bacteria; phylum Gemmatimonadota; class Gemmatimonadetes; order Gemmatimonadales; family Gemmatimonadaceae; genus Pseudogemmatithrix. The sequence goes on from JANOTB010000052.1 coordinate 35,176, forward strand.
TGGCCACGAACCCGTGGCTCGCCCACTCATCGCAGTACGCGGTGATCAGCTCCGTGGTGCCCCACACCTCGCGCAGCGCCTCGTGCCGCGTCTTGCCGGCCTCGAGTGAGAGGACGGCCGCGAGCTCGAACGCGCGTGCCTCGAACTGCGCGAGAACGCGCCGCACCACTCCGCGGCGGTCCGACTCCGACGTCGCAGCCCACCCCGGGAACGCCGCGTGTGCCGCAGTGAACGCGAGACCCACCTCGATCTCGGTCGCCGCCGCGAAGTGACCGAGTGCGAGTCCGCGATCTGTCGGCGAGTGCTGCGTACGAACTCGATGCGCGGCGAGTTCCTCACCGCCGATCAGCAGCCCATAGGTGCGTCCGATCCGTCCGCGGGTCTCCTTCAGCGCGGCCTCGAAGAGCGCGTGGTCGGCGGCACGGAGTGGAGGCATCGTCGGGTCAGCCAAGGTTCCGGTCATCATGCGACTCCAGCGGCAGGGAAGTGTCGCGCGAGCAGACGGTCGAGCAGGCCAAGTGACTCGACGAGATCCTGTTCGGCGATCACGAGCGGTGGCGCGAGCAGCAGGAGATTCCCGCGCGTCGCGAACGAGACAGCCGCCTCAAGCCCATCGCGCACCAGCGCGCTCAGGGCCGGCGGCGCACTCGGCCACTCCGCCAGCGGCGCGCGCGTCGCGCGATCGGCGACGAGCTCGAGTACCGCGAACAGCCCACGACCACCGCGCACGTCGCCGATCACGGCATGCCGACCCTGCATCTCCCTCAGCAGGTCGAACATCACGCGACCCAGCCGTCGCGAGCGCGCGATCAGGTCCTCGTTCGCGTACGCCTCAACGGCCGCGACCCCGGCCGCGCAGCTGAGCGGATGGCCGCAGTAGGTGAGCCCCGTGTAGAGCATCTCATGCTCGAGCCGCGCGGCGACCTCCGCCGAGAGCACCACAGCGCCGAGCGGCAGGTGCGCGCCGGTGAGTCCCTTGGCGAGCGTCATGATGTCCGGACGGCCCGCCTCGCCGTGGCGCTGCCAGGCGAACCACTCACCACAACGACCGAATCCGCTCATCACCTCGTCGGCGATCAGGAGCGTGCCGTTGTGCCGCGTCACGTCGCGCAGGGCCGGCCAGTAGGTGTCGGGCGGCACGATGCCATTGGTGCCGGCATCGACTTCCATGAGCACGGCGGCCACCTCGTGCGCACCCTCGCGTACGATCAACTGCTCCACATGCGCAGCGGCGCGCAGTCCGCACTCGGCATCGGTGCCGGGACCGAATGGCGAGCGGTACGCGTAGGGCGGCATCGCATGGAGTACCCGTTGCGCGGTGGGGTCGGAGGCCGTCCGAGTGCGAGCATCGCCCGAGTACGCCATGGTCGCGTAGCTCGCGCCATGGTACGACCGGTCACGCGCGATCACGAGCCCTCGCGCGCGCCCCTGTGCCTGCCGCGCGAACTTCACCGCATGTTCGTTGGCGTCGGCACCGCCGAGCGTGAAGAAGACGCGCCCACCGGTGAACCCGCTCTTCTCGAGCAGCAGCTCGGCGAGTCGCGCGCGCGGCTCGGCCCCCCAGGCGTTCGCGATGTAGCAGAGTCGGTCGGCCTGAGCCTTGATCGCGTTCACCACCGCCGGGTGCTGGTGGCCGAGATTGCAGCACTCGGACTGGCTCGACAGGTCGAGGATCCGCTGTCCGTCTGCAGTGAAGAAGTGCGCACCTTCGCCCCCGACCACCGTCGGGGCATCCCAGCGATCCTGCGCGGTCCAGCTGTGCAGGACCGTCTGCTTTTCGGGGAGGTGGGCGCTCGTGCGGGCACTCATGACGAGGAATATACCGTCCCTGCCGCCGTGCGCATTGCGTGGCTTCTCGGGGCCGACCACCTTTCGCCGCTATGTCATCTGCAGCCAACACGCCCACCGGGTTCGTCGCGCTCACGCGCGCGATCTCGCCCCGCATAGCGGAGTGCGAGCTCACGCACCTCGACCGTACGCCGATCGACGTCGCGGCCGCGCGGGCGCAGCACGCCGAGTACACCCGAGCGCTGGTCGCGCTCGGGTGCGCGGTGCAGGAGGTGGAGCCCGCACTCGATCATCCGGACTCGGTGTTCATTGAGGACACCGCGGTGGTGTTCGACGAGATCGCGGTGATCACGCGTCCCGGTGCGGAGTCCCGGCGCGGTGAGACGGCCGCGGTGGAGCGCGTGCTCGCGCCGTTACGTCCGATCGCCCACATCATGGCGCCGGGGACGCTCGATGGTGGCGACGTGTTCGTGGTCGGCAAGCGCGTGTTCGCCGGCCGCACCGGCCGCACGAATGACGTGGGGATCGCGCAGTTGCGCGCAGCGCTCGCGCCGCATGGATACACGGTCGAGGCGCTCGACGTCACGGGCTGCCTGCATCTCAAGACGGCCGTGACGGCGGTGGACGATCGTACCGTGCTGCTCAATCCGCAGTGGGTCGACCGGCACGGGCTCGCGGGTGTCGAGATCATCGAGGTCGACCCCGCCGAGCCGATGGGCGCCAACATCGTGCGCGTGGGTGAGGCGCTGCTCTACGGCGCGTCGTATCCTCTTACGCGCGCGCGGCTCGAGGCGCGTGGCTACAGGCCGGTGTGCGTCGACGCGTCGGAGCTCGCGAAGGCGGAGGGGGCCGTGACCTGCTGCGCGCTGATCCTGCGCGCGTGAGGTGCGCCAAGTCGGCGCGGCACGCGATGACGAGGTGCGCAGCGCTCGTGACGGTCTCGGTCTTTGCGGTCGGCGCGCTCCGCGCCCAACAACCCGCCGCTCCGGCGACGCTCACCGGGGTGCTCATACCCTCCGGCACCGCGGCGCCCGTTCTGGACGGCCGCCTCGACGATGTCGCCTGGCGCGCCGCAACGTCGATCGACGACCTCCGGCAACGCGAACCGCTCGAGGGCGCCGCCGCCACCGAACGCACCGAAGTGCGCGTGCTGTTCGACGAGACCACGCTCTACATCGCCGTACACGCCTTCGACAGCGAGCCGGACAAGGTCATCGCACGCATCCTCGAGCGCGACAAGCTCATGGTGACCGACTTCGGCGGACCGCCGCAGTTCGGTGGCGACGACGGCGTCGCGCTGTTGATCGACGGCCTGCACGACCACCGCAACGCGATGGTGTTCGCGACCAACGCCAACGGTGCCGAGTTCGACGCGCTGCTCACCGACGAGGGACGCGAGTTCAACGTCGACTGGCGCGGCATCTGGCGCGTGGCCTCGGCGCGCACTGCCGACGGCTGGTCAGCGGAGTTCGCTATCCCGTTTCGGTCGCTGCGCTACCAGCCGGGCGACGCCGAGTGGGGCCTCAACGTGTACCGGATGATCCGTCGGAAGAACGAGGAGGTGCTCTGGCAGGGGTGGACTCGCGACGGCGGCGGTTTCGCTCGCGTGAGCCTCGCGGGACACCTCAGTGGGCTCGAAGCTCTGCCGCGTCCGCGCCGCAACGTCGAGGTACGGCCGTACCTCCTGCTCGGCTCCGACCGCGAGCGCGACGAGACCACCGATCGGCTCGAGGACACGCCGCGGCGCGGCATCGGCGGCGAACTCAAGGCGCAGGTGGGTCCGGGGCTCGTGCTCGACGCCACCGTGAACACCGACTTCGCACAGGTCGAGGCCGACAATGTGCAGGTGAACCTCACGCGCTTCTCGCTCTTCTTCCCGGAGAAGCGCGAGTTCTTCCTCGAGAACGCGGGAGTGTTCGAGTTCGGTGCGCGCGAGATGTTCGGACCACCGCCCTTCCTGATGTTCTTCTCGCGGCAGATCGGCATCGCCGAGGACGGGCCGGTGCCGGTGCTCGGTGGCGCGCGCCTCACCGGACGGCTCGGAGACCAGACGGTCGGACTGCTCTCGATGGTGACCGACAGCGCGTTCGACCAGGGAGTGACCGCGTTCAACGTGCTTCGGCTCAAGCGCGACATCGGCGGCAACAACTACATCGGTGCGATGGCGACCGATCGCCGCATGGGCAGCGAGTACAACACGGTCGGCGGCATGGACTTCAGCCTGTGGCCGTCGCAGACGATCAACATCCAGGGCTTCGCCGCGCAGACCACCACCGGTGGTCCGGGCGGCGATGGCGGCGCATCGCGCATTGCCGTGACGGCAGAGACGGGGCGCTACGGCTTCAACGTGGGGCACCTGCGGGTCGGCCGCGAGGCCGACGCGCAGCTCGGCTTCGTCACGCGGAACGATATCCAGCAGACCGGCGGCAACACGCGCCTCACTTGGCGCCCCACGGTGCTGGGGTTGCGCACGGTGAGCTGGCTCAACTTCAGTGACTACGTCGCCCGGCTCGACGGCGCGCTGCAGGACTGGCGGGTCGCCAATGCCGTCGATCTCAATTGGAACGGCGGCGAGAGCATGACGTTCTATCACCGCAACGGCGGCACGCGGATCGACGAGGCATTCGATATCGCCGACTCGGTTCCCGTACCCGCCGGAGCGTACGACAACGGTGTCGACGGATTCTTCGCTTCGACCAATCCCGCGCGGACGGTGGTCCTCACTGCCAACGGCGAACGCGAAAGTACGTTCGGTGGCACCCTCTCGCGTGTGACGACGGGCCTGACGGTGCGGGGCGGCAAGCACCTCGCTCTTGCCGTGGACGGCACGCGCAGTTGGGTGAACGTCCCCAGCGGAGCGCTCGTCGCGGATCTGTTCTCGACGCGGCTGAGCTGGGCGTTCACGGCGCAGATGTTCCTCAATACGCTCGTGCAATACAACGGACTCGACCAGAACGTCCGCGCGAACCTCCGGTTCCAGTACATCTTCCGGCCCGGCAGCGACCTCTTCCTCGTGCTCAACGAGGATCGTGGCGATCCGACGTCGCTCTCGCGGCTGCAGGGGCGCGGGATGCGGCTCAAGGTCACGTACCTCAGACGGCTGTAGTCGCACGATCGCCCCGCGGCTCCCCCGACCCTAGCTTGAGGAATGCCGTGCACCCGCCGTACCGATGATCGCTGACTGGCCGGCGCGCTGGGCGCGCACCGCGCGAGCACTCGGTATTGACGCAGACGTCACCGCGCGCGACGCGGTCCTCGCGCGGTACGCCGAGCCGCAGAGGCGGTACCACACGCTCCGCCACCTCGACGAGTGCTTCGATCGGCTCGAGCGTGTGCTCGCGCGAGCCGAGCGGCCGGGGGAACTCGACATCGCGCTCTGGTATCACGACGCGGTCTACGACCCGCTCGCGAGCGACAACGAGGCGCGCAGCGCGGAGCTCGCCGTCGGTGTGCTGGAACGTGCGAGGCTCCCGGAACCAGCGCGTGATCGGGTACGCGCCCTGATCATGGCGACGCGGCACGAGGCGCTCCCCGCGCCCGGCGACGCAGCGCTGCTGGTGGACGTGGACCTCGGCATCCTCGCGGCGGAGCCGGCTCGATTCGACGAGTACGAGGAGCAGATCCGCGGAGAGTATGCGTGGGTGCCCGGACCCGTGTTCCGCGGTAAGCGGCGCGAGGTGCTCCGGGGGTTCGTCGCACGCGAGCGGATCTACACGAGTGGCGCGTTCGACGTTGATGAGTTTCGCGCGAGGGAGAATCTGTCGCGGTCGATCGCGCGGCTCGAGTGAATACCGTGTCCCTGAAACCATCCCCCTGCGATGTGGTGCGAGTAGCTTTGCGGGGCCACCACTCGAGACCCCGCATGCTGGAACATCGCGATCGTATGGTCTCCCTGATCGTCATCGCCGTGTTGGCGATCGCCGCTGTGGCCTGTGCGCCCGCGCCCGCGCCAGCGCCAGCGCCGGTGCCGGTCGTCGTGTCGCACACCTCGCAGACCAGCGGTACCACGGCGGTGCTGATCGCCGTGAGCGCGGTGAGCGATTCCGTCGCGTGGGCGAGCGGTGCCGGGGGCAGTTGGATCCGGACGACCGACGGCGGCACCACGTGGACGGCCGGCCGCGTGCCCGGCGCCGACTCGCTGCAGTTCCGCGACGTGCATGCACTCGACGCGCGCACCGCCTGGCTGCTCAGCATCGGCAACGGCGCGGCGTCACGCATCTATCGGACCACCGATGGCGGCGCGAACTGGACGCGACAATTCACCAACCCCGACGCGAAAGGCTTCTACGACTGCATGGGCTTCTGGGATGCACGTCGCGGCATCGTGATCGGCGACGCGATCGACACGGAGATGGCGGTGCTCCTCACGTCGGACGGTGGCGAGCAGTGGACGCGCGTGGCGCCCACGTCGCTGCCGCGAGCGGAGTCCGGCGAAGGGAGCTTCGCCGCGAGCGGCACCTGCCTCACCACCGGACCGCAGGGGCGCGCATGGATCGTGATGAACACGCCGGCGCGATCACGACTGTTGCGCACCGCCGACTTCGGTCGCACCTGGGCACTCGAGACTCTGCCGATCACGACGCACGAGGGGAGCGGCGCGCAGTCGGTGACCTTTCGCGATGAGAAGCACGGCATGGTCATCGGCGGCGGCTACGGTGTGAGGCCCGGTGACACGCTCGTCGCGATCACTGGCGACGGTGGCGACACCTGGCGGCCGCGGAGCGCGCCGTCGTTCAAGGTGGGGACGTGGGGCGGCAGCTTCGTGCCCGGTGCGCGCAGGCCGACCGTCGTGGCGGTGGGGCCGAGTGGGAGCGCGTGGAGCGCGGACCTTGGCGGCAGCTGGGTGCCGATCGACAGCGCGAACTATTGGGCGGTCGGCTTCACAGCGGGACGCACGGGTTGGGCGGTCGGTACAGAGGGCCGCGTGACGCGACTCAGCGGCTGGTGACCTTCGCGCGGGCCGCCGTGAGGTCGACCTCGAGGCGCCCGCACATGATCTCGCAGAGCGCCAAGACGTCGTCGTCGGCGAGCGCGTAATGGACGAAGAGCCCCTTGCGCGTGCGTGAGAGGAAGCCCGCCGCGTGCAGCTGCTGCAAGTGCTTCGAGAGATTGCCCTGGCCGAGTCCGGTCTGCTTCACGAGCTCGGTGACGGTGAGCGGTCCGTTCTGGAGGGCGTGGAGGATCGCGAGGCGTGCAGGCTCAGCGAGCGCCCGGAACCTGCCCGCCACCATGGCGAGCAACTCTGGAGTCGCGGTGCGGCGCGGCTGCGGCTTGGTCTTCAGGGCCATGGTGTGGAGTAACATAGCAGGACGGATCAGGGCCGGGGCGCGGGGTCCCCCGACACTGCGGCAAGGGACGTCACTCTTGCCGTTTGTCGTAGATAGGGATATGCAGTATCTAGCATATGAAATCGATTCACGCACCCCGGCCGCCCTCGGGCGCATGCAACCTGATCCTCGTCGCCGCGCTGCTGGCGGGTTCGGGCGGTTGGAACTTGTCGGCGTTGGGAGGGCAGGCGCCGCTTCAGCCTGCCACGAGCGCCACGCGCGCCACAAGCCGGAGCGTGGCGCCAGGACGTTGGTCGGTCGTGAGCCCGGCGGGGGCACTTGCATGGTTCGACCTCATGGCCGACCTGCGGCTTCCGGGGGCTGGAGCGTTCCCGCTGGTCGAGGTGCGCAGCGGGGCGATTCCTCCAGCCGAGCGGGACCTCGCGAGCGCGCTCGCGCGCACGCGCGAGAGCGAGATCCTCCATTTCGCACCGCTGTACCATCCGTCCGCCGACCGCGCCGCACTCGCGGCGGCGCTGCGCGGCGCGGCGAGTACGCCGGCCCGCCCGCCCACACCGCGCGCAGCGCTGTTGGTCGGGGCGCTCGCCCGCACGCTTTCCACCGACGTGCGGAGCGCGCGACTGCCCGAACTCGCTGCCGCCCTCGAACGCCGATCATCGGTCATACCGCCCGCGCCCGCGCGACTCGCCGGCCTGCAGCGCGAGCTCGACTCACTCTACCTGCCGGCGCTCTCGCGCTGGTTCACCCTCGAGCGCCTCGATGCAGGCCGACTGATCGTCGCCCCGGGCATCGGCACCGAGGGACGGATCTTCGCCGGGACGTCGGACCGCACCGACAACCAGGTCGCGGTCGGCGACTTCGCATCCGACGCCGACGCGAGCGCTCCGCTTCTCGCCTTCGTGCGCGAGGTCTGTTTCCCCGCGATCACGCGCGCGACGCAAGGCGTCGTCGGATTCGAGGCGACGAACGCCGACGGCGCGCGACGGGCGAGTCTGGCCGCCGTGCGCTGTGGTGCCGCTCTACTCGATGCGCGTCTGCCTTCGCGCGCCGACGCGTATCGCGCCTTCTGGCTCAGACGTGCGGCGCCCGGAGCACCGGCCGCCACGGATCACGGTGACCGCGCCGCGCGTCAGGCCGACTTCGAACGCGCTTTTCCACGGGACCCGGCGATCGCCGGGGCGGTGGACCGTGCGGTCGGTCGTGTCCGGGAGGTCCGATGAGAGCCTCCGCGTTCTGTTGTCCCCGTTCTCCAGTCGGTCCCATTCCCCCATGTCAGAGGTGCAGTTCAATGCTCAGCTCCTGGTCCAAGGCCCTCGTGGCCATCGCCGTCCTCGTCGCGCCGCGGGCTGCCCGCGCGACCGATGGACATCTCTTGCACGGCGTTGGCGCCGTGAACTCCGCAATGGGCGGCATCGGTATTGCCGCCAACGCCAGTCTGCTTGGTGCGTTCTTCCACAACCCGGCGGGCCTCGCCTCGTTCAGCGGCACGAATCTCGAGATGGGATTCGAGCTCCTGAAGCCCGATCGCACCGTGAGCTCCTCCTTCGGTCCCATGTCGGGCTCCACGACCAGCGACTCCGACTTCTCTCCGATCCCGGCGTTCGGCTTCAGCACCACGCTCGATAACGGTTTCGTGATCGGGCTCTCGGGTCTGGGCATCGGTGGCTTCGGTGTGAACTACGCGGCCGACCCGACGAATCCGATCCTCATGCCCGCACCCAACGGCTTCGGTCAGGTCTATTCGAACTTCCAGCTCCTCAAGATCTCGCCGGCGCTCGCGTGGAAGCCGACCGACAAGCTGAGCATCGGCTTCGCGGCGAACATCGACTGGCAGTCGCTGGCGGTGACGCCGATGGCGATCGCGGCGCCGGACTACGATCCGGGACCGGACCTCACGCCACGGACGCTCGACGACCGCTCCTTCTATCCGTCCGCCGCGGCGTCCGACGCGGTCTTCGGTTTCGGCTTCCAGGCCGGCCTGCAGTACGCGCTCTCGCCCCGCATGTCGCTCGGCCTCGCGTACTCCTCACCGCAGCTGTTCAGTGACTTCGAGTTCCAGATGACGCACGCGAACCCTAACCTCCCGAACTACGGGACGGCGCGCACCGTCGAGTTCCGCATGGATGTGCCGGCGGTGTACGGCGCCGGACTCGCCTGGTCGCCGAGCGATCGGCTCGACCTCGGCCTCGACGCCAAGTACGTGACGTACTCGAGCACCAAGGGCTTCGCTGAGAAGGGCTACAACCCTGACGGTTCGGTGAAGGGCTTCGGGTGGGAGGACATCGCCGTGGTCGCGGTCGGCATGCAGTTCAAGCCGACCGACCGGTTCACCATCCGCGGTGGCTACAACTACTCGCAGAACCCGATCCCCGACGAGCAGTCGATGTTCAACATTCCTGCCCCGGCCGTGGTGCAGCATCACATCACCGGCGGCTTTGGATTCGCGATCAACTCGACCGTGGAGTTCAACGTCGGCGCCTATAAGGCGTTCGAGAACTCCATCGAAGGAGCGATGTACCGTCCGGGACCGGTCCCGGGCACCTCGGTGAAGAACTCGCTGTCGATAACGTCGTTCCTGATGGGATTCACGATCCGCCCCGCGAAGCCCTAGGCGGGTCCAGCGGGCGCCGGTATGGCCCGTGAGGGAGAGGGACGAAGCCCCCGGTGGATCACTCCGCCGGGGGCTTCGTCCTGCTGCGTACGCGCGGTGGTGGGGCCGCCGTCAGCCCTTCTTGAACTCGGTCGGGAGGAACTTGACCGCCGCGATGAAGATCGAACCCACCACGAGCGCGACGACGATCGACGGCAGGTGCAGCACGTCGGCGAGCGTGATCTTGCCAAGGTTGGCGATCTTCACGATCGGCTCGACCAGCGTGGTGTACGCGAGCGTGAACGCGAGTGCACCGACCACGCCGCCCAAGATCGCGACGATCGCGTCCTTGCGCCCCTCGCCGATGCCGACGACGCAGGTGCCGGGGCAGTAGCCGCCGAGTCCGAAGCCGACTCCGAATACAAGACCGCCCAGCAACACGCCGACCACGTAGGTGGGCTTCACATCGAAGTGCAGCAGCGTCGGGATCACGAGCGAGAGCGAATACACCACGATCATGCCGACGGCCATGGTGAGCGCCATGAACTTGATCACCGAGATGTTCTCGAGGCGCAGGTTCTTGGCGATCATGCCCGGGCTCGACGCGCGCACGCGCTGGATGAAGAAGCCCATCGCGACGCCGATCAGGACGGACAGGAATGGGATGAGCATGGTCAGACCCCTGCCGCGCGGCGGCTGTTGAGCATTTTGGCGGTGACGATGCCGGTCGCGAAGACGCCGGCCGCGAAGATGAACCCGCTCACGGAGAGCTGGGTGATGCCGGAGATGATGTGGCCGCTCGTGCAACCGCCGGCGATGCGCGCGCCAACGACGATCAAGAAACCACCGATGAAAGCGTCGCGGTAGCGCTTGCCCGTGGTGGTCTCACCTCCGTGGATCATCTCGCACTTGGGAGCCTTCTCGCGATTGACCTTGGCACCGAGGAAGCCGCCGATGAGCAGGCCGAGCACAAGGAAGGTCTCGGGCTTGAAGAGCGAACCCATCCTCTTCAAGTACGGATTGGACTCGGCGTAGGCCGGGTCGACGATCTGCATGATCGCGCCGATGACGCGCGGATATGTGCCCGAGACGCCGATCGGTCCCCAGACGAGGATCGAGACGGCGCCGAGGAGCCCGAAGAGGATCCCGTAGAACACCCACGGGGTCTTCTCGGTGGGCGCCTCGCCTGCGGCGTGTGGCGCCGCCCGGGGAGGCGAGGTCGGGGGAGAGGTGGCAGCGAGGGTCATGCGTGCTCCGGCGTTGAGGGGTTACTTGGGCGCGTTCGGCCGACGGTCGTCCGGCACGAAGCGGTCAGCGTACGGCATCTTCACGGCGCGCAACGCGCGTGCGTCGAGCGTCGCGTCCTTGGCGATCACGTCGTCCACGGCGAGCAGGTACGCCGTGAGGGCGTAGACCTGGTCGTCGGTGAGTGAACCGGGCGCGGTGTGCGGCATGGCGCGCCGGATGTAGTCGAACAGCGCGGTGGCGTGCGACCAGTAGTTGCCGATCGAATGCGGCAGCTTGGGATCGCGCGCGAACTTGAATCCCTCGGCGGCGGCGTCGCGACCGCTGAGTCGCGGGAAGGCCGGGGCCATCCCTTCGCCGTTCACGCCGTGGCACATCGCGCACTGCGTCTTGTAGAGCGCACCGCCTTCGGCGACCGAGCCTTTGCCCGCAGGGAGCTCGGCGCCGTCGGGGCCGATGTCGCGGTCCATCTTCGCTATGGTCGCTGAGGTCGCGGCACCGCCGAGCCTGTAGCGCTTGCCTGCACCGGGGCCGCCAGCCACCGCACCGGCGTCGTAGTCCGCGAAGCGCACTGGAGCCGCGCTCGAACCGCTCACCGCCGCGCCGCTCATGGCGGCGTTGCTGGGATCGCTCACAGGGACGGAGTCGTGGTTGCCGCCGCATCCGACCACGCCGACGCTCGCGCCGACCACTGCGCTCAACAGCGCGCTGAACCGCGCGCGCTTCGCAAGGGCAGCTCGCATGGTCACGTCTCCCCGTGAAAGAGGACCCTGCCGCTGCGTTCGACCTTCCACCCAAGAACCGGGTTGAAGTGGTAGTCGGTCCCGAGTCCACGCTCGGCGATCAGCGCCGTGCGTGTGGGCTGCACGAAGCCGGCCTCGTCGGTCGCGCGGCTCAGCAGCAGCGCCTCACCACCGTTCCACTCCCACATGTATTGAAAGCGCACCGTCGACTTTGGCTGCGATTCGCCGAGCATCTCGGCATTCGCCCAGCTCTTGCCGCCGTCGGCGCTCACCTCGACGCGCGTGATGCGACCGCGACCGCTCCACGCGAGTCCATTCACCGCGTGCCAGCCCCGCTTGCTGATCGTGCCTGGGTGCGACGGCGACGTGATGATCGACTTGGCGTCGAGCTCGAAGGTGAACCGACGCGCCGTGTCGTTGGGGAGTGGGTCCGTGTACTTGCTCGTCTCCCAACGCGTCATCCAGGGCTGCGTGCCGAGTTCCAGACGGCGAATCCACTTCACGTTGATGTTCCCCTCCCAGCCCGGGAGGAGCAGGCGCATGGGATAGCCCTGCGCCGGACGAAGCGCTTCACCATTCTGCGCCCAGACGATGATCGCGTCGTCCCACGCCTTCTCGATCGGCACCGAGCGGGTCATGAGGCAGGCGTCGCCACCCTCGGCGAGGAACCACTTGGCCTGCGGCTTCACGCCGGCCTCGCGAAAGAGCGTTGCGAGCGGCACGCCGGTCCATTCGGAAGTGCTCACCATGCCGGCGACCTTCTGCGCCGTCATGTCGGGTTTGGGGTCGCGATACGCTGCGCGGCCGTTGCCCGAGCACTCGATGAAATACTGCCGCACGACCTGCGGAAAGCGCTTGAGATCGTCGAGCGTGAAGCTCAGCGGCCGGTCGACGAGTCCGTGGATGGTGAGCGTGTGGCGCTCGGGATCGAGCGCCGGAATGCCCGCATGATGACGTTCGAAGTGCAGGTCGCTCGGCGTGAGGTTGCCCGCGAGGTCCTGCAGCGGCGTGAGCGACGAGCCGGTTGTCTCTCCGTACGGTGCACGCGACGGCGTCTCGAAGGCCGAGCGTGCTCCGAGCGGTGTGGTCGTGCCACCCTGGAGCTTGGTCGCGTCGGCGGGGACGGCGGGGCGCGCGGCTGCGGGTTGCTGGCCAGGAAGTACGGTCGGCTGACCCGGGAGCGCTGTCGGCAAACCAGCGAGTACGGCCCCTCCGATCGTGCCGACCGCGCCCGCGATCAGATCGCGGCGCGTGAGTGCGTTGTCTTGGACTTTCATGGCCACGGGTTAGCGCGTGCCTCGGCTGATGACGGGAGGATTGGGCACGAGCGACCCGCGCGGGTTGGCGCGCCTGATCAGCGGCGGGGCGTTGAACGCGGGGTGTCCCTTGGTGTCGTACGGGACGTCCCTGGGCGCGCCGCCCATGGGCCAATCGTTCTCCTTGCCGGGAGAGTCTGGGCGCGGGTGCGAGTTGATGTACGCCGACAGGTCAAAGGCTTCCTGCGCGGTGAGCGTACCCGGCGCCGACTGCGGCATGTTGTGCATGATGAAACTCGCCGCGCGCTCGAGGCGCGTCATGGACGCGCCCACCGAGTAGGACTTGGGGCCCCAGAGCGCTGGAACGGGACCGACGCCGCCGCCGGTCGCGCCGTGGCAGGTGGCACAGGTCTTCGCGGTGAAGAGCGCCTCGCCGCGGGCGACGTCACCGCTGAGCGTGTCCGGCATGGAGATGAGGCCGGCGGCACCGGCGATGTTGGTGCCCACCGGGATGTCTTTGGAGATGAAGGCCATGTACGCGAGCAGGTCGGTCATCTCACGACTTCCCACTGGGATCGCGCTACCAGCCAGCGAGCGGGTGAAGCAGTAGTTCACGCGGTCGGCAAGCGCGATGACCGCGCCCGAGCGCGGCATGTACTTGGGAAAGCGAGCGTGGGAGCCGGTGAGCGGAGCCGCGGTCGGTTTGAGGCCGTCGTCCTGATGGCAACTCGTGCACCGCAAGTTCCCGGGCGCGTAGGCCGGCAGACTCTCGGGCGTGAAGCGCAGGAGGTAGAGCCCGCGGCGGATCGACGCGCCCATGGAATCGTTGGGGATGTCGGTTTCGCGATGAGGCTTCCACGCCGCCTCGTTGAAGGAGACCGCCTTGGCCTCGGCGACCGCGGGCGCCTTCTCGGACGCGCCGTCAGAGGTGCAGGCGATGACCGCCATGAGCGACGTGACCACGAGGATGCTGGGGGAACGCACGATCAACTCCTGCTCTATCGAAAGGTGTGAGTCGTCGTCAGGGTATATCCCCTATACTCCGATACAGTAATATCCTTTTTGGAATCCGGCAAGCACGACGGGGTGAGCCCGTAGGCCCACCCCGTCAAGATGCGTCCCAGCGCCCGTCCCGGCGAGCCGTCCGCCGGAGTCCGCGCGTCCAGTGCTCGCCTTGTGCTCTTGCTGTGCTCTTCCCGTGCTCGCCTAGTGCTTCATGATGCTGCTGACCAGGAGCTCGAGATTGTGGCTCACACGGATCCCGTACGTGCCGTCGGTGGACGTGAGGCGATCGGCGGCGACGAACTCCGCGCGCTGGAGCGTCTTCACCACGGTGCCGTTGATCACGCACGAGGCGGTGCCGCCGCGCACGCGCCACGCGATGTTGTTGGTCGACTCGCCGTTGGCATCGGCCTTGTGCACCGCGTCACTCGCCTCGCCATTCACGAGCGTCGTGACCTTGGCGCCGTGGAAGGTCTTGATCGCGTACGTGCCATTGCCGTAGGCGATGCAGTACATGAGCGTCTCGTTGTCGGACTGCAGGTCGGCGCCACCGATGAAGAGGCCGAACGAATGCGGATGGGTCGCGGCCATCTTCAGTTCCTTGAAGGTCGCCATCACCTCGTAGTCGCCGCTGGCGGTGTTCGCGGGGTTCCAGAAGTTGCCGGCAGGACCAGCGGAGATGCGATAGCCAGTGCCCTCGGCGACGAAGCGCGAGTCGTTGACGGTCTTGCCCTGCGACAGCGGACGACGGTCGATGCGGCCGAGCCAGCCGGCGACCTTCACGCCGCCGTTCGCGACCGAGCGATCAGCGTCCTGGGCAACGGCGGTGGTGGAGACGGCCGCCAGTGCGGCGGTGAGTACGAGAGCGGAAAAGCGCATGGGTTCCCTCCTGAGGGGTGATTTGGTCCGTGTGGACGCTCGCTTGCTACACCGTTCGGGGCAAGGTGCTCCGGCCGGCCGAGGTCAGCCGAGGTCGGGAAGCGCGAGGCTGTCGCCCGGGCGGCGAGCCTGGAATCGGTGAACCCAAGCCTCGAACTCGGGCACCTCCAGCGGTCGCGAGAATCGAAATCCCTGCACCTCGTCGCAGCCGACGTCGCGCAGGAAGTGCTCCTGTCCCTCGGTCTCCACGCCCTCTGCGAGCACCGAGAGCCCCAGCGCGTGGGCCAGCTCGACGGTCGCGCGCACGATCGTCGCGCTGCTGGCGTGGGTCTCCACGTCGCTCACGAACGACCGGTCGATCTTGAGTCGGGCCAGCGGATAGCGCTGCAGAGCGAACATCGACGAGTAACCGGTGCCGAAATCGTCGATCGCGAGTTCAAAGCCCGACGCATGCAGCGTCCGTAGGCTCCGCGCTGCGCGTTCGGCGTCTTCAGCGAGCATCGATTCGGTGATCTCGAGTTCCACCCGTGACGCTGGTCGCCCGGCGGCGGCGACGGTGGCCGCGAGTTCGGCCGCGAGATCGTGCGAGCGGAACTGGGCCATGGAGAGATTGACTGCGATCCGCAGGTCGGCGATCCCGTCGCGTGCCCAACGACTCGCGTGTGCGGCCGCGCGAGCGAGTACCTGTGCTCCGACCGGCCGAATCAGTCCGAGGCTCTCAGCGACAGGGATGAACTCGCTGGGCGAGACGTCGCCGAGTTCGCGCGAGCGCCAGCGGATCAGCGCCTCGGCGCCGATCAGGGCGCCGTCGCGCAGCCGCAGTTGCGGTTGGAAGGCGATTCGGAACTCGTCGTGTGCGAGCGCCGAGTGCAGCGCGCGTTCGATCGAGCCGCGGCGTACCGCGAGCTCGTCCATCTGCTGATGGAAGAAGTGCATCGTCTGTCGACCGTCGGATTTGGCGCGGTACATCGCGAGGTCGGCGTGCTGCAGCAGGTCGTCGAGATCGCGCCCGTCGTCGGGGAAGAGTGCGATACCCACGCTGACGCCGACGTGATGGAGGATGCCGCCGGCGGCGATCGGTTCCTCGTGCACGGCGAGGAGCCGCTTGGCGAGCGCCCCGGCTTCACTGGCGTCGCGCAGTGACGCGAGGAGGACCACGAACTCGTCGCCGCCGAACCGCGCGATCACGTCGCCCGGCCTGAGCTGTGCCGCGAGACGGGCCGACGTCGCCCGCAGCACCGAGTCGCCGACCGCGTGGCCGAGCGAGTCGTTGATGTGCTTGAAGTGGTCGAGGTCGAGGAAGAGGATGCCGACCAAGTGACCGGCGCGGTCGGCGCGGGCGATCGCGCCGCGCGCTTGTTCACTGAAGTGCTGTCGGTTGGGCAGGTCGGTGAGTGCGTCGTAGCGGGCGAGGTGCGCGATCCGCTCTTCCTGCCGGTGGCGTTCAGAGAGGTCCTCGAGCACGGCCACGGTGCGGGCTACCGTACCATCGGGGCCCGGGATCGGCGAACTCGTCATATGGATGTGAACCACGGTGTCCCCGTGTCGGACGACGTACTCGCGGCGCGAGGCTTCTGAGGTGGGGCCCGAGGGCGGCTCTCCTCGGTCGCCGCCGGTCTCCATGAGCGACTTCAGGCGCGTGCCGACGAGCTCGGTGGGGTCGCGCCCGAGCATCACCGCGCAGGCCGCATTGGCCTGCACCACGCGTCCCTGTGCGTCGAGGATCGCGATGCCATTGACCGAGCTCGCCACGGCGGCGTCGTTGAGCAGGGCACGTTCGCGCGCCGCGGCGAGTGCTTCGACGAGCGCCTCGTCGGCATCATCGCGGGAGGGGCCTTGCATCGGCTCGGGGCGCTGCGGCTCGCGCGCTTCGTCCCGCTTCATCAGCAGGTGGAGTGCGGCCGCCGAGAGCAGCACGAAGACCGATCCCCCCACGAGTTCCCCGTCGACCACAAGGGAACCGCCGTGCCTCCAGAGCGCGAGGAGCAGCACCCACGCGAGGCCGAGGCCGAGGTAGGTGACAGGGATCCGCAACGATCCGGCGGATCGGCGCACGGGGAGTGGGGGGGAGGAATGCACGGAGGTTCCACCGTCATAGTGGAGGTTCGCGGGAGAGGTCGCAAGGCTCGGTCACCGCTATCACTTTCCCTGCCATGGCGCTGCCGGCGTCCGCGCAGCGGCCGACTGGCTCCGATGCGGCGCGAACGACTCGCGCGCGCGGGGAGCTCGGCGTCATGGCGCCCCACTGGCGTACACTGCGCTGAGTTGTTTCGCCGCGTCCTGACACTGCCACTCACAACTACGAGATACGAACGATGCCGCCGAAAGCCCGTCAGGAGAAGGAAGAGATCGTGAAGGTGCTGCGGCGCGCGCATGACGGTACGCCGTGGCATGGCCCGTCGCGCGGGGCACTGCTCGCGGACGTGCACGCCGACGTCGCCGCCTGGCACCCCGGTGCAGGGGCGCACAGCATCTGGGAGACCCTGCTGCACATGCGGAGCTGGACCGACGAGGTCGCGCGGCGTGCGACTGGCGGTGACTTCGACCCGGTGAAGGAACCGGTGGGCGGCGACTGGCCGGCGGTGACCGACACGAGTGAGCGGGCTTGGCGTGAGGCGGTCGGCTCGCTCGACGCGTCGCACGAGGCCTTGGTGGAAGTCGTTCGTGCACTGCCTGCCGCGCAGCTTGCGGCGCGCGTTGGGGTGACCGCCGAGTACCCTGACGGCAAGGGGATCTCGCATGCGAATATGTTCAGGTCGCTTGCGGAGCATGACGTGTACCACTCGGGGCAGTTGGCGCTGCTCAAGCGGCTGGCGCGAGGGGCGTTGGGGCACGAGAACTGACGGTCGAGATTCCCCGGGGCGTGGCGGCTCGGGGAATCTAGATCAACGACCGGATCCACCCCCCATCAACCGCGATGCTCTGCGCCGTGATGTAACTCGCCCGCTCCGACGCCAGGAACGCCGCCAATGCCGCGAACTCCCGCGGCTCGCCCACCCGCCCCATCGGGATCTGTTGCTCCCACGCACCGAACGCCTGTTCCGTGGTGATCCCCTTGGTCTTCGCATTGTGCGCCGCGAGCCCGTCAAGCCGCTCCGTGCGCGTATACCCGGGCATGAGATTGTTCACCGTCACGTTGAACGAGGCGACCTCGTTCGCGAGCGACCGCGCGAATCCCGTGACCGCAGCCCGCACGCTGTTGCTCAGGATCAGTCCGTCGACCGGCTGCTTCACCGCGATCGACGTGACGTTGAGGATCCGACCCCATCTCCGCGACTTCATCCCCGGCAGCACGGCACGCGTGAGATTCACCACGCTATCGAGATTGAGCGCGACCGCTTTCTGCCACGCCTCGGGCGAATGACTCTCGAACGGTCCCGGCGGCGGACCGCCGGCGTTGGTGATGAGGATCTCCACCGGACCGAACCGCGCGACCGCTTCGGCGACTGCGCGCTCGACGTCCGCGGGTACCGACACATCAGCGACAATGCCAAGCGTCTCCGCACCATGCGCCGCACCGATCTCCTTGGCGACGTCATGGATGCGCTCGGTGCGCGCGCACACCGCGACGCGCGCACCCTCACGCGCCAACTCCTCGGCGATCGCGCGGCCGAGCCCCTGACTCGCCGCCGCCACGAACGCGACCCGGCCCTTCAGTCCGAGATCCACAGCTACTTCTTGTTGTGGAAGTAGTTATCGGTGTGGTTGAGCCAGTCCTCGCGCGGCGGGCTGAAGATGTCGACGTCGAGCGTGTCCTCGAGCGCCTCGGCCTTGTGCCAGATGTTCGACGGGATGTGCAACACCTCACCCGCCTTCACGTCGATCACCTCGGCGCTGTCGTCGCCCATCCAGAAGCGCAGCGCGCCGTTCAGGATGTACGTGAACTGCTCGTTGTGATGCTGATGCTTGGGGACGATCGCGCCCTTCTTGATATGCACGTGGGCGAGCATCATCTGCTGGCCGGTGATGAGCTGCCGCGAGATCTGGTCGGTGACCGTCTCGAGCGGAACGTCGGCCCAACGGCGATGGATGTGTGTGGGAGTTGTCATGCACCGAATGTAGCGAATCCGGCGCATGACCACATCCCGCCCCGCTACGCCATCAACGGTTGAGGCGAAAGATGAACTGCTGCTCCACGAGCTGCCGCACGCGCCGGCCGTTCCACTGTGCGGCGCGGAAGCGCTGCTGCATGAGCGCCGAACGCACCGCCTGCTCGAAGAGCGGATGCGTCGCCTCGCGCGCCTTGAACGAGGCCGGCTCCACGCGACCGAGCGTGTCCACGACATAGGTAGCGATCACCGATCCCTCCAAGTGCGAGGTGCGCAGCGGATCGGGATACCGCGGCTCGCGCATCGCACCCAGGGGCTTCGCGGGGTGCGCGACGTCCTCGGGCCACATCGGACTGCCGTCGCCGACTGGGCCTGCGGGGGCGCTGGGATCACCAGTGCCGCCAGGTGCACCGGGAGTGGTGGGGAGTGTGGTCCACGGGTCCATGGCCGGCGTGCCGGGCTCTGGCACAGGCGGCAGGGTGGTCGGCACTTCGGTCGGGACGATGATCGGAGGCATCGGGCTTGGGACGCTCGGTGTCGCCGTCGGCGTCGCGGGTCGCGGCGAGGGCGCAGGGTCGACCGGTCGCTCGGTGATGACGTAAATGGGCGGCTTGGTCGGCACCGTCGGCTCGGGATCCGCTCTGGGATCCAATGCCGTCGCCGCGAGCGCGCTCCCCACGAGCGCTGCATGGAACGTGAACGAGATGAGAGCCGTACTACGGGTGCGCTGGCGACTCGGGGCCGACTCGAGCAGGTGGCGGAACACGTTCTCCTCCGGCGTGGGTGGTGGGACGGTCGACCGGCGACCGCCGCGATCCTCGTCTCCACGCTACGGGGCGAACTTCACGCGCTGATGACGCCAAGATGAAGAATCGGCGCGCACCGCATTAAGGTCTGGTGAGCCTCGCCATGGCGCGCCACAGGTCCCTGATCAGGTCACCCGAAGATCGAGCGGGCGACGAAGAGCACGTTCGCCGGACGCTCCGCGAGTCGGCGCATGTACCAGCGGAACCAGGCGTTGCCGTAGCTGATCAACGTCGCGACCGCGTGTCCGTCGCGGCGGAAGCGCGCCTGCTCCTTTGCACGGATCCCGTAGAGCATGTGGATCTCGTACGTGCCCTTCACGAGTCGGATCCCGTCCGCGTACGCGATCAGTCGTTCGAGCAGCGCGATGTCGTGCGTGCCGAGGACCGGCGTGCACTCGCCGCTCTTGGCCCAATCGAGCATGGTGCGCGAGATCGCCTCGAAGGCGGCGTCGGTGTCGCGCTTCTTGGGGAATGCGACGGTGGCCGGCTCGGCGTACGCGCCCTTCACGAGACGAATGACCGGCTTGAGCTTGCGAAGGCGCTCGAGGTCCTTGGGCGTGCGGAACAGGTAAGCCTGCAGTGCCAGTCCAGTGTTCGCGTGCTTCGCTTTGACCGTCTCGTAGAGCACCAGTGTGCGATCGACGTAGTTCGAGTCCTCCATGTCGATCCAGAGTACTGACCCGACCGACTCGGCCTTTGCGGCGAGGACGAGGCAGTGCTCGAGACACTTGGCCTCCGACTGGTCGAGCCCGAGCTGCGTGGGCTTGATGCTCACATGCGCCGGGAGCCCGCGCGCCTTGAGCTGGTCGAAGAACCAGAGATAGTGATCGCGGACGGCGTCCGCCTCGGCGATGTTCGTGATCGCTTCGCCGAGCTTGGTATAGAGAAGTTTGCGTCCGTCCTTGCAGAGCGCACCGCCGGCGTCAAGTGCGTCCTCGGGATGCTCGCCTGGCATGAAGGCCTTGGTGGCGCGCTTCACCACGCGGCTCTTCAAGGCGAACTCGTTGAGCGCGGGGCTCTGCGCGGCGGCGAGGAGGATCGATCGGCCGAATGACATGGTCGGGGGCAGATGGAGGTGGCGTGCCTGAAGGGCTCGACGCCCGCCGCGACACACCGAGAAACGTACTCGATTGGCGACAGCCAGGAGTGGCGCGCGGGGCCTCTCGCGGCGCAACTTCTGGACGATGCTGGATTCATCAACTGAGGTTCTCATGCGCCGCTGCTTCACACTCGGGACACTGTCCATCGTCGCGTTCTGTCTCGCCCCGCAGGCTCGCGCGCAGACTGGCGCGCAGACTGGCGCGCAGGCGCGCCCTCAAGCGGCCACGCCGCCCGCGCCCACTCCGCCCGCGGCCACGCGCGGGATCGTCCTCGGCGACCTTACCTGGCACGAGGCCGAAAAGGTCCTGACGCGGGACGCGATCGTGGTGATCCCGCTCGGCGCACAGTCCAAGGAGCATGGTCCGCATCTCCGGCTCGACAACGACTTTCAGCTCGCCGAGTACTTCCGGGGTCGCGTACTCGCTGCCTCGAACGTGATCGTGGCGCCGACGATCAACTACAACTTCTATCCGTCATTCCTCGAATATCCGGGCTCGACGCACCTGCGCCTCGAGACCGCGCGGGACATGCTCGTCGACATCGTGCACAGCCTCGCCGCGTATGGGCCGCGCAAGTTCTACGTGCTCAACACCGGCGTCTCAACGCGGCGGCCGCTGCTCGCGGCAGCTGAGGTGCTCAAGGCCGAGGGCATCGAGTTCACCTTCACCAACATCCTCGAGGTGGCGGGTCCCGCCGAGGCGCAGGTGAAACAGCAGGTGCGCGGCACGCACGCGGACGAGATCGAGACGTCGATGATGCTCTACATGCATCCCGAGCGCGTGGACATGTCGAAGGCGGTGCGCGACGATTCGCCGCAGGGCACGGGTGGGCTGACGCGAGTGGCCGGCCGTGCGGGCACCTATTCCGTGTCGGGCGTGTGGGGCGACGCGACGCTCGCCACGCGCGAGAAGGGCCGCGTGGTGGTGGAGGCGATGGTGGCGGGGATCCTGCGTGAGATCGAAGCGCTGCGGGCGTTGCCGAGGTAGCGCGCGGTGCAGCGCGTGGGTTTCCGTACGTTGCCAACGAAGTGCGCATCCGGGTCGAGGAGTGAGCGCCTTTCCCGGACGATCCTGATCCTGATCCTGCGCCCGCTCAGCTCGCTCGCACGTAGAGCGCGCCCGACTGCTGGGCGCGCAACACAGCAAAGATGCCCGACGGCTGCAGGATCACGCCCGGCACGAGCCACTGCTTCGCCTGCTCCTTCGCCTGGGCTTCCGGGACCTTGTCGGTGCGCTGGATGAGACCCACGAGGTCCTGCAGTGCGAGGTCGCATGCGAGTGCGATGCCGCCCGCGGAGATGAACCGATCGAGTGCGAAGCCGGCCTGAGGTTCGGGCACGCCGTCCCGCGCGCCGAGCAGCGCCGGATTGCGGTCTGTGGGTTCGTCCGTGAGCGGGTGCAGCACGCCCTTCGCCTTGCCGATCCCGTAGCGGTCCCAGAAACCCTGCTGCATGGCGAGGATGATCGCGTTGTGCCGGATCACCAGTGCCGTCGACAGATCGCGGGCCGGGATGCCAAGCACTTGCTCGTACTGACGCGCCCAGATCGTCGCGCGCCAGACGCCGTAGCCGCTCTCGACTTCCGGCACGTCGAAGACTGCGCGGACCTTGCCGGTGAGCCGCTCGGTCCATCGGGTGTCCCACGCGCCCTGCGGCACGTCCGCTCGGAACTCAGCAGGTAGCGTACTCAACGCGACAGGCACTGCACCGAGCGCGAGCGCGCCGGTCGCGAGGGAATCGATGAACCGTCGACGAGTCGTGGACATGTGTTCTCCTGTAGCAGAAGGTTCGGATCGGCGGGGGCACGCGTTGCGCCCTCCGCGTAGGGCCATCACTTGTTCAGCCGCGCCTCCGCGAACACCGGCGCCATGAGGCCGGCGCGCGACCTCCCATGCGGGTCCTGGTTCGCACGCACCTTGTTGACCATCTCGAGCGCCGTCTCATTGCATGGCGGCAGCGCCGCGTCGCACGTGCCGAGCGGTGTCACGCGACTTCCCCACTTCACGAGCAGGGAGCAGTAGGTCAGCCCGCCACCGAAAGCCGGCATGAGGATCCAACTCCCGGGCTTCACGCGACCTGTCTCGAGCGCCTCGACCAGTGCGACCGGCACGGTGGCCGCGCTCATGTTGCCGTACTTCTGCACCGTGACGATCACCTTGTCCATGGGGATCCCGGCGTACTTCGCCACGCTCTCGATGATCCGCAGGTTCGCCTGATGCGGGATCACGAGACTCACTTCCTCAGCGGTCACCTTGTTGTCGGCGAGCACCTTCACCGAGGCGGCGGCCATCGCGTTCACCGCGCGCTTGAAGATCTGCTGTCCGTCGAAGTCCCACAGTGTGTCGCCGAAGGTGATGCCGAGCCCGGAGTAGCCGCAGCCGAACCCGCGCACCCGGAGCGTCTGCCGCGCCTCGGCGTCGCAGCCGAGCACACTGCCGAGCATTCCTTCCTCCTGGTCGGTCGCCTGCAGCACGACCGCGGCGGAGCCGTCGCCGAAGAGGACCGCCACGTTCCGGTTGCTCCAGTCCATGTAGCGGCTGATGAGTTCCACGCCGATCACGACCGCGTTCCGGATCATCCCGGTGCGGATCATCGCGGTGGCGGTGGCGAGGCCGTAGCAGAAGCTCGTGCAGGCGGTATTGATGTCGATCGCGGCGGCCTTCGTCGCGCCGAGCAAGAGCTGTACGCCGGAGGCGCTGTTGGGGCAGAGTTCGTCGTTGCTCACGCCGCCGTAGATCACGAGGTCGACGTCGGCCGCGTCGAGGCCGGCGCAGGCGAGGGCGCGCTTGGCGGCGACGGTCGACATCTCGACGGCGGTCACGTGCGAGACGCGACGTTCCTTCATCCCCGTGCGCGAGGAGATCCACTCGTCGGTCGTGTCGAGGAACGTCGAGAGGTCGTCGTTGGTGAGGACGGCGGGGGGCATGCAGGCGCCCCAACCGGTGATGGCGGCGTAGGTCATGGCAGGAAGATGAATCGTCCGGGCGCGGTCGGACAGGCCTCTCGTTCGGGAAGGGACTTCGGATATCTCGGCATCGTCATGCCGATGGTCGCCCAGTTCGTGCAGCGCTTCATCGGCGACGCGCATCGGCTGCAGGTCCTCACCCAGGCACTCGGGGAAGAGGTCCAACTCGCGACCGAGGAGCGCGACGTCGCACGCGAGGCGCTCGCCGCGCACGCTAGACGATCTACGGCACCACCGCCGTCGCCTCGATCTCGACGACCGCACCCGGCTCCATCAACGCGGTCACTTGCACGGCCGACATCGCGGGGAAGTGCCGCCCGATGACCTCACGATAGACGCCGCCGAGCGATGCCGCCGCCGCCAGGTACTGCGCACGGTCGGTGACGTACCAGGTGAGCCGTACGATGTGTTCGGCGCGCGCGCCGTCGACCGCGAGGATCGTCACGATGTTGGCGAGCGCCTGCCGCGCCTGTGCGACCATGCCGCCGTCAACGAGCCGCTGCTGCGCATCCCAGCCCACCTGTCCGGCGACGAAGATCGTGCGGCCGCTCGCGCTCATGCCGTTCGCGTAGCCACGCGGACGCGGCCATCCCTCGGGTTGCAGCACTCGGATGCTCAATTGGACTCCTTGAGCCGGAAGCGTTGGAGCTTGCCGGTATCGGTCTTGGGAAGCGCGGCGACGAACTCCACCACGCGGGGATACTTGTAGGGCGCGATCGTCGCTTTCACGAAGTCCTGGATCTCCCGGCCGAGCGAGTCGTGCACGGCGACGCCGGCCTTGAGTACGACGAACGCCTTCACTGCGTGGCCGCGGTCGGGGTCGGGCACGCCCACCACAGCGCACTCCGCGACGTCGGCGTGTTGCAGCACAGCGGCCTCGACCTCCGGCGCACCGATGTTGTATCCCGACGAGAGGATCAGATCGTCGGTGCGCGCCTTGAAGAACACATAGCCATCGGCGTCCATCGTCGCGGCATCGCCGGTGAGATTCCAACCGCTGCGCACGTAGTCGCGCTGGCGAGCGTCGTTCAGGTAGCGACACCCTGTGGGGCCACGCACGGCGAGCCGGCCCACCTCGCCGTGCGGGACGGGCTGCAGCTCGTCGTCGAGGATCGCGACCGTGTACCCCGGCACCGCTCTGCCGATCGCACCGGGCCGCACGTCCGCCCCGGCCGCCGAGATGAAGATGTGGATCATCTCCGTCGCGCCTAGTCCGTCGATGAGTTCCACTCCGGTCGCGTCGCGCCAGAGCGTACGCGTGGCATCGGGGAGCGCCTCGCCGGCGGAGACGCTGGCGCGCAACGATCGCGTCGAGAACCGGGCCGGCTCCTTCGCCATTGCCAGCGCCATGTGCCGATAGAAGGTCGGGGCGGTGAAGCTCACGGTCGCGCCGGTGGCGGCGATCGCCTCGAGCAGCGACTCAGGCGTCGACCGTTCGAGCAACACCGTGCTCGCGCGCGCGGCGAGTGGGAAGGTGAGAAGCCCGCCGAGTCCGAAGGTGAAGGCCAGAGGTGGCGTGCCGATGCAGCGATCGGTCGCGCGCAAGCCGAGCACCTGCGCGGCGAACCCATCGCTCATCGCCATGACGTCGCGATGGAAATGCATGCAGCCCTTCGGGACGCCCGTGGTGCCGGAGGTGAAGGCGATCAGGCAGACGTCGTCGCTCGAGGTGTCGCAGGCGGTGAAGAGCCCACGGTGGGCGCGCATCCGCGCTTCGAGTCCGGCCGCGCCGTCGGTGCCCCAACAATGGATCGCGGCCGCCGTGAGCGGTGCACACGCCGCCTGTCGGAGTTCGTCAACGAGTCGCGCATCGCAGAGCGCCGCCGAACACTGTGCGCGTTCGATGATCACGCCGAGCTCCGTTGCGCGGAGCAGCGGCATGGTCGTGACCGCGACCATGCCGGCCTTGAGTGTCGCGAGCGAGGCGATGGCCATCCAGCGACCATTGAAGCCGCGCAGCAGCACGCGGTTGCCAGGGACGAGCCTGAGGTCGTGCACGAGCACCGCGGCGAGTGCGTCGACCTCAGCGAGGAGTTCGGCATAGGTCAGGTGCACCCAGCCGCCGCTGTCGTCGGTCGTCACGAGCGCCGAACGCGCACCATGTCCTTCGCGCACGGCGTCGTCGAGCAGGCGCACCGCGGCATTCATGCGAGGCGCATACGCATAGGGTGGCGCGAGGTCGAGTGCCGGCCACTCCGACGCTGGCGGCAACTGCTCCCGCGGCCAGGGGTCGCGATGCGCGCTCGGAAGAAGCGAAGGGTTCATCGGTGGCTCTTCGCGTTCAGGTCGACGGCCGCGCCGCGTCCTTCGCGGCCTTGAGTACTTCGCGTCCCACCAGCAGTCGCTGCACTTCGGTGGCGCCTTCGTAGATCCTGAGCGCGCGAATGTCGCGGTAGAGTCGTTCCACCACTTCGCCCACGCGCACCCCGCGCCCGCCATGCAACTGTACCGCGCGGTCGATCACCTGCTGCGCGAGCTCGGTCGCGCCGAGCTTCGCCATCGCCGCGACCGCAGTGGTGCGACCCTCCTGCGTGTCGCGCTGCCAGGCAGCGCGATACGTGAGCAGCGCCGCAGCGTCCACGTCGGTCGCCATGTCGCCGATGATCGCCTGCGCCAGCGGCTGGCTCCCCAGCGTCGCGCCGAACATCGAGCGGCCATGCGCCTGTGCGAGAGTCTCCGCGAGTGCGCGCCTCGCGAAGCCGACCGCGGCGGCAGCGACCGAGGTGCGGAAGATGTCGAGCGTGCGCATCGCGAGCGCGAAGCCGGCGCCGACCTCTCCGAGCAGATGATCCGCAGGGACGACGCACCCATACAGCTGCACCGTCGCGAGCGGATGCGGCGACATCACCTCGATCCGAGCACTCACGTCGAGTCCCGGCGTGTGCGCGGGCACGACGAACGCACTGATCCCCTTGCCGCCGGTCGACGCAGGATCGGTCCGCGCGAAGACACAATAAAAGTCGGCAATCCCGCCGTTGGAGACCCACGTCTTCTCGCCGTCGATCCGCCAGCCACCCGCGACACGCTCGGCGTTCGATGTCATCGCGCCCGCGTCAGAGCCGGCGTCGGGCTCGGAGAGCGCGAAGGCCGCGATCGCCTCGCCAGCGGCAACGCGCGGGAGCCAGTGACGCCGCAGCGCGTCGCTGCCGCCGAGCGTGATCGCACCTGAGCCAAGGCCCTGCATCGCGAAGGCGAAATCGGCCAGGCCGTCGTACGCAGCAAGCGTCTCACGCAACACGCAGAGCGCGCGCGAATCGAGGGCGTCGAGCGCGCCGCCCCATTCACGGGGCACCGTGTAGCGGAGCAGCCCGGCGGCGCCGAGTGCGCGCACCCAGGCACGGCAAGCGGCGTCGGTGTCGGCCGGGTCGATCCGCTGCCCAGCGACCCACGCCGACGCCTCAGCGGCGAGCGCACGGTGCGTGTCGGAGAAGAAGGGCCACGCGAGGTGCGCCGGCACGTGGGAGGTCATGTCAGTTTCCCTCGAACACGGGAGACTTCTTGGCGGCGAACGCCTCGAACGCACGTCGGAAGTCCTGCGTCCCCATGCAGAGCGCCTGCGCCTGCGCTTCCATCTCGATCGCCTGGTCCACCGAGACGCTCCACTCCTGCTGCAGCATCGCCTTGGTCATCGCATGCGCGAACGCTGGTCCGTTGGCGAGGTCGGCGGCGCGCTTGGTCGCTTCGGCCAGCAGCGCGTCGGGCTCGACGAGCTGCGTGTAGAAGCCCCAACGCTCCGCTTCGGCAGCGTCCATCTGTCGCCCCGTGAAGAGCAACTCGGCCGCACGCCCCTGACCGATGATCCGAGGCAGCAGCGCACATGCGCCCATGTCGCAGCCGGCCAGTCCCACGCGCGTGAAGAGAAAAGCGGTGCGCGTGCGCGACGTCGCCATGCGGATGTCCGACGCCATGGCGAGGATCGCACCGGCACCCGCCGCGACGCCGTCGACGGCCGCGATGATCGGCTGCGGACAGG
>JANOTB010000053.1:0-9716 GCA_031416115.1 Gemmatimonadota bacterium
CGCTCGCCGATCTTTCCGCAGTTGACCGGCTCGCGCGCGCTCTCGAGGCGGACTCTGCGATCATCGTCCTGAGGGAGCGGGTGCTGCAGGAGACGCGTCTTCGCTACCAGGAAGGTGTCGTGACGGTCGCCGAGTTCGTGGATCGTGAGACCGACCTGAACACCGCGCGACTCACTCGCGTCGCCCACAGAGTAGAGCTCGCGCAAGCGCGGACTCGCTTCCTCACCACCATCGGACTCGAGGTCCGCTGATGCGCTCTTCCTCGATCTTCCCTGGTCATGCCGCCGCCGCAATCGTCGCACTCCTCGTGTCCGGCGCGCTCGCATGCGGCGGTGACGGCGAACCCGACGCCTACGGCAACTTCGAAGCGACCGAAGTCGTCGTCGCCGCCCAGACCAGCGGTCCGGTCCAGCGATTCCTCGTCAGCGAGGGACAGCAAGTGGCTCGTGGCGAACTCGTCGCGGTGATCGACACGACCGCCCTCTCGCTGGACCGCGCGCAACTCTCGGCGCAGCGCGCGGCCGTGACCGCACGGCTCGCCGAGGTTGGCGAGCAGCTGCACGTGCTCGAGGTGCAGCGAGAGATCTCCGCGCGCGTGTATGAGCGCACCAAGCGTCTCCAGGCGCAGCAGGCCGCAACGGCACAGCAGCTCGATCAGGCCGAACGCGACCACCGCACCGTGTTGGCGCAACTCGACGCCGCAAAAGCGCAACAGCGCAGCGTGGGCCTCGAGTCGGCGGCAGTCGAGGCGCGTGTGGCGCAGGCCCGCGACCGCGTCTCGCGCGCGACCGTGCTGAATCCGCTCGCCGGGACCGTGCTCACGACCTACACCCGTGAGGGCGAGATGGTGAACCCCGGCCAGCCGCTCTACAAGGTCGCGTCACTCGACACGCTCGATCTCCGCGCCTACGTCTCCGGTGCACAGCTTGCATCCGTGAGGATCGGGCAACAGGTCGAGGTACGCGTTCAACAAGGCCCGAACGGTCTCGTCATGCTGCCCGGCACTATCACCTGGATCGCCACGCAGAGCGAGTTCACGCCCACACCGGTGCAGACGCGCGACGAACGCGCCGATCTCGTCTACGCAGTGAAGGTACGCGTGGCCAACAAGGACGGCGTGCTCAAGATCGGCATGCCGGCCGACCTCACGTTCATGGCAGCGACGGCGGTGCCGTGAGCGCGGCGTCGTCGCCCGTCGTCCTCGACGGCGTCCGCAAGACCTTTGGCAGCACGGTCGCGCTCGACGAGGTGACCCTCGACGTGCGCGCCGGTGAGCTGTTCGGGCTCGTGGGTCCCGACGGTGGCGGCAAGACGACGCTGTTCCGGATCCTCACCACGCTCCTCGTACCCGACGCTGGCACCGCGACGGTCCTTGGCCGCGACGTGGTCCGGGACCTCTGGGAGATCCGCAAGCGCGTCGGCTACATGCCGGGCCGCTTTTCGCTCTACCCCGACCTGAGCGTCGAGGAGAACCTGCGATTCTTCGCCTCGGTCTTCGGCACGACCCTCGAGAAAGGCTACGACATCATCGCGCCGATCTATCAGCAGATCGAACCATTTAAAGACCGTCGCGCGGGGCAGCTCTCGGGCGGCATGAAGCAGAAGCTCGCCCTCTCGTGCGCGCTCGTGCATCGGCCCGAACTCCTGCTCCTTGACGAACCGACCACCGGCGTCGACGCCGTCTCGCGCCGCGAGTTCTGGGACCTGCTGCACGACCTGCAGTCCTCGGGGCTCACGATCGTCGTCTCCACGCCCTACATGGACGAAGCCGACCGTTGCGACCGTGTAGCGCTGGTCCAGAAGGGACGGGTGCTCGCGATCGACGTGCCCGGTGCGATCGGCGCGCGTTTTCCGCGTCCGCTCTTCGCGGTGCACGGGGTGCCACGTCATGCGACCATCGAGGCGTTGCGCGCGTTCCCGCATGCGGCCTCGGTGCATCCGTTCGGCGACACGCTGCACTACAGTGACGCGCGCGGCACGCTCGCTCCGGAGCAGGTCGTCGCCGAACTGCGCGCGTGGCTCACTGCGCGCGGCATCACAGCGGTCGCCGTCGCACCGATCGCACCCGGGATCGAGGACGCCTTCATGGCGCTCATGGGCGACGACGCCAAGGCGACCGCATGACGCTGGCGATCGAAGTGAAGGACCTCACGCGACGATTCGGCAGCTTCACCGCGGTCGACTCGATCAGCGTGAATGTGGAGGCGGGAGAAGTCTTCGGCTTTCTCGGTGCCAACGGCGCCGGCAAGACCACCGCCATCAAGGTGCTGATCGGCCTGCTCGTGCCCACGAGCGGTTCGGCGCGCGTCGCCGGCTTTGACGTGCTCACGCAGTCCGAGGACGTGCGCAAACGGATCGGCTACATGAGTCAGCGCTTCTCACTCTACGACGATCTCACGCCGCGCGAGAACATCACGCTATACGGCGGCATCTACGGCCTCAGCGACGCGGACATCCGCTCCCGCGGCGACGCGATGCTGAACGACCTCAACATCATGCCGGTCGCTGACAAGCTGGTGAGCACACTTCCGCTCGGCTGGAAGCAGAAGCTCTCCTTCTCGGTCGCCATGCTGCATCGCCCGGACGTCGTCTTTCTCGACGAGCCCACCGGTGGTGTAGACCCGGTGACGCGTCGGCAGTTCTGGGAGATGATCTACGCCGCGGCCGCGCGCGGCACGACGGTCTTCGTCACCACGCACTACATGGACGAAGCCGAGTACTGCGACCGTCTCTCGATCATGGTGGACGGCCGGATCGCGGCGATGGGGACTCCGGCCGCACTCAAGGCCGAGTTCGGCGTGTCGAGTATCGACGAGGTGTTCGTAAGACTCGCGCGTCCGGCGACGGCGGTGGGCTGACATGCGCGCTCCCGAACGCATCCAGGCACTCGCCGCATTCGTGGTCAAGGAGATGCGGCACATCCTCCGCGACCGGCAAACGCTCATCATCCTGCTGCTCCTGCCGTTGGCGCAGGTCGTGCTCTTCGGTTTTGCGATCCGCACCGACGTGAACGACATCCGCCTCGCGATCGTCGACGCGGCGCCTGATGACGCCTCACTCGAGTTGCGCGCGCGCTTCACTGGTAACGGCCGCTTTCGCGTGGTCGCGACCGCTGCGACGGTCGACGTCCTCGAGCCGCTCTTCCGTCGCGGAGAGGCCGACGTGGCGATCGTGATCGCGCCGGGACTCGCGCGCGCTCTCGCCGACGGCACGCCCGCGCGACTGCAACTCATCACCGATGCGTCGAACCCGAACACCGGCACCACGATGCAGACCTACGCGGGCGCGGTGATCCGCGCTTGGCAGACGACGCTCCCCGGTGCTCGGCAGGGCGTGACGATCGAGCCGCAGGTGCGGATGCGCTTCAACCCGACGCTCGAGAGCGTGAACCTCTTCGTGCCCGGATTGATCGCCCTCGTCCTCACGCTCGTCACGGCGCAGATGACGGCGATCTCGCTCTCTCGCGAGAAGGAGCGCGGGACACTCGAGATCCTCCTCGTCTCGCCGCTCCGGCCCTGGCAGATCATCCTCGGCAAGGTCGCGCCCTACCTGCTGCTCGCATTCGCGAATGTGGTGACAGCGCTGCTGGCCGCGTGGGTGGTCTTTCAGGTGCCGTTCCACGGGAGTCTCGTGCTCCTGCTCGCGGCCTCGACGCTCTACGCGCTCGTGGGCCTCGCGCTCGGCGTGCTGATCGCCGCGCGCACCGAGTCACAACGCACCGCGATGATGGGCTCGATGATCGGGACCATGCTGCCGAGCACACTGCTCTCAGGGATGATCTTCCCCATTGCGAGCTTGCCATGGTCGCTGCAGCTCGTCTCGAACATCGTCCCCGCGCGCTGGTTCATCGTCATCGTACGCGGGATCATGCTCAAGGGCGCAGGCGTCGCGCACCTCTGGCAGGAACTGCTCGTGCTCACGGTGATGTTCACCGTGATCCTCGCCGTGTCGATCAAGTCCTTCCGCGCCCGACTGGCCTGACCATGCGCGCACTCCGGTTCCTGCTCCGAAAGGAGTTCCTGCAGATCTTCCGCGATCCGGCACTCGTGCGGATGCTCTTCATCATCCCTGTGGTGCAACTGCTCGTGCTCTCGAACGCGGCGACCTTCGAGGTGAAGCGTGCGCGGATGTACGTGGTCGATCAGGACGCCAGCACGATGTCGCGCGGCGTGGAGGACCGGCTCGGCGCCTCAGGTCGCTTCGATCGCGGCGCTAGCTCACGCTCCGTCGCACTGGGCGACGACGCGCTCATGCGGCGTGAGGTGGAGCTGGTGCTCGTGATCCCTGACGGATTCGAGCGCGACGTGGTGCGTGATCGTCGTGCCACCGTGCAACTGCTTCTGAATGCCGAGGATGGCGCGGCCGCCGCGGTCACTCAGGCGTATGCACGCGAGATCCTCCTGCGCTACGCGACCGAGCTCGGTGCGCAACTGACGCCGGCCATGGCCGTCGCGGGCGCCCGGCCCGAGCGCCCGCCGGTGCGCGGTCAGCCTGCCGTGCAGCTCCGCACGCGCGGCTGGTACAACGCGGAGCTCGACTACCGCCACTACATGGTGCCGGGGATCCTCGTGCAGCTGCTCACGATCGTCGGCACGCTGCTCACCGCGATGAACATCGTGCGCGAGAAAGAGGCGGGGACGCTCGACCAGCTCAACGTCACACCGATCACGCGCTCGGTCTTCATTGCCGCAAAGCTCATCCCGCTCTGGATCATCTCCATGGTCGTGCTCTCGCTCGGCCTCGTGGTCGCCAAGGTCGCATTCGGCGTGCCGATGCTCGGGAGCCTCTTCCTCGTCTTCGGCGGTGCCGCGCTCTACCTCGTGGCGGCGCTCGGCATCGGCCTCTGGGTCTCGGCGGTCACCGAGACCCAACAGCAGGCGATGTTCGTGACCTTCTCGATCCTCATGGTCTACCTGCTCATGAGCGGGCTCTTCACGCCGGTCAGTTCCATGCCCGAGTGGGCGCAGTGGGTCGCGCGCTTCAATCCGATGATGCACTTCATCGCGCTCATGCGCGCGGTGATGCTCAAGGGAGCCGGGTTCGCGGATGTTGCGCGCGAGCTCGCGGTGCTCGCGACCGCCGGAGCGTTGGTGCTCACGATCGCTGTGCGGCAGTACCACAAGCGGTCGGCGTGAGTAGCTTACGCCGAATGCAGCTACCGTGGTTGATGTCGATCGTCTCCAATCTCTCCGTGCGGGCCTACTACCGCGTGACCGTCGCCGGTGCGCGCGTGCCCGCTGAGGGGCCAGTGCTCCTGGTCGCCAACCACAACAACTCGCTCGTCGACCCCGCGCTCGTCGTCTGTGCCGCCGATCGCACGGTGCGATTCCTCGCGAAGTGGCCCCTCTTCAACGATCCGCTCATCGGCTGGTTGGTGAAGGCGGTCGGATCGGTGCCGGTCTACCGGCAGCAGGACGACCCGAGCAAGCTCTTGCAGAATCTCGACTCGTTCCGTGACGTGCATGCCGTGCTCGCCGCTGGGAACGCGGTCGGGATATTCCCCGAGGGCATCAGCCACTCCTCGTCGCAGCTCGCGCCGCTCAAGACCGGTGCTGCGCGGATCGCGATCGGTGCCGGCCAGCGGATCGGCCGCGACTTCCCGATCGTCGCCATGGGTTTGGTGTTCCGCGACCGCGATGTCTTCCGGTCCGAGGCGCACGCCATCGTCAGCGCGCCGTTCTCGTGGGGCGATCTGGTGAGCCAGAACGTCAGCGATCGCGATGCCGTGCGGGAGCTCACGCGCCGCATCGAGGCGGCGATGCGGTCGGTCACGATCAACCTTGAGCAGTGGGAGGACGAGCCACTCGTTCACGCGGCGGCGGAGGTGTGGCACACGGAGTTCAGCCGGCCCGCCACGGACGATGCGTGGGCCAACGTCGAGCGGATCGCAATGACCACGGACGCCCTGCGCGCGCTTCGTAGCGGCAGCAACGATGCATGGCGCGAGGTCGCGGCCGCTTTGCAGGAGCACACGCGCGAGTTACGACTGCTGGGCCTCACCCCTGCCGAGCTCAAGGACGATGTGCACGTCGGCGAGGCGGTCGAGTGGACGGTCGCACGCATCCCGCTGGTCATTGTTCTGCCGGTCTCGATCGTCGGCGGTGCGCTGTTCTGGGCTCCAAGGCAGGTCACTGCCGCTGCGGCGGACCGTATGTCCGCCACCGAAGGCGAGGACACGATCGTGACGTATCGTGTGCTCGTCGGCGCCGTCGTATTCCTCGCGTGGTTCCTGATCGTCGCCGGGGTCGTCTGGCTGTCCGTCGGTCTGGGGTGGGCCTTGCTCTCGCTGCTGATCCAGCCGCTCTGGGCGTTCGCCGCATTGGCGGTGGGAGAACGACGTCAGCATGCGTGGCAGGCGGCACGGCGCTTCTTCCTGCGCCGCAGCGCGCGTCCGCATCTCGACGTCCTCCGCGAGCGCCAGCGCGAACTCGCCGAGCGCCTCCACCGGCTCTACGAGCGCGTCACCACCGTCACGTCCTAACCCCCGGCGAGGTCACTCCGATGCTCAATCAGGTCCTGTCGATCATCGGCTCGCTCCTCGTACTCGGCGCCTACTTCGCGCTGCAGCGCGGGCATCTCAAGAGTGACGCGCGGGCGTACAGCGCGCTGAACTTCTTCGGCGCGAGTCTCATGACCTGGGTCGCCCTGGCGGAGTGGCAGCTCGGGTTCATCCTGCTCGAGGGCATCTGGGCGTTGCTCTCGTTCCCCGGGATGCTGCGCAAGGCACCGCGGTCAGCCGTGAGCTAGCGCTGTTCGTGCCAACGCGAAGAGCTCGATCGTCCGCCGCGGCGCCGCCTCCACTGCACGCGACATGATGAGTGGTACGAGCAGATGATCGCGATGCAACGACCCGTGGGCCGACACGTGACGCACCGGTTCGTACCGCGCGCGGAGATCCCAACCAGGCGCCGCTGACACGATGATCTCGCCTGCGCGCGTCGAGTCCGCGAGGGCGAGGATCTGCACCAGTGAGTCGGGATACGTAGTGGCGAAGGTCGCGTCATGGGCTTCGTCGGCCGTGAGCGCACCGAGCGACGCCGAGGGACCGAGCGCGGCATTGAGACCGAGCGGATCCCCATCGATCGGCCGATACGCGTAGCGACCATGCGCATCGCGCATGACCATCGCACCACCACGTGCGCGCGAGCGCACCTCGCACACGCCCGGACCGTGCGGCAGCAGCAAGAGATCCACTGCCTCGCGCGCGAGGAGTGCCTCCACCAACGTTCCCCAGCGTGCCGCGAGCGCCGGCCAGCGCGGCCGCTCGCGACGGTCGAGCTCGAGGTACAGGTGCGCCATCGCGTTGCCGCTCACCATCACCGCCACGTCGCGCCCGCCGGCGAACGTCCACGGATGTGCCAGCACGCCATGACCGAGCGCGGCGACCGTACCCGCGAGATCCTCGTGCGAATGCACCGCCGAATGTCCATGATCGCTCACGACCATGAACTCGAGTGTGTGGGCACGGCCACCACGCGCGGCGTCGTCTTGCAAGCGTGCAACGGTGTCGTCGATCACGCGAAGTGCATCGAGCACGCTTGGCGCGTTCTGCCCCAGTTGATGCGAGAGCTTGTCGACGCCGGGATGAGCGAGGAACACCAGATCAGGGCGCTCGGCGTCAACACGCGCGCACACTCGTGCGCACACGCGTGCGGCGAGATCGCGTTCGAGCCGCAGCCATCCCTGCACATCGCCGCGAAAGTGATGCCACGCGACCCGGGGCCAAGAGGCGATCCCCGCGCCGAGTCGTTGCGACTCGCGCAGTCCGCGGCCGATCGGCGTGAATGCCGCGATCGGCCGCTCGGCGAGCTCGAACAGCGTAGGATGCGCCGGGCTCAGGTCGCCGTCCTGCCGCAACGCCTCGAACCCCGCATAGCTCCTCGCGTTGCCCTGTGCGTAGGCGCACGTGCCCGAACGGTCCCACCACCGTATGCCGGGGACTCCCGCCTCACCCGGGTGCAGTCCCATGAGAAAGGGCGTGTACGCAGGTCCCGTGACCGAGGGGAAGACCGACGTGATCGTGTGCGCGCTCCCGTCGGCACGCAGTGCGGCGAGTGCAGGCAAGTGCCCGGCGTCGATCGCGCCGAACAACGTATCGGGACGTGCGCCATCGGCCACGAGGATGACGAGTGTCATCGACTTGGCGGGACGGCGGCTCGCGGCGGCTCGCAGGAGTGCACACCGCAAGGTAAGCTTCACCGATCATGGCACCCAAACGTCGCAAGCCACCGGCCACCGCACCCCTCGCCGCGAGCGGTAACCGCGTCGACTCCGAACGCATGTCCGAGGCGGCGAACGAATCGATCGCCGGGCTCAAGGCGCGCATCGACGAGGGCCGCCGCGCCTCCGGTGCCTTTCCCGCGCTACCCGAGGAGACCCTCCAGCGCGCCGCGACCGACGACTGGATCGGCGACTCGTCCTGGGCGCTCACCGAGGACGCCAAGCTCCTCCAGTACGGCGGCTCAAAGTCCGACTTCCGCAGCACCGATCCCTGGCGCGTCATGCGCATCACGTCGGAGTTCATCGAAGGCTTCGACAAGCTCGCGCGCATCGAGAAAGGTGTTTCGATCTTCGGCTCCGCGCGCACACACCCCGACGACCCGCAGTATCTCGCCGCGGTCGAGGTCGGTCGCCTGCTCGGCGAGAAGGGCTTCTCGATCATCACCGGCGCGGGGCCTGGGATCATGGAGGCCGCCAACAAGGGCGCACGCCTTGCCGGCGCGCCGTCGATCGGCTGCAACATCGAGCTGCCGTTCGAGCAGGGCACCAATCCGTATGTCGACATCCACGTCGCGTTCCGCTACTTCGCGGTACGCAAGACGATGTTCATCAAGTATTCGAGCGCCTTCATCATCTTCCCGGGCGGCTTCGGCACGTTCGATGAGCTCTTCGAGGCGCTGACACTCATCCAGACCGGGAAGATCTCACAGTTCCCCGTGGTGCTCTTCGGCACGCACTACTGGGCCGGGCTCGTGCGCTGGCTCAACAGCAAGGTGCTCGCCGAACGGAAGATCTCGCCCGGGGACATGGACCTGATGATCGTGACGGACGATCCCGCCGAGGCGGCACGAGTGGTGGCGGACGCGTACGAGCTGCAGCTCAGGACGGCCCGAGCGCGGGCGGACGCCGGTGGCGTGTCGCCTGCTCGAAGCCATAAGTGAGCGTGATCAGCTTCCCCTCGCTCCAAGCGCGTCCATAGAACGTGATCCCCGCCGGCAGCGTGTTGCCGCGGGTGTAGCCCATCGGTACCGTGATCGCGGGAAAACCGGTGAGCGGCGAGAAGAGCTGGCTGTTATCGCCGTGCGGCGTGTTGAGGTCGCCGATCAGGCGCGGCACGTTGCTCCATGTGGGGTAGACCAGCGCGTCGAGTTGCAGTGAATCCATGAGCGCGGTCACGGCGGCCGCGAGCCTGTCGCGCATCTGTGCGCGTACGCGGCAGCCAGGGATCGAATCGGGAGGAAGCACCACCGCCTGCGCCGCCTGGAGCCGCACCTGCGCCAGCGGATGGTACGATCCACTCCGCAGGATCGCCTCGACGGTGCGCACCGAAGCACCCTCACCGCGCGCGGCGAAGTAGCCCTCGAGGTCCGCGCGGAACCGATTGCACCCGATGCGGCCGAGCGCCATGATCGAATCGAGATCGGCCACACGCGCAGAGTCGATGATCGTGGCCCCAGCGTTCCGCATCGCGTCGAGCGCGGCACCGAAGACGGTCA
>JANOTB010000054.1:0-27025 GCA_031416115.1 Gemmatimonadota bacterium
GTGCGGGTCGGCGACCGAGATGTCCGGGAACCAGAGGAACGGCACGCCGCGGACCTCGATCGTGTTCTGGAAGACGAAGAAGAGCGCGAGCAGGATCGGCATCGGCAGCAGCATCGGGAGGCAGCCGGCGAGCGGCGCGAACGGGCTGATCCCCGCGTCCGCGTACACCTTCATCACCTCGGCGCGCTGCTTCTCCGGGTCGCCCTTGTGCTTGTTCTGCGCCGCTTGCACCGCCGGTGCGATGCGCTGCATCGTCATCTGCGAGCGCATCATCTTGCTGTTGAGCGGCCACATCAGCACGCGGATCGCGACGCCGAAGATCACGAGGATCCAGCCGTACTCCAGCACCAGCGTGCGTTTCATCCACAGGAGGATGCGCATGACGATCGTCGCGAACGGCTGCACGACGCCGCTGATCCAGCCGCCGTACGGGTTCACGTGCTCGAACTCGCGGCCGAGCGCGACGAGCCGCTCCCACTCCTGCGGGCCCGCGTAGAGCTCGAGCGCCACGCCGTCCGGCCCGATCGGCGAGATCACCGTGGCCTGCGCCCGCGCCGCGACCTTGTTGATGCGCATCGCGCCCGTCACCTGCAGCTCAGCGAGCGGCGACGCCGCGCTGTCGCGCGCGAGCAGCCCGACGAGGAAGTACTTGCTCTTGGCAACCGTCCAGGTGAACGGCCCCGGGCGCAGGAGGCGCTCCCCGGGATCCGGGTTGCGGAAGTCGACGCGGTCCGCGCCGCCGGCCGGCGTGCGCATCGCGTACGCGAGGTGACGTCGGTCGTCCACCGAATCGCGCTCCTGCGTGTCGAAGCCCTGCGGCAGGTCGGTGAGGAGGAAGGCCGGCGCGCTCACGCCCGTGACCTGGACGTCGACTGCGGCGAGATAGTCGTCGGGCGTGATCGTGTATGCGATGCGCGCGACGCCGGTCCCGACCGCGGCCGTGAACGTCAGTCGGGCACGACCCCCGACCGTGTCCTCTGCGACCGCGAAATCCATCGCGTCGAGCCGGATCGTGTCGCCGCCGGCGATGAGCCGGTAGCGCACGAGCGGCACGCCGCCGTCGCCGAGTCGCACGAGGCCGGTCCCACCACCGAGCCGCTTGTACCGCGGCAGGTCGGCGCCCAGCAACGAAGCGCCACGCGTGCTGAAGTCGTACGTCGCGAGAGGAGTCGCAACACCCTCCGCGTCCGCGGTCATGCTCGTGAGGCGCAGCGTGCGCACTTCTACCGCGGGAGCGACGGGCGGCGTCATCGTCGGCGCGGCACCGATGGTCGGTGCGCCAGCCGCCGACGTACCCGCCACCGCCGCGGCGGCCGTGGTCGGCGCCGGCGCGGTGCCGATGCCGGCGCTGTCCGTGGTCGACGGCACCGCGGAGCTCACGGCTTGGCGCGCCGGTCCGGGAAAGAGGCGAGGCGTGATCACGATGACACCCATCGTGAGCAGCAGCGCGAGGAAGAAGCGCTTATCCATCTCGAGGCGAGGCGGCAGGAGGTTCGGGCACCGGGTCGAAGCCCCCGGCGCGGAAGGGGTGACAGCGCGCGATGCGCTTCATCGCGAGCCATCCGCCGCGCAGCGCTCCATGTTTCTCGAGCGCCTCCACGGCGTAATGCGAACAGGTCGGATGATAGCGACACGCCGCGGGCAGCAACGGCGAGAGCGCCACTTGGTACGCGCGAACGAACAGGATCAGCACCAGCTTCACGCGCGGGCTCCGGCGAGCCGTTCGAGCACGCGCTGCACATCCGCCGCGAGCGCCGCGTGCTCCGCACCATATGCTTCCGGTGCCGCGCGCAACACGACGTCGAGCGCAGGCGCGCCCGCACGCAGACCCGCATGCATGAGCGCGGGCAGCAGCACCGCGCGACTCAACTCGCGCAGGCGACGCTTCACCTTATTCCGCGCGACGGCGCTCTGTTTGTGGCGAGGCACGATGATCCCGATCCGCGGAAGAAGCGAAAGGGAAGCGAGATACCGAACCTCGAGATGCCGGGTTCGGATCCGCTTCCCTTCACGGCGCACCGCGTCGAGATCCGCCGTCCGTGTCAGCCGCCGCAGCGGCGGAAAGCGGAGGGAGATCTCAGGCGCCAGCGTACT
This sequence comes from Gemmatimonadota bacterium, assembly GCA_031416115.1. Taxonomy (GTDB): domain Bacteria; phylum Gemmatimonadota; class Gemmatimonadetes; order Gemmatimonadales; family Gemmatimonadaceae; genus Pseudogemmatithrix. Next base: position 2,095 of record JANOTB010000054.1, read on the forward strand.
TGGACGGCAGCTTCACGGTGAGCTGCTTGCGACCCTTCTTGCGGCGGCGGCTCAGGACCTGACGCCCCCACTTCGTTTCCATGCGTGCGCGGAACCCGTGCGTCCGGATACGACGCTTGTTGCGCGGGCGGTAAGTCGGCTTCCCCATCGTCACTCCAAAAGGCTATGAAATCACTGGCGGACAGAACCGTAAACCTAGTTGGGGACATGGCTTAGGTCAACCCAAGAGATACGACTGTACGGCTGGCTCGCATACACGAACGTTGACTTGTCCACACGGGCGGGGTAGCTTCGCTCCCCCACCAGATATCCACAACCCGATCGGCACGGAATGACCCTTACTGCTACCGAAGTCTGGACGCGCCTGCTCGACCGCGCGCGTACCCAACTCTCGGATCACATAGTTGAGACCTGGCTCTCGCCCCTCACAGCGGCGGAGTTCTCCGGCCAATCCCTGACGCTCAATGCCCCTGACCAGTTCTCGGTCGAGTGGAACGAACGCCGCCATTCGGCAATCCTTGAGTCGCTGGCGCCTGTGGCCCTGGGCCACCCGCTAAAGATCGAGCTTCGCGTCCATCACGAGCGCTTACAGCGCTCACAGATGGACTTGTTTGTGCCGATAAAGGGGCACGAACGAAGCATCATGGCGCCAGAAAGGCCGCGTGAGAATGTCACGCTCAGCTCGCTCAACGACCGATATACCTTCGACACCTTCGTCGTCGGCAAGTCCAACGATCTCGCCGCGGCAGCAGCAGCGGCCGTCTCGCAGGCGCCCGGAAAGACGTACAACCCGCTCTTCTTCTACGGGCCCACCGGGCTCGGAAAGACGCATCTGATGCAGGCGATCGCCCAGGACATCATCCGGCGCTCGCCCGCCACCCGCGTCACCTACATCACCACCGAGCAGTTCACGAACGACGTCATCACGTCGATCGGCAAGGGCGCGATGCACGACTTCCGTCGTCGGTATCGCGAGACCGACCTCTTTCTCGTCGACGATGTGCATTTCATCGGGGGCAAGAACTCCACGCAGGAGGAGTTCTTTCATACGTTCAACGCGCTCTACGAGGCGGGCCGTCAGATCGTCCTCACCTCCGACCGCCCGCCGTCGGACATCCCGAAGCTCGAGGCGCGCCTTGCCTCCCGGTTCGCCTGGGGCATGGTCGCCGACCTTGGGCAACCCGATCTCGAGCACCGGATCGCGATCCTCCGGCGCAAGGCTGAGATAGACCATCTCGAGCACACGATCCCCGACGACGTGCTGCACTTCATCGCCGACCATGTGCAGTCGAATGTGCGGGAGCTCGAAGGATCGATCATCAAACTCCTCGCCTACGCGTCGCTCAAGCACCGGGTGATCACCGTAGAACTCGCCCGTGAGGCGTTGCGTGACAAGTTGCGGGCGAACGATGCCGCTGCCGCCCGTCCGGATCGTCAAGATAGGATGGGCATGATCCAGCAGCGGGTCGCTGGCGAGTGGGGAGTCACCGTCGAAGGCCTGCAGTCCAAGACACGCACCAAGAACCTCACCGTCCCTCGGCAGGTCGCGATGTACCTCGCCCGTGAGGTGCTCGGGCTCCAGCTCGTGGAGATCGGCCAGGCTTTCGGCGGGCGAGACCACTCAACCGTCATTCATTCACTCGAGCGCGTGGTCGACATGATGAAGGACAGTGCAGACTTCCGCGGCCGTGTGGAGAAAGTGCGGGAAACCGTCCGGCATTCCACTTGATTCACACGAATACCACAGACTCGGGTGAGGGCGGGGCGATTCCCACGCGCTCCCACAATCTCTCCCCTGAGGTCCCACATCAGGCGGCGGAGTGATACTGATGCGGGACAACACCTTCCCGCGTTCGTCCACAGTCCACATCTTTCTACTACTGCTACTGTCTTAGTAATTTAGAGATAGAAACAGAAGGCTGATCCCAGCCTTCCACATGCACCCGACACTCGGCCAGGCACCGAATGCGCTTTACCATCACGCGCGAGAAGCTCCAAGAAGGGCTGGCTGCGGTCACTCCCGCAGTCCCCAACAAGACGACGCTTCCCGTTCTCGCGAATCTCCTCGTCCAGACCACGGACAAGGGGATCCGCATCTCGGGCACGGACCTCGACATCGCGGTCAGCACCGAGGTCACGGCTGACGTCGAAGCCGTTGGTGCAATCACCATTCCGGCACGAAAGCTCAGCGAGATCGCACGCGAGCTTCCGCCGGCACCGGTGAAGATCTCCGCGACCGGCGACCAGCGCATCACCCTCGAGTGCGGACGAGCGAAGTTCAAGTTGCTCGGACTTCCCAAGTCCGAGTTCCCGAGCTTCCCGGCGGTCCTGTTCGACAAAGCGGTCCGCATTCCGTCGGGCGATCTGCAAAAGCTCATTCAGCACACGGCCTTCGCCGCAAGCACGGAAGAGAGCCGGCCGATCCTCAACGGCGTCCTGTGGGAGTTGCGCAGCGACCTGATGCGGATGGTGGCGACCAACGGTCACCGTCTCGCGAAGATGGAGGTCCCCGTCTCCGGCGGACAGAAGGCCGACCTGATCATTCCGCCAAAGGCGCTCGATCAGATCCGGCGGCTCTTCGCCGCCGAAGAAGAGCTCGAGGTGGCGCAGGGCGAGAATCACCTGGGCTTCCGCTCGCCCTTCACGTCGGTGTTCACGCGCCTGATCGAAGGGCCGTATCCCGGCTACGAACAGGTGATCCCGAAGGACAACGACAAATACGCGATCCTCGACAAGGCCGCGTTCACCAGCGCGCTCAAACGCATGAGCGTGGTCGCGTCCGATCAGACGCACCGGATCCGACTGTCGTTCAACGCGGGGCTGCTCAAGTTCTCTGTCAGCACGCCCGACCTCGGCGAGGCACAGGACGAGCTTCCGATCCGCTACGACGGCGATCCGCTCGACATCGGATTCAACGCGGCCTACCTGCTCGAGATCCTGCGGCAGATGCCGACAGAAGAGGTCCGAATGACCTTTCGCGCACCGGAGCGTGCGTCGACGCTCGAGCCAGAAGGGTGGACCGACCCGACCAAGTATCTCTGTTTGCTGATGCCGCTGCGCCTGGTGGACTGAGCTCCGCGGCGACGCGCCCGATCAGGGCGAGGTGATCTCGATGCGCGTGTGCTGCTTCAGGTCCTGCGACCGGCGGCGCCCGCGCATCGTCATTTTGAGTTCGGCTTCACCGAGGGCGGCGAAGACTGAACCGTCGTCGAGGCGCAACTCAAGCCGCATCGTGCCGGAGCCCTCGGCCGCGATCTTGAGCGTTTCGCCGAACTGAGTCCCCTCGCCGAGCATGGTGACGGTCGAGGTCCGGTCCACGAGCACGACCACGACCTCCTGGCGGCGTTCGGCACCGACGACCTTGAAGGACCGGGCCGAACGCACCTGAAGCGGGACCGAGTCGCGGCAGATCGTGTAGCTCAAGGAGTCGCTCCAGGAGCTGCCGGCCCGGAGGCTGTGCGGCGCCGAGACGAAGAGTTCGCGTGCGGGCTGTAGCACCACGGCCGAGAGGCTGCAGGCCCCAGAGAAGGCAACGTCGAGCTGCGCTTGCCACGCGCCCTGGCCGTCGGTCGCAGAGAACGGAACAGGCAAGCGAAGGCCAACGAGGGGCGTCGGATCGAGCACCCCAACGCCCACACCGTACTCGCTGACGAGCCCAGAGAGCCTCGCCGGTGCTTCGCCGGCGAGCCGAGTCCACGACACGCGGATGATCGCCGTCGAGGAGTCGGTGCGCTCGACACTGTCGACCCGCGAGATCAGCTGGGACGAGAGGCGGATCGTGTTCGCGAACGACCCGACCCGGCGCGTCATCGCCCACGGTGCCTCGAGTGGGTTGCGGACCACCGGTGCTGCGGGCGTCGGTGCGGGACGAGGTGCCGGTGCGCCAGCGGGCGACGCGCAGGACACCGCAAGCGAGACGGCGCCGAGCAGACCGAGCGTATGGGTGCGGACGGGGCGCATTGTTCTCTCAAGGGAGGCGAAGCGGGGACGGGAGGCCAAGGGGATTCCCCTCGACCTCCCGGCTCCGTCACTCGAACTGCGAATCGTCGGTTCCGCCTGTAAGCCGGGTTCTGTCAGGACCTTGCGGCCCCGGACGATCATTTCTCTCGGCGTACGGTCGCCCGCACGCTCTAGCAGCCAACCCGCGGCGTCCTGATCGCAGAGGACTGCTGCTCGCCGCCTATTTGGCCTTGCTCCCGCTGGGGTTTGCCGTGCCGCCCGTGTTACCACGGACGCGGTGGGCTCTTACCCCACCTTTTCACCCTTACCTCCACTCGCGTGAAGGCGGTCTATTCTCTGTGGCACTGTCCGTCACGCCTCGCGGCGTGCCCAGGCGTTACCTGGCAGCGTGTCCAAGGAGCCCGGACTTTCCTCGGCGCGAGCGAACCCGCGACGCGATCGTCCGGCGGAACCGTGTGCAGGGAATATAGCGCTCCGGTCGCGGGCCCCGGAGGTGACACGCGAGTCCGAGAATGTTGGGGTGGGTGACGGAGGCGTGACTCGGCCGGCCGATGTTTGCGGTCGCGACCTACCCCACCCCAGTCCAAGGGCCTTGTCATGTCGAACACCTTTCGCTCCCTGAGTGCTCCGGTACTCACTGTGCTCGATCCCGAGGAGCGGGCGCGCGTCGACGCCGCCGGCGCCGGTCTCTATCGGGCGATCCATCGCGACTCGGTGGCCGATGTCCTCGAGGACCTCAAGCGCCAACGCGTGAGCGCGGTGCTTCTCTCGGTCGTGCGATGCGCGCGCGACGGCGACCGACGCATGGCAACCATGGTGCGCGAGTTCCCCTCGGTGCCGACGGTCGCGCTGCTCGGCAATACACCGCCCACGGCGGAGGCGCTCCTGCATCTCGGGAATGCCGGAGTGACGCGCATCGTCGACGTGCGGTTGCCCTCTGGGTGGAGCCAGCTCCGGCAACTACTCAGCAGCCAGGCGCCACGGGAAGTCGACCGCCTGGCACTCGACGCGATCCGTGCCGAGCTTGGCGGCGCCACACCAGACTGCTGGAGGTTCTTCGAGGCGCTGTTCGCGGCGAGTGATCGCGTGGGGACGATCCGCGAGCTCGCGCTGCGTGCGGGCGTGCTTCCCAGCACACTGATGAGCCGATTCTTCCGCGCGGGCCTTCCGGCCCCCAAGCGCTACCTGGCCTTCGCGAGGCTGCTGCGTGCCGCGCGGCTCTTCGAGGACACGGGCCACTCGATCGCGGACGTCGCGAACGCCCTCGAGTATTCGTCGCCGCAGAGCTTCGGGCGCCACGTTCGCACGCTGCTCGGCCTCACGGGAGGTGAGTTCCGCGCGCAGTATGGATCGGCGCAGATGCTCGAGCGGCTGCTCGACGAACTCGTGCGCCCTCACGCGACGCGACTTCGCACGTTGCATCCGCTCATCGTCCGGCCCGGCATGCGGCGTTTGCCACCGTCGTTGACCGACCGCACGCCCGCTCTGCACCGCCGGGCGCACTGACCACAGGCTCACATTCGCGCGACGATCTCCGAGGCGAGCGCCAGGGACGCGACCTCGAGCCCGAGGGCTTCGATGGCCTCGCGCCCGCCCTCCTCACGATCGACCACCGAGAGCACGCCCACGACGGTCCCGCCCGCCGCGCGCACGACCTCCACCGCCTTGAGGGCCGACCCGCCGGTGGTGATCACATCCTCGATCACCACCACGCGGTCACCGGCGAGGTAGGCGCCCTCGATGAGCTTGCCGGTGCCGTGTGTTTTCGCTTCCTTCCGCACCGTGAACGCGCGCGTCGGCATGCTCGCGAGCCAGCTCGCGTAGGCGATCGCGTAACTCACGGGGTCGGCGCCCAAGGTCAGTCCGCCGACCGAATCGGGACGCCAGCCACGCTCGCCGAGCGCGTGCAACCCGAGCGGCCCGATCAGCGAGAGCCCCTCGGGGTGCATGGTGGTGAGTCGGCAGTCGATGTAGAGATCCGACTGTCGGCCCGAGGCAAGGGTGAACGTGCCGCGGCGCGCGCTTCGCTGGGCGAGCAGGTCGAGGAGTCTGGTGCGAGGGTCCATGCGGGCACGTTACGCGGAGCCGGGGAGTGGGTCAATGAGGTGGCGATGCTGGTCTGGGTGATCGCGGTGGCGGTCATGGTGGGACTCGCGACGTTCCTGCTCTACGAGCGGGGACAGCGCCGTCGTCTCAAGGAGCGCAGCGCCGAACTCGAGCACCTCTCGTTCGAGCTGGCGCGCGCGAACCGCGCCAAGTCGGAGTTCCTTGCGAACGTCTCGCACGAGTTGCGCACCCCCTTGGCCGCGATCGTGGGGTTCGTCGACCTGCTCCGCGACGGCTCGTACGGCGAGCTCGGTCCTCGCATGATCGGTCCGGTGGAGCGCATTCAGGCGTCGGCCGAGCACCTGCAGGCACTCGTCGATCAGGTGCTCGACCTCGCGAAGCTCTCGGCGGGCCGGCTCGACGTGCATCGCGAGCCACTCTCGTTGCGCGCCTTTGTGATCGACGTCGCGAGTGAGATCGAGGCACTGGTCATCGAGAAGCGCCTTGCGCTCTCGATCCAGATACCGGGCTCACTGCCGCGCGTGAGCACCGACCCGACGCACCTGCGGCAGATCCTCGTGAACCTGCTGGGCAATGCGGTGAAGTTCACCAAAGAGGGCACGATCACACTGCGGGCGAGTTTTGTTCCGGACGGAGCCGTCACCGCCGCCATACGAACGGTCGCCAAGCGGCCGCTGCTCGCCGCGGGGGGCGACTGGATCGCACTCCAGGTGATCGACACCGGCATTGGGATCGCCGAGAAGGATCAGGAGCGGATATTCTTGGAGTTCGAGCAGGTGCAGCCGGGGTCGCGCGGCGATTCGGAGCGACGCGGCACCGGGCTTGGGCTCTCGATCACGCGGCGGCTCGCACGACTTCTCGACGGCGACATCACACTCGAGAGCGCGCCGGGCAGCGGCTCGACCTTCACCTGCTGGTTGCCCGCGGGTCCCGCACCTCGCGGGTCGGCAGACGGGCGGGCCTAGCGGCCGAAGAGCCCCTTCATGCGCGTAAGGAGACCGCTGGCGGTCGAGCTTTCGGCAGGGAACGGATCCTTGAGGACCTCTGCGAGGGCGTCCGCGAACGCGCAGACGTCGGGGTAACGATCGCCCGGCGCCTTGGCGAGCCCCTTCATGACGACTTCTTCGACCGCGGCCGAGTAGACGGACTCCGGTTTCGCCTTGTTCAGCGGCACCGGGGGCTGGGAGAGGAGCTGCGTGAACATCTCGCGCGGGCTCTTTGCCGTGTACGGAAGCGTCCCGGTGAGGAAGAGATACGCCATCGTCGCCAGCGAATATTGGTCGGCGGCGGGGGAGACGACCTCACCCGAGAGTGCCTCTGGGGCGACGTACATGAGCGTCCCCACGAAGAACCCGGCGCGCGTGAGGCGCTGGTCCTGTGTCACGTCGGTGGCGGTCGCGATGCCGAAGTCGAGCAGCTTCACGGTCCGCGAGTCATGGTCGTACATGAGGTTGTCGGGCTTCAGATCGCGGTGCACGATGCCCACCGAATGGGCGGCGAACACCGCGCTCGCGATCTGGGTCACGACAGCCGCGACCTCGTCGGTCGGGAACGGCGCGTTCCGCTTCGCGTAGCTCTCGAGGAGCTCGCCCTGCGCCCATTCGATCACGAGGAACGGCAGTCCGCGGTCCTCGCCGGTCTCGATCGTTCGGATGACGTTTGGATGCGTGACGCGCGTTCCGAAACCGGCCTCGCGCACGAATCGCGTCACTGCGGTCCGGTCTGCGCGCAGCTTCTCGCGCAGCACCTTCAATGCGACGGTGCCGTGCTCTTGGTGCTGCGCGCGATACACCGTGGCAGTACCACCTTCCCCGACTCGGTCGAGAAGGTCGTACCCGGCGACGGTGGTACCTACTAAGGGGTCTCTGGCCACGCGGCGAAGCTATCCGATGGCCGGTCTCGGGGCAAGCGCGGCGGACTATGACCAATGCGCGTCAGGCGGGGTAGATTGAGCATCGCACCGCCGGTCCGAGGTGCTTCACCCCCGAGCCTCATGCGCTACACGCCTCCCACGACTCCCGGCCTCCCGGCGCTCTTGCCGGCGCTCTTCGCGGCGCTCCTCCTCTCGACCGCGTGCGGTCGTTCCGGTGGTACCGCTGAGCCCGGCGGCGCACCGACTCCGCAGCGAGCGACCCCCCCTGCGACCGCTCCAGCCCCGTCGGCGCGAAACACCCTCACGCCGACCTTCGACGCGGCGCCGCTCTACCGTCAGATGGGCATGCTCGCGCGCGGCCTTCCGTTCCCGCTCGTTGGACGAGCGGCGTTCACGGCAACGGCGACGGCAGACACGACGCACGTGATCGTCGCCCTCTCGTTCGCGAACGCCGCGCTGAGCTTCGCGCGCGAGGCGGACAATCGGTTCCGCGCCGGGTATTCCGTCTCGGTCGTACTCACGCGCGAGAATGCCGTCGTCGCGCAGACCGACGCCACCGAGCAGTTGCTGGTCGGCGCGTTCCGCGAAACGTCACGCATCGACGAGAGCATCATCCATCAGGAGATCCTCGACGTGACGCCTGGGCGCTACACGCTCAGTGTCGCCATTCGCGACGAAGGGAGCCAACGGAGCGCGCGCGAACAGATGACGATCACGGTGCCCCGGCTCTCAGAGGGCTCGTTCTCCACTCCAATGCCGATCGCCGAGGTCACGCCACGGAGCGCACTCGACGCACTGCCGCTCCTCCTGCTGAACCCGAGCGGTACCGCGGTGGTCGGTCGGGACAGCGTCCTGCCGATCTACGTCGAGGCCTACGGGGATACCACGCGGCCGGTCCGGCTCGTCATCCGCAGTGAACGGGGACGCGCGCTCTGGAGTGACACGGTGCGCGTGCAGGCGCGCGCCGGTCTCCGGTCCGGCGTCGTCGAAGTGCCAGTCTCACGGATCGGGATCGGCGTGGCGCAACTGACGTTCGTGCGCGACGGTGGGGTCGATTCGGCGTCGACCTTCGTCTTCGTCGGCTTCGGCGGCGAGCTGCCCGTGGCGACCTACGAAGACATGTTGAACTTCCTGCGCTTCTTCGCCGCGCCGTATCGTCTCCAGCGGTTGCGTGAGGCCTCCGAGGAGGAACGACCCGCCGCATGGGCGGCGTTCGCACGCGAGACCGACGCGCAGCCGGAGACACCGGGGCACGAGGAGATGCGTCTCTACTTCGCGCGACTTCTGCGCGCCAACGCGCGGTTTCGCGAAGAGGGCACGCCGGGCTGGCTCGCGGACCGGGGTCGTGTGTTCATCTCACTCGGCGATCCCGATCAGATCGTCGAGCCGCAGGTGGGAGACTTCTCACGCAACCGGCAGCAGCTGTGGGAGTACCGCAACCTCAACTTGCAGCTCGTCTTCTACGATCAGACGGGCACGGGACGGTGGCGGCTCACACAGTCGAGCGAGGCGCGGTTCGAGGCAGAGTTCCGTCGTCGACTCAAGTGAACGACTCGGCCGCCTTCTCGTGGCGCGCCGAGTTGTGCCGCAAGGGGATCCACCTCGCTTCGTCGGCCTTTCCGCTCGCCTGGGGACTGGGTTGGGTCGCTCCCGTCGTGGTGAAGGCCGCGCTTGCTGCAGGTCTCACCATTGCGGTCGCTCTCGAGGTCGCGCGGCGGGTCCTCCCCGCCGCGAAGCGCTGGTTCACGCGCTGGTTCGGTGGCCTGCTGCGCGCACACGAGTCGAGCGGGCTCACCGGCGCAACGTGGATCCTCGGGGCGATGCTGCTCTGTGCGCTGCTGCTGCCCGAGCGCGCGGCGCTGTGCGCGCTCTGGGCCGGCGTGGTCGGTGATGCCGCCGCCGCGCTCGTGGGGCGCGCAGTCGCGGCCCAAGCGGCGACCAAAGGCAAGACGTGGGCAGGGTCTGTCGCCTGCGCCGTCGCCAGCATGATCGGCCCCTGGTGGCTCGCGGCCGCCTCGCCGCTCGCGGCTCTCGGCGTCGGGTTGGCCGCCGCATTGGCGGAGCGGCCGCGCGTGATGATCGACGACAACGCACGCGTCGCCGTCGCGGCGGGCCTCGCGGCATGGGCACTCGGCGTCGCGTAACTTTCGGATATGTCGATCCCCGGCCGACCGCGTCTCTATCTCATCGATGGCTATGCGCTGATCTTCCGCGCCTTTCACGCCCTCGGTGGGAGCACTCCGCTGCGCAACGCGCGTGGTGAGAACACCGGCATGGCCAAGGGCGTCAGCGACTTCCTCAAGCGTCTGATCGAGAAGCACAAGCCCGATCATCTCGTGTGGGTGAACGACGCCGGTTCGTCGGGCCGCGAGGAGCTACTCGCGACGTACAAGGCGAATCGCGTCGCACTGCCGCCCGAGGAACAGGAGGACTTCGACACCGGTCTTGAACGCGTGCGGCAACTGCTCGCCGCGTATCGTATCCCGACCCTCGCGCTCGACGGCTTCGAGGCGGACGACGTGATCGCGACGCTCGCGAAGCAGGGCGCGGCACAGGGGTTCGAGGTCTGTGTCGTGTCGGGCGACAAGGACCTGATCCAGCTCGTCGGCCCCAAGGTCTGGGTGCTCAATCCGTGGCACGGCCCACCCGGGCGCACCACCGAGAAGTGGTACGGCAGCGAGAATGCCCACGAGCGGCTTGGTGTCCCGCCAGAGCGCGTCGTCGACTATCTCGCGCTCGTTGGCGATACCGCCGACAACGTGCCCGGTGTGCGCGGCATCGGTGACAAGGGCGCGCTCGCGCTGATCGCACGGTGGGGCACGGTGGAGGAGATGCTCGCGCATGTCGACGAGATCGAGCCGACGCGCACACGCAACGCGCTCGCGCAGCAGGTCGACGCCGCGCGCTTGAGCAAGCGGCTCGTGACACTCCAGGACGACCTCGCGGTCGCCCTCGATGCCGACGCCCTCACGCCGGGAGCGCCTGACTGGGCGGCGCTCCGCGATCTCTTCGTCGACCTCGAGTTCAATGCCGCCGCGCGCGCGGCCGCCGTGCAGGTTGACGGTGGCGACGAGCACATGGTGAGTGCCCGTCAGGCGCGCGTCGTCGTGCCGGGGACCCCCGACGCAGTCGCCACCGACTATCGCCTTGCCGACACCGCCGCACTCGTCGCGGAGATGATCGCCGAAGCGCGTGCGGCCGGCATGATCGCGGTCGACACCGAGACGGTCCTCGACACCGAGGCCCCGCCGATCATCACGCCAATGCGCGCGAACCTCGTGGCGATCTCCATCGGCACGGCGCCGGGCAAGGCGTGGTACCTCCCGTTCGCGCACCGCATGCCGAGCGAGGCGCAGGGCGGGCTGGCCCTCGGCGACGCTCCGGTGAAGCCCAAGAAAGCGGCGTCCGCAGAGAGTTCGATCGCCGCGCGGTTGCTCGCCGAGGGCGCGCATGCGGTCGTGAATCTCCCGCCGCTCCTCTCGGAGTCGATGCAGCCGCTGCGCGCGTTGCTCGAGGATCGGACCGTGCGCAAGACGGCGCACAACGCCAAGTATGACCTCCTCGTGCTGCGCCGCGCCGGCGTGGCGTTGCAAGGACTCGATTTCGACTCGATGCTCGCGAGCTACGTGCTCGACCCGAGCCGGCGCTCACACGCGCTCGACGCGCTCTCGGTCGAGTTCCTCGGCGTCGCGATGACCGGCTACGACGAACTGTGCGGCAAGGGCAAGCAGCAGATCCCATACGACGAGGTCCCGATCGTCGCCGGGCGCGACTACTCCTGCGCCGACAGCGACATCGCGCTGCGGTTGCGTGCGCTCCTCGAGCCGCGGCTCGTCGACCATGAAGTGGGCGCGCTGCTCCGCGAGGTGGAGCTTCCGCTTGTGGATGTGCTCGCCGAGATGGAGTGGGCCGGCGTGACGATCGACGTCCCCTGGTTCCATTCGCTCAAGACGCGATTCGAGGCCGCGCGCCGCGAGCTCGAGCGCCAGATCCATGGCGAGGCGGGCGAGGAGTTCAACGTCGCGTCCAATCAGCAGCTGCGTGCGATCCTCTTCGAGAAGCTCGGGCTGCCGATCAAAAAGAAGACCGCCACGGGTCCGAGCACCGACGCGAGCGTGCTGCAGGAACTCTCCGACGAGGGGCACGCCCTGCCGGGGTTGCTCATGGAGTACCGCGAGCTCGCGAAGCTCGAGAACACCTACCTCTACACGCTTCCGTCGCTGGTGAATCCACGCACGGGTCGACTGCACACCTCGTTCAACCAGACGGTCGCGAGCACCGGTCGCCTCTCGTCGAGCGACCCGAACCTGCAGAACATCCCGATCCGCCGGGAGCTCGGGAAGGACATTCGCCGGGGCTTCATTCCGCGCGCAGGATGGCGCTTCATGGCAGCAGACTACTCGCAGATCGAGCTGCGCCTGCTCGCGCACCTCTCGCACGACCCTGCGTTCGTCGAGGCCTTCCGCGCCGGCGGTGATATCCATCGCCAGACCGCGAGCGTGATCTTCGACGTGCCCCTTGAACTCGTGACGAGCGAGATGCGCGCGCGGGCCAAGACGATCAACTTCGCGACGATCTATGGGCAGGGGGCGCACGCGCTGTCGCGTCAGCTCAAGGTCGATCACGCCGAGGCGAAAGCCTTCATCGAGACTTATTTCGTGCGCTTCGCTGGCGTACGGCAGTGGCTCGACGCCTCGGTGGAGCAGGCGCGTACCCGCGGCTACGTCGAGACGATCTTCCGGCGCCGGCGCTATATCCCCGAGATCCTCGATCGCAACTTCAACACACGCGCCTTCGGCGAGCGTCTCGCGCAGAACTCACCGATCCAGGGTTCGGCGGCCGATCTCATCAAGGTCGCGATGATCCGGATCCAACACACCCTGCGCGACTCGGCACTCCAGGCGAAGATGCTGCTCCAGGTGCACGACGAACTCGTCTTTGAGTTCCCGCCGAACGAAGAGGAGCAGCTGCGGGAGCTTGTGGAACGCGAAATGACCACGGCGATCGCCCTTGATGTGCCACTTGTGGTGGACGTCGGGACCGGAGTGAACTGGCTCGAGGCGAAGGCATGACCACTCCTGAGCGCGGGGCTCGACTGTTGCAGTCTGCGTCACCACGCGTCTCTCGCTCTAGTGAAAGCGAACCAGCGGCTCGACGGGTTGCGCTGTAACCGCCTTGGCAACATGATGTTGTCGAACGGGGAGCTTTCGGCCCCCCTCTTGCCATGTTGTTTGGAGTGATGGCCGTCAGCTTCTGGACCGTGTCGCATTTCTTGTGACGAGCCTCACGTTCGGCCGACGAACACACACTCCCTCAGGTACCGCCGGATCCAGATGTCCACTCGACGCGGCTTCACCCTCATCGAACTGCTCATCGTCGTCGTGATCATCGGCATCCTTGCCGCGATCGCGATTCCGAAGTTCAAGACTACCAAGGGGCGCGCCTACGCGGCGAGCATCAGGGGTGATCTGCACAATCTCGCGACCGCCGAGGAGGCCTACTTCTTCCAAACGGCGAGCTATACGTCCGACACCACCAGACTCGTGTATCGGACGACGAATGGCGTGCAGGTGACGATCATCGAGGCGACGGCGGGCGGGTGGGCCGCGATCGCGACGCACCCGCTGTCGTATCCACTGACCTGCGCACTCTACAACGGGCTCATTGCTACTCCGCCGGCTCCCGCGACCTCTGAGGGGGTCATCGCCTGTCAGTGAGCGGGTCCGGTGGTGCGCCATTCCCGCCAATCCCGCCACCGAAGGACCTTTCGGCGCTCCAGGCCGATTGGGTCGAGTTCCGCGACCGTCGCGAAGGAATGATCCACGCCATGAGCGGCGGCCTCTGGCTCCATCGACACCTCTGGTACGGCAAACCGCTCGCGCACCTCGTGTCGTGCGACTTGGAGCGTCTGCTCGCGTGGGGGCGATGCGTCGGTATCCCCGATAGTCGTCTGCAACATCACCCTCTCAAGGATCCGCGCGACGGCATCCGACGCGAGGCGTGGCATTGGGATCTCGGCGGTCCCTATCTCCCGCGGCCAAGATGAGGGCGCGCTGTGCGGTCGCTCAGGCGCGCCCGAGTCCCGCCGGAGCGCTCACGCGTCCGCGCATCAGCGCGAGCAGGGCGAGCGTGAGGACGTACGGCAGTGCGATGAACAACTGATAGGGCAGCGACCACCCCAGTGCCTGGAAGAGATACTGCAACGCGAACGCCGCGCCGAAGACGAGCGCGGCGAGTGCAGTGCCGAACGCCGACCACCGCCCGAGCACGACGATCGCGATCGCGATGAACCCCCGTCCGGCGCTCATTCCCTCACTGAACGTGCCGACTTGCGCGAGCACCAGCGTCGCGCCGCAGAGTCCGGCCATCGCCCCGGCAACAAGGAGCGCTCCCCAGCGGATCTGGCGTGGTGCTACTCCCGCAGCTTCGGCCGCCTCTTCGTTCTCTCCCGTGGCGCGCAGCGCGAGACCCGCATGCGTGCCACGGAGCCACCAGGCGAGCAGCGGCACCAGCACGTAGAGAGCGTAGGTCGGCACGGTCTGCCGAAACAACGCCGGACCGATCAGCGGGATCGCCGAAAGTCCGGGGATCGCGATCGGTGCGATCATCGCGGTGGACAGCCCTGCGCCGCCCGCGCCGTACAACCCGCGATAGATCGCGCCGGTGAGTCCGAGCCCGAGCATGGTGACGGCGGTGCCGGCAATGATCTGGTCGGTCCGCAAGTTGATCACGAACACCGCGAAGACCGCAGTGAGCGCAACACCGGCGGCGATCCCTCCCGCGAAGCCGACGACCGGACCCCCGAGTCCCGACGCCACCAGCGCCCCGAGGCAGCCGGCGATGATCGCGCCCTCGAGCCCGAGGTTGATCACGCCCGAACGCTCGGCCACCAGTTCGCCGAGTGCGGCGAACGCGAGCGGAGTCGCCGTGCGCACGGCGGCTTCGAGAAATGGGACGATCAGGACTTCCATCAGGCAGCGTCCGGTCGTGCGACCAAGCGACGCGCACGCGCGCGGTCACGCAGGTGCGTCCCCGCGAGCACCCCGAGGATCACGAGCGCGACGAACACCTGCACGATCACGGCGGGCACGCCAGCGTCGCGCTGCATTGCCGCGGCTCCTGCCTCGAGTGCCCCGAAGAAGAAGGCACTCACCACGACCCCGCGTGGGTCGAGGCGCGCGAGGAGCGCCACGGCGATCGCGGTGTATCCGTAGCCCGGCGAGATCCCGTCGTAGAGCGCCCAAGTCACGCCCCCCACTTCGGAGGCGCCGGCAAGGCCTGCGCATGCTCCGCTCACGAGGAACACGCCGAACGTCGTACGTGCGACATCCACGCCTCCAGCGCTCGCGGCGGCACGCGGCCCCGCACCCGCCACGCGGACACGGAAACCACTCGCCGTGCGCGCGAGCCAGTACCAACTCGCCGCCGCAAGCATGAGCCCGAACGCGAAGCCGAGGTGCAGCCGCTGTCCCTCCATGAGGAACGGCCAGCGCGCGTTCGCGACGAGCGTCGCCGACTGCGGATAGATCCCGGTGGGCTCTTGGAGCGGGCCACGCACGACCCAGCTCAACAGCGCGAGCGCGATGAAGTTCAACATGAGCGTGCTGATCACCTCCAGCACGTCGAATCGCTTTCGCAGCCACGCCGCGATCCCGGCCCATGCTGCGCCCGCGAGCATTCCGCCCAACGCCATGGCGGGCACCGTGATGATCATGGGCATCGCGTCGAGCCACTGCGCGAGTGCGGTGGCCGCGATCGCTCCGGCGATCAACTGCCCTTCGGCGCCGATATTGAGCACACCGGCGCGGAACGCGAGCGCCACCGCGAGGCCGACGAGCACCAGTGGTGTCGTGCGCACCAGCGTCGCCGACCAGAACGCGAACGCTGAGCCAAACGCGCCGTCCCAGAGTGCGAGCAGGGCGTCCATCAGTGCACCCCGAGCAAGGCGCGCGCATACGGCGTGCGGTCCTGGGGATCCGCCGCAGGTTGCACCTCGCGCACCGAACCGTTGTAACAGGCCACCACGCGAGTCGCCACCGCCAGAATCTCGTCGATGTCGCCTGAGTAGACGACGACGGCGGGTGCTGGGTCGCCGTCGGCACGAGCGATCTCGTCGAGCACTCTCGCCGAGGCACGAAGGTCCAATCCGCGGGTCGGGTTCTCCGCCACGAGGGCCGCGCCCGCCAGGTACCGCTCGCGGCCGACGATGAACTTCTGCTGATTGCCGCCCGAGAGCGCGCGCGCTGGTGTCTCGGTACTCTCAGCCCGCACGTCGAACAGGCGCAGGATCTCTGCGGTCGAGCGCCGAGTTGCATCCCATGCGAGCGTACCGCGTGCCGACCCCGCGGTGGCGAGCGCGAGATTCTCGGTGAGCGTGAGCTCGGGGATCAGCGCATCGTGCAGCCGGTCCTCCGGAATGAACCCCACCCGCGCCGGACGCGTTGCGCGGCCGCGCGTCGGCTCGAGTCGGCCAGCGAGGATCCGCAACAACTCGTACTGCCCCGCACCTTCGACGCCGATCACCCCGAGTACTTCGCCGGCACGCACCTCGAGTGTGACGTCGCGGAGCTTGGTCACGCCGCGATCGTCGATGTAGTCGACACCTTCCAAGCGGAGAACCGGATCGGCAGTACTCGAAGTGATCGTCCCGGGCCGATCAGCGGGTGCAGCGAGTGCCGTGGGCGGCCCGGCCTCGCCGACGAGTGCCGCGATGACGTCGGCCTCTGCGATCTTGTCTCGACTCCCCGCGAGCACCGTGCGTCCGCGCCGCAGGACCGTGAGGTCGTCGCCGCACTCGAGTGCGTCCCTGAGTTTGTGCGTGATCAGCACGACGGTCCCCCCGCGGTCAGCGAAGCGGCGCAGCCAACGCAGCAGCTCGGCCCCTTCGGCAGGCGCGAGTACGGCCGTCGGTTCGTCGAGGATCAACACGCGAGCCTCATGCGCGAGCGCTTTCATGATCTCAAGGCGCTGTTGCGCGCCCACCGGGAGATCCGCCACGAGCGCACGCGGGTCGAGCGCGAGCCCCGAGTCTCGCCCGATCGCCTCGATGTGCGCCGCCGTCGCGTCCCTGTCGAAGCGCCCGCGCCCGCCGAGCGCCACGTTCTCGGCGACCGTCATCGCTGGCACGAGCATGAAGTGCTGGTGCACCATGCCCAATCCGAGGGCGATGCCGTCGCGGCTCGAGCCCAGTGTGACGGGCACGCCGTTCACGCGGATCTCCCCGGCGTCGGGAGCGAGCAGGCCGAACGCGATCCGCATGAGCGTCGTCTTGCCGGCTCCATTCTCTCCGAGGAGCGCGTGGATCGTACCGCGGCGGACCGTGCACGAGGCGCCGTCCAGCGCGACCGTGCGACCGAAGGAGCGGCGCACGTCGCGAAGGGCGAGCGCCTCGCCGCCGCTCACAGCCCGGTCGGCGAGTGGATGAACTCCCACGGCAACGCAAAGTGGTCGGCGACATGGGCAGCGAGTGCGCGCACCCCGAGCGTCTCGGTCGCGTAATGTCCCGCGTAGATGATCACGAGGCCTCGCTCGGGAGCGTCCACGGCGCTCCAGTGCGGACCTTCGCCGACGATCAGCGTGTCCACGCCGGTCGCGTAGGCTTCGCGCAGCGTCTCCACCTGCGCTCCGGCGCCCGAACAGATGGCCCAACGGCGCGTGCGATGTGCGGTGGGAATAGACGAGGCGACCGTGTGATGGCCCCACGGTGTCGCCCACGTGCGAACCCGCGCGACAAGCGCCGCGGTGTCGAGGTCCGACTCGCCGCGGACGCCACAGTCGATCTGCTGGTACCGCGCGTATCCGCCGCTCACGGCGAGGCCGAGCTCCCCGGCGAGCAGACGCGAGTTGCCGAAGGTCGCGTGTGCATCGAGGGGCAGGTGTGCGGAGTACAGTGCCAGGTCCGCGTCGAGCAGTCCGCGGACGCGAGCGAGATGAGGTCCGGTAAGCGGTTGCAGGCCGCCCCAGAAGAGACCGTGATGCACCACCAGCAGGTTGGCGCCAGCTGCGGCGCCAGCGTCGATCGTGCGCTGTGAGCAGTCGACGGCGGCCGCCAGCTTCGTTACCGGTCCGCGATGCGCGACCTGTAATCCGTTGAGGGCCGGCACATAGTCCGGTGTGCCCGCGACGTCGAGCAGCCCGTCGAGGTACGTTGTGATCGCGTTGAGCGCGACCCCGCTCACGGCGTCGTTCCTGCTGGCGGTGTGACTTGCCGTGTGACTGGCCGTACGACTGGCAGTGTGAGCTGATGGTTCGCGAATCGGGTCCGCGTCGAGTCGATCCGAGCGACTATCGATGCGGGGATCACGTCGAGCCCCGGGTTCGGCACCCAGCGCACCACATCGCTCGAGGTGTCGAGGCGGACGACACGTGGTGAGAACGTGCCGGCTTTGATGTCGCGCGCCACGAGCAGGAATGCGTGTGGGATGTCGATGACCACCGACCCGAGAGTGACGGCGGGCGCAACGGCATTCTGGTCAGCATTCGCTCCGATGATCCAGACCCCCTTTGATTCGCGCACGGCCTGGAATACGCCGAGGCCGGCCGCATCAGCGTTCTGGAAGATCACGTCGGCTCGACGGGCGATCTGGGCGAGTGCCTGTTCTTTTCCGGC
The DNA here is from genome assembly GCA_031416115.1 of Gemmatimonadota bacterium. Lineage (GTDB taxonomy): Bacteria > Gemmatimonadota > Gemmatimonadetes > Gemmatimonadales > Gemmatimonadaceae > Pseudogemmatithrix. Next base: position 20,604 of record JANOTB010000054.1, read on the forward strand.
ACCGGCATCGTCCCAGTTGCCGATGAACGCTCCGAGCACGGTGATGTCAGGACGCACGGCGCGAGCGCCGGCAGCGAACGCGTTGAAACTCGCGGTCACCGGCGGGAGCTCGGTCCCTCCAATGGTTCCGAGCACCCCGGACTTTGAGACGGCCGCGGCCGCCATGCCGGCGAGGTAGGACGGCTCCTCGAATGCGAACGAGAGCGCGGCGATGTTCGGCCCCACACCAGTGCCACCCGTGGTCACGTACATGGTGTTCGGGTACTCTGGGCCTACGCGTTGCGCCGCGTCCTGGAACTCGAAGCCATGTCCGATGACGAGCGCATAGCCCTTTGCACCGTACTGCCGGAAGTTCTCGTCGAACTCCGCTGGGGTCTTGGTCTGGATATGGCTGACCTCCGCATTGAGGGAGTCGCGGACGCGCTCAAGTCCCATGTAGGCGGAGGAGTTCCACGCCTGATCGGTAACAGGACCTGGAGTCAGCAGGGCGACGCGAAATGCGGATTTGCCAGCGTCTTGGCCGTCGCTGGACGCGCAACCAGCTCCGAGCAGGACGGCCGTGTGGACAATGAATGTGGAGCGAAAGAGATTGGGCAATGAACAGGCTAGTAAGTTCATTATTTTCAATGTGTTGACAGTGCAAAGTAAACAAACGAATAAAGTCAACAATATCTGTGGATAATCGGATATTCCTGAATAGTACCGGCGCGTTGATGGCGCGAAACTGTCACATCTTTCTGGCGACTCTGGCGTCCTTGGTATCGCGTGTGTCTTCCGGCCGCCCTACGAGCGCCAGTTCCGTCATCTTCACGGTGCCGTTGATCCGCGCGCCTTCCATCACCACGATCGACTTGGTCAGGATGTCGCCGTTCACGACGGCGGTCGTCTGAAGCTCGAGTCGAGCAGTCGCCGTCACCGCGCCATCGATCACCCCGCCCACGACGATCTCGTCCGCCGTCACGTCGCCATGAATGGCCCCTTCCTTGGCCAGCATCACCTGACGAGCGCGTCGGATGCTTCCGTCGACGCGACCCTCGATCTTGAGCACACCCGAGCATTCGACGTCGCCGTGCACCGTGGTGCCTGAGGAGATGATCGAGAGCGTATTCTCTGCTGCACTCCGTGCGCCGGACTTTCCGGAGCTCTCATCCTTGCCGAAGATCGCCATCGTGCCTCCTGGAGGGATCGAATCGCGTCAGGGAACGGTCGGCGCCACCGCACGACGGACCGTGTCTTTCTTCAGTTGTCGTAGACTCTCGGCGACCACAGGCACCGCGGCCTTGGCACCGCCGAGCATCTGTTGGACCTGAGTGTACCGCGCTTGCACTTCATTGAGCGTCGCCGTCAATGTGTCGAGTCGCTCCGCGTCCTTGGTCAGTTCTCCGATGCGCTGCTGGAGCAGCGGGACCTTGAGGGCCTGTCCGGCCATCCAACCCCAGGTGAGGAGGCCGATCAGGTAGATCGCCAGCATCGGTCGCGACAAGAAGATGGAGAGGAAACGTACCTGCCAGGTCTTGAGCACGTAGTGACGGTGCGCGAGTCCGTTCTCGCGGTGCATATGCACGTAGAGCGACCCAGAGGACGGGTCGAGGATTCGTCCATGCGCGTCGCGCGCGCCGGACGCCCTGATCGGACGGGGTGTGATATTGCGTGCCATCAGCTGCGGTTGGCGCCGAGGAGCAGCTCGAGCAGTCGTTCAAAGTCGTCCGCACTGTAGAACGGGATGCGCAGTTCGCCGCGCTCTTTTCCCGACTGCACGATCTTGGCATCGGTGCCCAGATGCTTGCGCAGCTGATCCTCGAGACGTCGTACCTCGGCGCTCCGCGCGTCAGCGGTCCCAGGTCCTGATGCCGTCCCGGCCGGGCCGACCTTCTTAGGTCCACTGCGCGCGTTCTCGCGCACACGACGTTCGACTTCGCGCACGGAGAGTCCCTGTGCCACGACCTCGCGTGCGAGATCCGCGATGCGTGATTCGTCGCCGATGCCGAGGAGCGCGCGGGCGTGACCCACGGTGAGCTGGCCGTCCCAAACGAGTCTGCGTACGGTCGCCGGGAGCGCCAGCAGGCGAAGTGTGTTGGCTACGGTCGAGCGGTCTTTTCCGACGATATCTGCGACTTCCTGCTGTGTGAGCGAGAAGTCGCGGATGAGTTGCTCGTAGCCTTCGGCCTCTTCGATCGGGTTGAGATCGGTGCGCTGGAGGTTCTCGACCATTGCCAGCGAGAGCAGCATTCGATCGTCGACGTCCTTCACGATCGCCGGGATCTCGCTCCACCCGATCCGCTGTGCCGCGCGGAATCTGCGCTCGCCTGCGATCAGCTCGAAGCCGCCTCCGCGGGGAGCGGGCCGCACCGTCACCGGCTGCAGGAGCCCGCTCACTCGCAGCGAGGCCTCGAGGTCGGCGAGGTCCTCCGGTTTGAACTCCTTGCGGGGCTGGAGCGGATTCGGTCTGATCTGCGAGAGCGGGATATTTCGCAGGGGCGACGCCGGTTCAGCCGCTGGTCGTGAGACGGACGCGGCTCCTCTGGCGGCGGCTTCCTCCTGCTGCTCGGCGCGATTCGGTGCGCGGGCCAACAGCGCCTCCAACCCTCGCCCCAAACGTCTTGTTTTGTCCACGCTCATAGACTCTCTATCGGGTGACTAATGTGTAAAGTCTTACAGGTAAATGAGTTACAGCGCACGCCACGTGCGAACGCTTGATAAAACGGTATAACGTGTTGCGACACAATAGGTTAGGTCTTGTTTCTCGGCGAGTGCATTTCAAGCAGCTCCTTTGCGACACCCATGTACGCCTGAGCACCGACCGATGCAACGTCATACAGGATGATCGGCTTCCCGAACGAGGGAGCTTCTGCGAGCCTGATGTTTCGCGGTACGACCGACTGGAAGACCTTGGTGCCGAAGTACTCACGTGCGTCGGTCGCCACCTGACGGGAGAGATTCAGGCGCGCGTCGTACATGGTGAGTACCACGCCGTCGATGCCGAGCGAAGGGTTCACCCCCTGCTGGACCAGGTGCACGGTGTTGAGGAGCTGCGAGAGCCCTTCTAGTGCGTAGTACTCGCACTGGAGGGGAATGAGCAGGGCGTCCGCTGCCGCGAGCATGTTGATCGTGATCAGGCCTAGCGATGGCGGACAGTCGATCAGGATATAGTCGTAGCGATCCCGCACGCGATCCAACGCCCGGCGCATCGCCAGTTCGCGTTCGTTTTCCGTGACCAGCTCGACCTCGGCCCCGGCCAGGTCGGGGGTAGATGGCAGTACGTCGAGATGCTTGAACTGAACGCCGTGAACGATCGCGGTCTCGATCCGTTCGGGATCCAACAAGACGTCGTACACCGTTTCTCCGATCTCGTCCCGGACGAGGCCGATGCCACTCGACGCGTTTCCTTGAGGATCGCCGTCGACGAGCAGGACGCGCTGTTCCGCCGCGGCCAAGGAGGCGGCGAGGTTCACGGCGGTGGTGGTCTTTCCGACTCCACCTTTCTGATTGGCAATAGCGATGATGCGGGCCACTGAGCTCCGGATCTGAAACGGGGGTGAGCCGGCGAATATACCGGATCACCCCCGAGCGTACCAGAGCCAATGTTTCACGTGAAACAACAAGGAAGCCACAACTTGTTTCGTTTCACGTGAAAAACTCCAGATTCGAGGTCGACTACGGCCTCGGAATGAAGGTGAAGCGAGCTTCGACAGATACGACCACTTTCAAGACTCCTGACTCGATCGGCGTCGTCACGTCGACGTTCGAGTCCGATCGAGCGGCCATGGTCATCGCCATCTCGCGAAAGACCGGACCTGCAGAAACAGGGTTGGAGATGATCTCGATGACCCCTCCGACGCGTCCCCCTGCCGCATCGGCGATGGCGTCCGCATCGGCGCGCGCGCGAAAGACCGCCTTTCGGAGCGCCTCACGAGTGGCGGCTTCCGTGCTCGCGGCGAACAAGCGAAGTCCCCCTACGTTCGACGCTCCGCGCGAGAGTCCAGCGTCGATCACGGTCCCGATGAGCGAGATCTGTCGCACTTCCACCTGGATGCTGTTCTGTGCCTGATAACCCACCACGGTCGGACGTCGACCTTCGCCCGGATACTCGTACTCGGGGTTGATACTCACGCCCTGAGTCCTGAGTTGCGCAGAGGCGATCCCGACGCGACGAAGCGTGTCGAGCACCGCGGCCTGGATCCGCGCGTTCTCCGTCCCCGCCGCGGCCGCGGTGCGTGCGCGCGTCTCGACGGTGAACGTGAGCACGGCGCGATCGGGTGAGATCTCGACTTCCTCGGTCGCGACGGTCACGATGCGGGGCATAGCGGGCATTGCCGGCGCAACGGGAACACCCTGCGCGACGATGGGTGACGCGGCCAGGCACAGCAGGAGAGCAGCGCGTCGAGTGCGGCGGATGATCGGCATTGAATGATCCTCGGTTAGTAGCGATTCGGTACTTAATGGTGACACCGCGGCGTGATACAGTCTATAGAATAGCGGGGTACGCCCCCGGTTTCGCTACCGCGACTGCACCAACCGGCGCTATGCCGCTCGCGCGCCAGTACCGGCGGCCACCTCGCGAACGGTTGCGCGAGCGGCGAAGGTTGCAAGCGCGAACGCCGCGAGCCACAGGTAGTAGCCGACGCGCAGGTCGGGGCGCATTTCAGGGAGCAAAATCCAGTATGCGTTCACCAGAGTGGCGACCGCCAGCATGCGCACAACGGCGCGATTCACCGTGAGCGGTCGCCACCAGACGAGCACGAAAGCCACGATGAGGACGACGTTCGAGAGGGCGCTCGCGACCATCCAGATGCGCAGCGGCAGGCTCGCACCCATATCGTTGCCGGCGATCGGACTTATCGCGAAGGCGAACGCCTGCCAGCCAGCTGACCGACCCCCAACGAGCTCGCTCGATGTATGCGCGGCCGTTAGGAACCAGGCGGGAACATACAGGACTCCCGAAAGCGCACCGAGAAGACGCCGACTCACGCGCAAATCCCCTCCAGATCGGCATCTGGCCGATGACCGTAGCACCCCGAATATGGCGGCGCGAAACGCGTCGCCGAGCGGACGCCACCAATGCGCGGGCAACGGCACACCAACTTTCGTCAGGCCGCGGGAATCACGAGCGTGCCCGCCGCTTTGTCGCCGAGGCGCTGATGGCGCTCACCGAAGATAAAGATCCAGTCGATCGGTCCGAGGACCGAAAGCAGCAGATTGCGGATGAACGACTGCCCAAACGTGCACGGCGCTCCCGTGGTCGCGTCGACAACCCGCGTCCCAGCCACTCGCTTACCCCAACTCTGTCCGCCCGCCATTCCGTCTGCAAGCAGCACGTGAAAGCACGCCCAAAGGAACCAGCCAATGGCGAGGGCAGGACGCGCTTCTTGACTGTCAGTTCGGATCGGAAAGAGCAGAAAAAGAGGCGCGACGGCGACGAGCCCGTCGACACACTGTCCGACGAATCGCCTCGAGCGTGATGCGTACTGCATAGAGTCCCCCCTGATGAATGTCGTCGGTCGCCAACGCTTAACGTTCGTCGCCTGCGCGCTGGCCAGCCCGAAGAGCCGCCCACGTCGAGAGTGCCACAAACGCACCGAGCCAGAGCCAGTATCCGGCGCGTAACGCGCCCACGCCGCCGCCACTCGCGTCGGCTGCGGCAATGATGATCCAGTGCGCGTTCAGGATCGTGCACACGAGCAAGAGCACGCGAAGCAGAAGGGGGACTCTCAGGTGTCGGCGATCGACGCTGACGAACGCGATGCCACCGGCGAAGACCAGGTTCGTCCACGCGGTCGCACGCACCAAGACATTCAGAATCGCATTGTCCGCATAATCGTCGTAGCCGCTGGCGAACTGCACAGCCTCCCAGCCAGGCAGCACTCCGTCAATCAGCGAGTCCGCGCCGTCGGCGGCGGGCAATAGCCACGCGACCAAGTACGTCACAATGGCGACGCTGAAAAGAGTGCGACCTTGGCCTCGACTCAACGGACCTCCAAGCGGAATAACGAGGATGAGGAATAATTCCTCGGCGGATTCAACTGCGCGAATTTAAAGGCGCTGCAATCATCGCCGTGATGCCGATCGTCGACTGGAAGGCAGTTGTGGCGATCGTTTTCTCCACATCAGCACCCGCGAATGTCGGCGTGGTGTTTTTCTCCTCAACGTCTGGTTGTGCTGCGGCCGCCCACTTGCTTCATTAACGCGGTCGTCTGCACCAACCTCGGTCATGCCGGCCCGTCCTCAGGCGTCTTGACGATCGGCCCAGTATCGCGGATGCCGACGAAGGTGGGCGACCGCGACGATGCGCAACTGGTCAGGGTCGACGGCATAGAGGAGGTAGTACGGAAAGCGGCGGACGAAGACCCATCGGAGCGCGGTGCCCACGGGCGCGCCCGCGTCGGGCGACCGGAGCGCATAGTCCGCAGCCGTTTGCACTTCGT
>JANOTB010000055.1:0-1549 GCA_031416115.1 Gemmatimonadota bacterium
GAAGGCGGGGCGCGCGATGCGGCCGGTGGCGTGGTACCACGCGTTCGGGCTGTTCAAGATCGCGGTGATCGCGCAGCAGATCCATGCGCGGTACCGGAAGGGGCTCACGACGGATGAGCGGTTCGCGCGACTCGGCGAGGCGGTGCGACTGCTGGCCGAGATGGGTGGGAAGACCGCGGCGGGTTGAGCGGCGGGGCGAGCCGCCGTCGCATCGACGGGTCGGGTCGCGGTCTTCGGTCGTCAGTCGAATCGCCGGCGCGACGAGCGCGCCACCGCGGGAGCCTCAAGCGCCGCGAGCGCTCGCACGAGACGCTCGAGCGGCTGGGTGGCTGCGCCGAGCGCCGCGCGGTCCGCGCGCGCGAGGGTACGAAGCGCGGCGGTGAGCGCGTCGAGTCGCTTTGCGCGCCCGCGTTCCAGGAGCTTCTTCGCGGCGGTCGTGGCTTCGAGTCGAGTCGCGCGTGCGTCACCGGGATCGGCGCGACGCCTGAGCCAGCCGTCACGTTCCAGTTCCGCCACGAGGCGCGACATGGTCGGCGCGCTGACCTGCTCGGCGGCAGCGAGCGCGCCGAGCGAACAGGGTCCCCCGAAGACGAGCACCGAGAGCGCGGAGAGTCGCGCGGGACCCATGCCGGTGGCCGAGTCCTCACGCCGGAGGAGGCGGAGGAGCCGGAGCGCCCCGCGGTGTAGGGGTTCGGCGGTGGGGTCGGCGCGGGAGGCGATGGCGGAGGCGGCGCGCGCTGCAGCGTTGGGCGCGGCGCTCGACGTCGTGGCGAGACTTGCGGTACGGCGTGGCATCTCGCATAATATTTAGGATTGCTAACTAAAGGGCAAGTCCGGCGACCGCCGGCCCGCGCCCTGCCGAACAGGAGGGGCGATGGACGGGATCCGGTTGGGCACGCTGCAACAGATCGCGCTGGTGCAGCATGACGTGGCCATGGCGGTGCCATTCTACCGCGACGGTCTGGGACTGCCGCTGCAGTTCGAGATGAGCGGCATGGCGTTCTTCGACGCGGGCGGCGTGCGGCTCATGCTCGCGAAGCCGAGCGCGTCGGAGTTCGACCACGCGAACTCGATCCTCTATTTCGACGTGCCCGACTGCCGCGCCGCCCACGAGGCGCTCAAGGCGCGCGGGGTCCCGTTCGACGACGAACCGCATCTCGTCGGCAAGACGGCGACGCACGAGATCTGGATGTGCTTCTGTCGGGATCCGGAGCGGAACATGATCGGGATCGCGGAACAAAGGCTCATAGGCTCATAGGATGAAGGATGAAGGGTCAAGGATGAAGGATGAAAGCCGAAAGTTGAACGGCGACGCGAAGGGACCAAGTCGCGTTATCGCATCGCCGTTTGCTTCTCACTGTCATCCTTCAGCCTTGAGCGTTCGTCCAGCTGAGCTCAGCCCTCGTAGAGATCCCGCGTCAAGAGCAACTGGATATGCTCACTGCTCTCACTCTCGATCGCCTGCACCGCGAGCGGCAGCCCGCCGTCAGGCCGCACCATGCCGCGCACCTCATCGTAGAGCGCGGCGGCGAAATCGAGTACGTCCTCG
>JANOTB010000056.1:0-32286 GCA_031416115.1 Gemmatimonadota bacterium
CGCCTCGCCCATCTGGTCCGCCGACGGTCAGTACATCATCGCCGCCCGCACCGGCCAACTCTGGATCTACAACACGGACGGCGGCTCAGGCGTCCAACTCACCGGCCTCCGCGCCGAGGGCGCCGCACCCCCAACCGCGCAGGGTGGCGCGCCGCCATCGCACTACGGCGCCGCGCCGAGCGGCGACGCGCGCTACCTCTGGGTGAACGTGAGCGGCAACGTCCCAGCCACGCTCGCCGCCGGCGCCGATCTGCATACGGCGACATCCGCGCGCGAAGAAGCCGAGGACCAGGCCGCACGCAGCAACGCGCGCCGCATCGGGCAGTATCAGATCGGCCAGTTCGACCGCGAGACCGGGCGCACCCTCGTCCGCTCGCACGAGACCTTCGGCGCCTTCCGCCCCGTCGCGAGTCCCGACGGCAAGTGGCTCGTCTATGCCACACGCTACGACGCGCGCGAGGCGCTCAAGCTCCGCGACCTCGCCACCGGCGAAGAACGCTGGCTCGTCATGGACGTGCAGCGCGACAACTCGCAGGGCGGTGGTGTGAACGATCGCGACCTCTACCCCGCGTCGGCATTCACGCCCGACTCCAAGTCGCTCATCACCAGCTTCGGCGGCAAGATCTGGCGCGTCAGCGTGCCCTCGGGCACCGTGACGCCCATTCCGTTCACCGCGCAGGTCGATCAACAGATGGGCGCGCTCGCCAAGTTCGAGTATCCCATCAACGACAGCACGCTCGTCGTCACGCAAGTCCGCGGTGCGCGTCCCTCGCCCGACGGTCGCCTTGTTGCCTTCACGGCGCTCGACGCGCTCTATGTCGGCGAACTCGGGCCCGCTCCCGCGCCCGGCGACACCGCCACGCGCCAGGTGCGCAACCCGCGCAAGCTCACCGCGGGCGGCATGGTCGAGCACGCCCCTGTGTGGTCGCCCGACGGTCGGTACCTCGCGTACGTGACCTGGACCGACACCGCCGGCGGCAACATCTATCGCGTCCGCGCCGACGGGAGCGCTCAGGCCGAAAGACTCACTCGGCAAGCCGCCTACTACGACAAGATCGCGTTCACCAAGAGCGGCACACGTCTCATTGCCGTGCGCGGCTCGCGCTTCAGTCGCAGGCGGCAGTTCGAGGACTTCGGCAACATCGCCAACGGCGAGCTGGAGTACGTCTGGCTGCCCGCCACTGGCGGCGAGGCGACCCGCATCGCGTGGGCCGGCAACGGGCAGTCGCAGCAGGGGCGCAACGTGCCGCACGTGGGGCCCGACAGCTCACGACTATATGTGTGGGCAGACACCGAAGGTCTGGTGTCGATGCGTTTCGACGGCACCGACCGGAGGATCGTGGTCCGCGTCGCCGGTCCTCCGCCCCCGGCCAACCCGCTCCCTCCCGGAGCGACGCCACCGCCGCCGCCGGCTCCAGACGAGGTGCTCCTCTCACCCGACGGGACGCACGCGCTGGTCCAGGCCAACCAGAACGTCTACCTGATCACGGTGCCGCCAGTGGTGGGGCAGGCGCCCGCCGTCGCTGTGCAAGGCGCCGGCGTGCCCACCGCTCGGCTCACGAGAGTGGGCGGTGACTTCATCGGGTGGTCCGCCGACGGTAGCACGGCCTTTTATTCCATTGGGCGCAGCTACTTCCAGTACGACGTACGCGCTGCCGAGGCGGCGATTCGTGATTCGACCGCGCGTGCGGATTCAGTCGCGCTGGCCGGTGGCGGTGCAGCCGCCGGTGGGGCGGCTGGTGGAGTGGCCGGTGCCGGTGGCGCTGCCCGCGACACCACGCGACGCGGGGCACCCGCGTACCAGGCCGCGCGCTTCGACGTGACGATCACCGCCATGAAGGACCGCCCCAAGGGCACGGTCGTTCTCCGCGGCGCGCGCATCGTCACCATGAAGGGCCAACAGGTGATCGAGAACGGCGACATCGTCGTCACTGACAACCGGATTGTCGGCGTGGGCGCGCGCGGCGCAGTGCGCGTGCCGGCGGGCGCGCGGGTGATCGACGTGAGCGGAAAGACGATCATCCCGGGGTACGTGGACATCCACGCGCACAACTGGTTCGGCTGGGGAGTGCATCGCGATCAGGTGTCGCAGCTGCTCGCCAACCTCGCCTACGGCGTGACCACGCAGCGCGATCCGCAGACCTCGGCGACCGACATCCTCACCTACACCGACCTCGCCGAGACGGGCGCGCTGATCAGCCCGCGCCTATTCTCCACGGGGCCGGGCATCTTCGCCGCCGACAACATCAAGAGCCTCGACGAGGCGCGTGATGTGCTGCGCCGCTACTCCGAGCACTACAACACCAAGACGATCAAGCAGTACCTGGCCGGCGACCGCAAGGTGCGGCAGTGGGTGATCATGGCCGCGCAGGAACTGGGGCTCACCGCCACCACCGAGGGTGGCTCCAACCTTTCGATGAACCTCACGCTCATGCAGGACGGGTATCCTGGCCTCGAGCACGCGATGCCGATCTTCCCGCTGTTCAAAGATGTGGTGCAGTTGCAGGTGGCGAGCGGCATCACCTACACGCCGACGCTCATGGTCGGGTACGGCGGTCCCATAGGGCGCGACTACTTCATGACGCAGTACAACGTCGACGAAGACAAGAAGCTCCGCTACTTCACGCCGCACGACGAGCTCGACTCGTGGCGTTCGGTCACCTTCAACCGCGACGACCAGTACATCTACAAGGGACTCGCCGAGCCGTTGGCGAAGTTCGTGCGGGCCGGCGGACGCGTGGGGCTCGGGTCGCATGGCGAGTTGCAGGGACTCGGCGTGCACTGGGAACTGTGGATGATGCAGTCGGGCGGCATGACGACCTTCGAGGCGCTGCGCGCCGCGACGCTCCATGGCGCCGACGCGATCGGCCTTGCGCGGGACCTCGGGTCGCTGGAGGTCGGCAAGCTGGCCGACCTGCAGGTGCTCGACCGGAACCCGTTGACGGACATACGCAACACGAACTCGGTCCGGTATGTGATGAAGAACGGGCGGCTTTATGACGGGAATACGCTTGATGAGGTGTGGCCGCGGGTGAAGGCGCTGGCGCCGCAGTGGTGGTGGGGGGAGGATCCGTTGGGGCGGCGGTAGTCAACGCCGACGTTCTCGGCGTTTGTGGGGCCAAGTGCGGTCTGAAGTTCTGGTCGCCCCATTCGTATCCGTGTGGATCATGAGAGGCCTGCGACGAGGGTACCTGGCGCAGTGACGCCGCTGAGAAGCCCGAGCATCACATCCCCGGCCACATCCCCGGCCACATCCCCGGCCAGATGCGGAGCGACTTCCGGGGCGACGTCCGGGGTCGGCCGCTGCAGGAGTTGCCAGAACCAATCGGTCTCCTGTTCGAATCCGGGCTGGAAGCCCTGCTGCGGGGCAGAGCTTGGCCATGTCGAGAGTCCGCGTGCCTGCTCTCTCAATGTCCCCGGCCAAGTACAGCGCCGCCGCTATCAAAGCGTTCCTCGGCAACGAGGGGTGCGGGACGCGAAGTGCCACGTCCTGCGGCGGCGTGTACACTGCTCGAGTTCGCCGGTATCCGTCTGATGTGGTTGATGGTGATCAGACCGTTCTTACGGGCGATGTCGTGACCCACTTACCGCGCCTGGCGGGAGCTCAACGCCTCGTTGGCCGCAGCGTGCCGTCGTTCAAGCCACGCCTCTTGCGTCGCGCGGTTGACGATGCCGCCGAACGCACCCGCCGCACTGCCGACCTGCTCGAGGGCGAGTGACGGCCGAGCGGGTCAGGTGGTCACGCACCGACGACGCGGATCTCGCCCGGCTCACAGGCCGCGACCGCGGCGAGGATGTCCAGTCGTCACCGTCACGGGTCCACGCCAGTCAGGAAAGACGACGCTCTGTCGCGCTGTCTTTCCTGACCTCCCGGACGTCAGCCTCGAACCGCTCGACGTGCGGGACCACGCGCTTCGCGATCCGAGAGGGTTCCTGGCCGCCCTGCCAATGGGGGCGATCCTCGATGAGGTTCAGCGTGCGTCCGATCTACCCAGCTATCTCCAGGCGCTCGTCGATGTTGACGCATCGCTTGGACGCTTCATCCTCACCGGCTCGCAGCAGTTGGCGCTCTGCGCAGTGGTGAGCCAGTCGCTGGCGGGGCGAACCGGAGTGCTCGAACTCTATCCGCCGAGCTGGGGGGAGCTGCAACGCTTCCCGAAGGCACCGCAGGAGTTGTTCGAGGCCAACTGGATGGGCGCGTAACCCCGGATCTTCGACCGGTGGCGAAACGGCTCAGGTGCGCGCTGGAGTGCCGTGCGTGCCTTGGCGGGAGATCGCCCTGCCAGTGCCTGTGGAAGCCCGAACGCCGTAGCGCTGATACGCCTCGGCGTTGCGACCAAGCCTACAAGTGTTCGTAGTTGCTCTGCTGGTTTGATAAGGTCACGCTGAAGTCATTGCCCGGACGTCTGATCCAAAAGACCTGGCAGTCAGATCCCTCTATCTACGCGCCAGCGAAATACAAGAAGGCGTGCAGATACGACACGTTCGTACCAGACGAACTCATGGGACTGAAGCTCTCTTTGGATGCGACCCTTGCCGGACTCGTCGCCGAGGCCGACGGCGCGATCCGCGCGCTGAATCAGGTGGGAGACAGTGCCCTGCATCCACTCGCACGTTTGCTCCTGAGAACCGAATCGATCGCGTCGTTCAAGGTCGAGGGCCTGCAGCTCGGCGTGCGCGCGCTCGCGCGCGCCGAGGCCAAGGTGGACGCGGGAGCGAAAATCGGGCCGACGGCAATCGATGTGTTGGCGAACATCGATGCAATGGTGTTGGCGGTCGAGGAGGCTGCCGCGGCACCGGAGTTCGGAATCGACCAGATCACGGCGATCCACCGGAGACTCATGGAGCGCGCCCAGAACACGAGGATCGCCGGCAGCATCCGTACCGAGCAGAACTGGATCGGAGGGAACGACTACAACCCGTGCGGCGCGGACTTCGTACCGCCGCCGCCTGAGGAAGTGGATCGGCTCCTGCGTGATCTCTGTGCCGCGATCAACGACGACCTTTTGCCGCCGCTCGTTCAAGCCGCCCTGGTGCACGCGCAGTTCGAGACGATCCACCCGTTCGCCGAAGGCAACGGCCGAACAGGGAGAGCACTCATCCATGTGGTGCTGCGGCGCCGCGGCGTAGCCCTTCACAATGTGCCGCCAGTCAGCGTTGCGATCGCCGCCACGCGGGCCCGCTACATCGACGCGCTCACGAGCTTTCGATTGCACGAGATGGGAACGTGGATCGAGTACTTCGCCAGTGCCGCCGCGCGATCCGCCCACATGGCCAAAGCGTACCTCGAGGCCGTCTTGGCCCTACGTGCACACTGGCGGGAACAGGTGCCGCTGCTGGCGGATGTTCCGCGGGCCGACGCCACGGTATGGGAGGTCATCAACATACTCCCCGCCCACGTGATGATCTCCGTTTCGGTCGCGGCGGCGGCCACCGGCCGGTCAAAACCGTCGACCTACCTGGCGTTCGAGCAGTTGCAGCAGGCGGGCGTGCTTGTGCCGCTCTCTGCCGGCCGGCGTAACCGGTCATGGGAGGCCGCAGGCCTGCTGGAACTCATTGAAATGTCGACAAGCAACAGCGCGTGACATCGCGTCGAGGCGCGGATGGGTCAATGGTCGCGAAATGAGGTCTTCTTGCCAGAAGGAATCCGGTGGCTGGCGATCCCACTCGACCGCCTACAACCCGAGCTGTTCCCGCAACCACGCGAAGTCGAACTGCTCCTCTTCCGGCAGCCTCGACTCGCTCGCATCCATGCTCGCCAACAGCGCCTCGAGTCGCGCGCGCGACTGCGCGGACTTTGCCGCCGCGCGCGGCGTCTTGTCGCCCAACGCAGGGATCCGGTCGTCGAGCCAGGCGGTGTAGTGCCGTTGCTTGTACTCGCGGACCATCGCAATCTCGTCGGGCGTGGCCTTGGGGCGCGGAGGCAGCGGCTTGCCTCGCGCCGCCGCGCGCTGCGACTGCTCGCGGAGTTGCTCGAAGCTCGACTCGTCGCGCAGGAGGTGCTTCACGAGCGGCGTGGTCCGCGCCAACACTGCCGCGCGCAACGCGTCGCTTCGGCGCGTGGAGTTGGTCTCGACACGCAAGCGGTTCGCCGTGACGCTGATCCGGCCGATGAGCGTGCTCTCCATTGCCTTGTGGCGCGCGTTGCCGGCGCGCGTGATCACGAACACGGTCTCCGCTCCCTCAGTCTGGGGCTTGTTCGCGCCCTCGAGGCCGGCGAGCCGCGCGAGCACCTCGCTGCGATCAGCAGGCGAGAACGCCAGGTGGTCCGTGGTCGGTACGAAGAGATCACCGTCGGTGTTGGAGAGCGTGGGCGGCCGGCGGAGGCGGCTCGTGAGCGACCGCCACTCGCCGATCATCCACCCCTGCACCCGCGGGAGGCGCAGAAAGTCGAGACTCACGGGGCGCGTTCGCACGCGAGCCCTGCGCTTGGCGTGCTCGACGATCGGGAGCACCTCCAACAGCGGCGCCGGGTAGGGATGCATACCCGCGATGAATGAGGCGTCACCGACGTCGACGATGCGGCAGAGGAGCACCAGACCCGTCTGCATTTGCGTGGAGCCCATGCGCTCGTGCACGTAGCGCTTCTGCTGCGAGAGAAGGTCGTAGAGGCCGAGTCCGACGCCGGGGTCGACCGTGTCGACGCGCCAGAAGGAGCACCAGGCGAGCAACTGTGCGTCGAGCAACTCACGCAGCTCACTCAAGAGTTGGCGGCCCTTCTCGCGCCGGAAGTGCTCGGCCATGCTCTCGTCCCTGGGTCCCCAGGCGAACGAGTGGAAGGCCCATGGCATGGCGAGCTGCAACTCGTCCTCCTCCACCGGGAGGAGCTCGGGGTCCACGCCGTCGAAGTCACGGTAGGCGTTCGTCGCCGCGTCGAACCACTTCTTGCCGTAGTGCGAAGGGCTGAAGCTCATCATGCGCTTCACGAGGTCATGGTCGAGCTGCTGCAGTGCGTCGACCCGCGCGGCCGCGGGTGCGAGCGCGGGTGCGAGCGCGGGTGCGAGCGCGTCTGGCGCGAACGGCACGATCGCGAGCGCACCGTGGCACTTCTTGTATTTGCGTCCGCTGCCGCAAGGGCACGGGTCGTTGCGACCGGGAATCATGTTGCGGGGCGAGTGGGGGTCGGGCAAGAGCCGGAATATGGTTCGGCGGCCTGCAGTTTATGAATGTCGCCCGGGGGACCGTGGTGCAGTGATTCCGAGACGGAAGTTCATATTGGCCAGTATTATCAAAGTTACTGAAATTGAATAAACTCAAAAATATCGGTATATTGTGTGCATGGACCCCGTCACCAACCCCTTCGCCCCGGGCGCCGGCACGCCGCCCCCCGAACTCACCGGCCGCGACGACCTCCTCGAGACTGTACGCGTTGCCCTCGCCCGGGTCCGGCTCGGCAGGCCGAGCAAGAGCATTCTTATGGTAGGGCTCCGCGGCGTGGGAAAGACGGTGCTCCTGGACCGCATGCGCGACGCCGCCGAGGCGAGTGGCATCTATACGTTGCGCATCGAGGCTCCGGAGAACCGGTCGCTCCCCGCGATCCTCGCGCCGCAGCTCCGTCAAGCACTACTGCGCCTCTCGCGCAATGCACAGGCCAAGGAGCTCGCGCAGCGCTCACTGCGCGCGCTCGCGGGTTTCGCCAAGGGGCTCAAGCTCAAGTATCAGGACATCGAAGTGGGGTTCGACTTCGAACCCGAGCCGGGTCTGGCCGACAACGGCGATCTCGAGCACGACCTGCAGGCGTTGTTGGAGGTGGCGGGTGCCGCCGCGAAGCAGGCGGGCACCGCGCTCGCGCTCTTCATCGATGAACTGCAGTATGTCAAAGAGGACGAACTCGCCGCGCTTATCACGGCGCTGCATCGCGCCGCGCAACGCCAGCTGCCGGTGGTGCTGGTCGGCGCGGGACTGCCGTCACTGCGCGGCCACATGGGTCGCGCCAAGTCGTATGCTGAACGCCTCTTCGACTTTCCAACCATCGGTGCGTTGCCCCCTGAGGCGGCGAAGCTCGCGATCGAGGAGCCACTGCGCGAGTTCAACGTGGCGATCACCGCCGACGCGTTGGACCGCCTAGTGGAGAAGACCGGCGGCTATCCGTATTTCGTGCAGGAGTGGGGCAAGCACTCGTGGGAGGTCGCGAGCACGTCACCGATCACGGCCACCGATGTGGAGCTCGCCTCGGTCACGGCCGTCGCGGCGCTCGACGAGAGTTTCTTTCGCGTGCGGTTCGACCGCCTGACGCCTGCCGAGAAGCGCTACCTGCGCGCGATGGCGGAGCTGGGTCCGGGTCCGCATCGTTCGGGCGATGTCGCCGAGCAGCTGGGGCGAGCGGTGACGTCGCTCGGTCCCACACGGAACAAGCTGATCTCGAAGGGGATGGTGTGGAGCCCGGAGCATGGTGATACGGCGTTCACGGTGCCGTTGTTCGACGAGTTCATGCGGCGGATCATGCCTGGGGAGGAGTGGCGCGGGGAGTAGGCTCCGGTCCCTGCGAGCGCGTTCGAATCAGCAGTCCGGCTTGATTTACTCAAAATATTGAGTAAAGTTACTCAATGTAATGAGTAAAATACGCACCACCTTCCACCGGCCACTGGAGAAGCTGCTCGCCGCACGCCTGAGCGAACCGCGCCGGTTCATTCAACTCGTCTCAGGCCCTCGGCAGGTGGGGAAATCGACGGCGGTGCTGCAGGTGATCGAGCGGAGCCCACTCGCCGCGGTCATGACGAGCGCCGACGAGCCGACGGTGCTCGGCGGAGCCTGGATCGAGACGCAGTGGGAGGCGGCGCGATTGGAGGCGAAGCGTGCCGGGCCGGACGGTGCAGTGCTCGTGCTCGACGAGATACAGAAGGTCCCGTTCTGGTCCGAGACGGTGAAGCGGCTCTGGGACGAGGACACGCGCACTGGGGCACCGCTCAAGGTGATCGTGTTGGGATCGTCGCCGTTGCTCATGGCACATGGGCTCACCGAGAGTCTCGCGGGCCGATTCGAAGTCCTGCACTTCCCGCATTGGTCGTGGACGGAGATGCGCGACGCGTTCGGCTGGACCGTCGAGCAGTACGTCTGCTACGGGGGCTACCCGGGAGCGGCGCCACTCGTCGACGATCCCGATCGTTGGCGCCGCTACATCACCGACTCGTTGATCGAGACATCCATCTCGCGCGACGTGCTGCTGCTGAATCGCGTGAACAAGCCGGCCCTGCTGCGGCGACTCTTCGAGATCGGCTGCCGCTACTCCGGACAGGAGCTCTCGTACACCAAGCTGCTCGGCCAACTGCAGGACGCCGGGAACACGACGACGCTCGCGCACTACCTTGACTTGCTCGCCGGCGCGGGCATGTTGAGCGGACTCACCAAGTATGCGGGCGACGTCGCGCGACAGCGTGGCTCGAGTCCCAAGTTCCAAGTGCACAACACGGCGTTGCTCACCGCGATGTCGGGACTCGCACTGGCCGACGCGATCGCTGATCGTTCGTACTGGGGTCGCTTGGTGGCGTCGGCAGTCGGTGCACACCTGGTGAATTCCGCTGCGGCAGGCGACGTGCGCCTCTCGTGGTGGCGCGCTGGCAACGCCGAGGTCGACTTCGTGGTCGAGGCTGGTGGTCGCGTGATGAGTGTGGAGGTGAAGAGCGGTGCCCAGTCCGCCTGGCACGACGGTACCGCCGCTCTGCGCAAAGCGCACCGAGTGGATCGCAGCCTCGTGGTGGGCACCGACACGCTGACGTTGGAAACGTTCCTCAGCCATTCAGTGCTGCACTGGATGCGCGCCTGAATGGGAGACCGCATGCCCGGACGCAACGACCCCTGCCCCTGCGGTTCGGGCAAGAAGTACAAGCACTGCCACCAACGCGAGGACGACGCGACTCCGCGCGGCCTGCGGCTGATGCAGGGCGGGAGCGGCGCCGGTGGCAAGGCGGGCGGGCGCAAGCTCCTGCTCCCGCCAGGCGCGGAGCTGCCGACCGATTTCTGGGAAGCGGACCTCGTGCCGTTCGCGGCGCAGATCGACGACGATCCCGCGGCGCGACCCACGATCCTCATGGTGGGTGCAGGCGACTTCGTGTTGCGTGCGGACATTCTCGCGCACCCCCCGAGCGAGGCGAGCGAGGTCGCGCAACTGTTGGCCGACGTGGTGGGCGAAGTGTGCACCGAGTCGGGCAAGCACCCAGTGGCCCTGATGGTGCGGCTCGAAGTGCTGAGGGACGAAGTCGCTGAGCGACTGGGCGACCCGGATCACCCCGCGCATGGTACGCGCGTCGGGGTGTCGGGCATGTTGCCGCGCATCGACGACGCGCTCGCGCAGATGGAACAGCATGGGGGTGTTCCGCGCATGGAGCCGGGCTCGCCGCATATGTCGAATCCGCGCACCTGGGCGGGGTGGGGGTTCGCGCCCGACGACACAGGCAAGTTGTTCGAGGCGGCGGCGGCTTATTTCCGCGCCGCGCCGTGGGAGGTGCTCGCGAATGACGATGTGCTCACCCTGCGCCTGCGCGATGGCTCGGTGTGGGCGCTCGTGGTGCTGGGTGCCGCCGGCGAGTTCATTGGGCTCGCGCTCCATGAGGACGTGGACGATCTGCTGCGGATCCTCGACGGGCCACCAGATGAGGAGCAGGCGGCGGAGGGCTTCCCGCCCATGCGCGGCGTGGTGCTCTCCCTCGGGTTCGACACGCGCGAGTTCGTCGCGAAGTCCATGCGCGACGAGATCAAGAAGGCGAAGTGGCCGGTCGCGAGCCCAGCGGCGTATCCGCATCTCACGGCCCTGAACACGCCAGGGGCAGGGATCACGACGCGACAACTGCATGCGGTGACGGCGGCGCTACTCGCGGCTCCTGGGTTCGTGGAGAAGCACTCCGAGGCGATCATCGGCACGGTGGACGCGCGTTTCCCGCTGCGGTATACCGACAAGGCCACCGGCGCGAGCATCGAGATGCCGGACCTGCTCTGACGTGGGCCCGTTCGCTCATGGGTGCGCGATCGGGATGTCGGGTTGTTGAGTCGATGGCACCTGTTGGTAGATGGCCAGCAGCGTCCCAGATCAATTGACTATCGCTCCCACTTTAGGTATGTTCGTACCCATTATGGGAACGAATCCGACTCCTGTGCGCAACAGCGTCGCGACCGCCCTCTTTTCGGATGTCCAAGGGCGAGTGCTCAGCCTACTCTTTGGCCAAACGGAGCGACGGTTTCACGGCGCCGAGGTCATTCGACTCGTGGCGCGGGGAACTGGGGCCACTCATCGCGTGCTACGCGAGCTGGCGCGCGCGGACCTGCTGACGGTGACGTCGGTCGGAAATCAACGGCACTATCAGGCGAACGAGGCGAGCCCGGTATTCGACGATCTACGCCGACTCGTACTGAAGTCGGTCGCCCTCACGGAGCCGATAGCCCGGGCACTCGCGCCGATGGCGGAGCGAATCGACGAAGCGTTCGTTTTCGGGTCGACCGCTAAGGGACGAGATCGCTCTCGTAGCGACGTCGATCTTCTGGTGATGAGCGAGAAGCTCGAGTACGCCGAGCTGTTCGAGGCTCTGTCGATAGCCGAGGCGGAGATCGGCCGGAGGATCGAGCCGCTGCTAGTCACGCGCGCGGACTGGGAGGAGAAGCACCGCGCGCGTGACTCGTTCGCGAGCCGGGTGATGTCCGGGGAGCGGATCACGGTCATACCGAAGCACGATGACGCCGAGTGAGTTCGAGAGCCGGTTCGATCTCGCCTACAATGCAGCGCACGCGTTCGCACTCGGCGCTCTCCGGTGGCGGGGCTACCGCGCCGAGAACCGCTACGTGGTGTTCCAGGTGCTCCCTCTGACGACAGGTGTGCCCAGCGAGGTGTGGCGTGTCCTTGCCAAGTGCCACAGCATGCGCAACGCCGCGGAATACGAGGGAGTCGCGGAGATCGACGCGCGCCTCGTGCTCGCGCTGATCGACGCTGCCGGGCGCGTCGCAGTCGCCGTCAGTGCGCTCCGAGGGCGGCTGACGCCCTAGCCGCGCGTGAAGTCGCAGCGTCCGACACGTCGCGACTGTGCCTTGAATCACACGGCTAACAACTCCGCTGCGCCGCCGCTCGATCCGCTTGGCAAGCTGGTACACACCCGCGGGCACAGTGAGCGGATCGCTCGGATCGAAGCAGGAGTCGCAGACGCGGTTGATCGCGCGGAAGCTGCGGAGGTGGACCTGCGGTGTTCGGTGCTCGGGCTTGACGGGTTCGTCGCGCAGCAGATCGGTGCTGAGGTACTTCTTGTTGGAGTCGCAGAAGATCGTCACGACCACGGCGTCGTGTCCGAGTTCGTCCTGCACGGCGAGCGCGGCGAGGAAGTTGGCGCCGCTCGAGATGCCGACGCCGAGCCCCAGGTGGGACGCGAGCTTCTGCGCCATGAGGATCGCGTCACCGTCGTCGATAGCGATGACGCGATCGAGTTCGGCGAGATGCACGATGGGCGGGATGAACTCGTCGCTGATACCCTGGATGCGATGCGTGCCGACCTTGTGTCCCGTCGAGACGCTGCGATTTGGTGCGCCAATGGGCGGCAGAACGGTTGCGCATATGTATGGTACGGCCATATTCATGCATATGAGAACCACGCTGATCCTTGACGACACTCTCCTCGCCACCGCCATGCGTTTGACGGGAATCTCCGAGAAAACGGCGGTCGTTCACGCCGGTCTGGAGGTCTTGATCGCTCGCTCCAGCGCGGAGCGGCTCGCGTTGCTGGGCGGGTCCGATCCCGCGGCAACGGCGGCGTCACGAACGCGCGAGAGCGTGCCGCGCAAGCGCCGGGTACGGCGCGGTTGAAATGATCCTGGCCGACAGCTCGCTCTGGATAGACCATCTCCGCCGCGGCAACGCGGCGCTCGTGAACGCGCTGCGCGAGGGCTCGATCGTCGTGCACCCGGTCGTGATCGGAGAGCTCGCCTGCGTGACGCTGCGCCGTCGCTCCGATCTGCTCGAGGATCTCGGTCGGATGCCGCAGATCGCCGCCGCCGAGCACGAGGAAGTCATGGCGCTGGTCGAAGGACGCCAACTCGCCGGCACGGGCATTGGATGGACCGACGCGCACCTGATGGCTGCCGCGCTGATCGCACGCGTCGATCTCTGGACCCTCGACCGCGCACTGGGCGACGCCTGGAAGCGGATCGGGGCGCGGTAGTCCGGGAACGAATTCCGCAACCTGCTGCCGGCGCAGGTGTCACTGGATCACCGCGCGAGCACGATGCCGACCACACCCACGAGTGCGACGAGCAGCGCGCCGGGGATCGCGAAGCGCAGCCATCGACCGAAGTCGACTTTGGCGGTGAGCAGGATCGCGAGCAACGCGCCACTCGTCGGCGTGATCATGTCCATGAGGCCAGCGCCAGTCTGGTAGGCGATCACGGCGGCGTCGCGCGAGAAGCCGAGCAGGTCGGCAAGTGGCGCCATGATCGGCATGGTGAGCACGGCCTGGCCGCTCACCGAGGGCACGGGGATGTGCAGGAGTGCCTGAATGGGGATCATGAGGATGGCCGATGCGACGCCGGGAACATTCTCAAGAGGCGACGCGAGACCATAGACGATGGTGTCGATCACGCGGCCGTCGATGAGTACGACGCTGATCGCGCGCGCGACGCCGACGAAGAGTGCGGCGGCGAGCATCGTCTCCATCGCCTTGAGGAACTCGGTCGCAGTCTGCGAGAGTCCGCGACCCGAGACGAGCCCGACGGCGAATCCGCTCACGAGGAAGAGCGCGGAGAGTTCGTTGAAGCCGAAGTCGTACCTAATGACGCCGATCACGTACGGGACGAACGGCAGGAGCACGATCGCGAAGAGGAGGAAGTCGCGGCCGGTGGCGGACTCGGTGGCGGGCGACGTCACCTCGGGGCGGACGTCGTCGCGCGAGGTCATGACGAGGGTCCAGGCGATCCAGACCGTGACGGCAGCGAGGAGGAGCCCGAACCGTAGCGCGGGCTGGCTCAATGGCGGCATCTCGGCGAAGCGCAACGCGATGCCGGTCTGGAACGGGTTGGTGGGTCCGAAGGCTGCGCCGACGGCGCAGGAGCCGACGCTCATGCTCACGGCGGTGATCGCACCGAAGCCGAGTCCCCGGCTGAGCACGAGGAGCACGGGGATGAGCGCGACGAGCTCCTCCTGCATGTTCTCGAGTGCGCCGAGCGTGGCGAAGATGAGGCAGATGGCGACGACTACGAGGCGCGGTCGTCGCGTACTGCCGACGAGCGAGCCGACGAGGCGTGAGAGCGCACCGGTGGCGTCGAGGAGTGCGAAGGCGCCTCCGACCAGGAGGATGGTGAGGATGACGTCGGCGCCGGCGACGATGCCTTTCGGGACGGCGAGGAGCGCGGCCATGATGCCGACGGGCGCGGCCTCGATCTGCTTGTAGGTGCCGGCGACGACGAGTTCGCGACCGCTCGCTGCGTCGGTGCGGCGGTCGTAGGCGCCGGCGGGGAGGATCCACGTCAGGAGCGCCGCAACGCCCACACCAGCGAGCAGGAGAACGAGCGGGTGCGGAAGGCGGAGGCGCATGGGATCAGGGTCAGGGGTGATGCGGCGCCCGCCCGCGGGGCAACGGTGCCGCAAGCTAGGGTGCCAAAGGGAGAGGCACCAGATGAGTGTCGAACCCAGTATCGTTCAGGCGGCGTAGGGTAGCACGGACCATTGCGACCCTGCCGTACACACCCAACCCCGAGCTTTCCTGATGATCCCCGCTCCGCTCCGGCGCGCCGTTGTGCTCGCGTTCGCCACCGTGTTGCCCGCGCTCGCCGCGGCGCAGGCACCGAAGCCGGCACCGACGCAGGCACCGGCGCAGGCCGCGACGCAGGCACCGAAGCCGCTCCCGCTCAAGTACTCGGGCCCGCCGACCAAGGCACCGATCTCCGTTGAAGACCTGATGACGCGGTTGTACGTCTACGCCGACGACTCGCTCATGGGGCGTCAGGTGGGGACCGAGTACAACGTGCGTGCCACGGCGTACATCGAGCGCGAAGTGCGTCGCATGGGGCTCAAGCCGGGCGGCGACAACGGCACCTTTTTCCAGGACCTGCCGCTCGTGCTCCGGGCACTCGACTCGACGTCGACGCTCACGGTGGACGGGCAGACGTTCACCGTCGGCAACGACTTCCTCGCGCGCTCCAACGCGCGGCCCAAGCAGTTGGCCGACGTCGACGTGATCTTCGGTGGGCAGGCGCTCGACACCATGAACATCCTCGACAACGCGGCGGTGCGCGGGAAGATCGTGCTCATGCGCCCCGCGCAATTCGGTCCCGGATTCGATCAGGTGGCGTTCGTCGCTTCGGGCGGCTACAAGGCCTACCTCGCGTCGCTGCAGGGTGCGACGGTGATGGCGATCGGCGCCGAGGTGATGGCGCCGAACGCCGTGCGCAATGCGATGCAACCGACGACGCCGACCTTCGTACGCACGATCGAGGCACCGCTCACCCTCGGGATCACGCGCCGCGTGGCCGAGGCGATGCTCGGCGTGCCGGTGGACCAAGCGACCAAGGGCATGGCGGGGAAGCGCGTCACGACCAACGTGAAGTTCAACGACACGCCGCAGGCGCTCGGGCGCAACGTGGTCGCGATCCTCGAGGGGTCGGACCGCAAGCTGCGCGGCCAGTACGTGGCGGTCGGTGCGCACAACGACCATATCGGATTCTCGCGACGCGCGGTGGACCATGACTCGGTGAAGGCGTTCATGCAGATCGTCCGCCCGCAGGGCGCGGACAACGACCCGGTGCCGGCGACGCCGGAGCAGGTCGCGCAGGTGCGTGCGCTCACCGACTCGCTGCGGGCGCTGCATGGCGGCGCGCGGACGGACTCGATCTTCAATGGCGCCGACGACGATGGGTCGGGCACGGTGGCGGTGCTCGAAGTCGCCGAAGCGATGGCGGCGGCGCGCGTGAAGCCCAAGCGCTCGGTGATCTTCGTCTGGCATTCTGGCGAAGAGGCGGGGCTTTGGGGCTCGGATCACTTCACCGAGAACCCGACGGTGCCGCGTGATTCGATCGTCGCGCAGCTCAACATGGACATGGTGGGCCGCGGTGCCGCGACCGACTACACCGGCAGCGCGATGGACGGCGGTGCGCTGCATGGCGGCCCCGGCTACTTGCAGCTCGTGGGCTCGCGCCGGCTCTCGACCGAGCTCGGCGACCTCATGGAGAAGGTGAACAGGGACAAGAAGCTCGGGTTCAACTTCGACTACGCGATCGACGCCAACGGACACCCGCAGAACATCTACTGCCGCTCGGATCATTATATGTATGCGCGCTGGGGCATCCCGGTGGTGTTCATGACGACCGGCGGGCACAGCGACTACCACCAGGTGACCGACGAGCCGCAGTACATCGACTATGCGCACCTGCGCTCGGTGAGCAATCTGGTCAAGGAAGCGGCGATCGCGGTGGCGAACTTGGATCACCGGATCATGCTGGACAAACCGAAGCCTGATCCGCGCGGCCAGTGCGTGCAGTGATCGTGCACGAGCGCGCGTGACCAGTAGCGCGAACGCCGACCTGGCGAACCTCGATCTGTCGCCTGCGGAGATGCGGGCGATGGGCGAGGCCGTGGTCGCGCGCGCGGTCGAGCATCTCGCGACGTTGCGGGAGCAGCCGAGCCGCGGCGACTTCACGGAGATCGAGGCGATGTGCCGGGCGATGCGCGAGCCGGTACCAGAGCAAGGGACCGCGCTCGAGCCGCTCTTGGGGCAACTGTTCGATGAGTGGATCCCGAGGTCGTTCACGACACCGGGGCCTGGGTACTTCGCGTACATCCCCGGTGGCGGGATCTATCCTGCGGCGTTGGCCGATTTCATCGCCAACGCGACCAACCGGTACACGGGGATCTGGCAGGCAGCGCCGGCGCTCGTGCAGCTCGAGGCGAACGTGCTCGAGTGGCTGCGCGACTGGATGCAGTTCCCGGCGACGACGCGCGGGCTGTTCACCACCGGCGGCTCGATGGCGATGTTCAACGCGATCGCTTGCGCGCGCGAGAAGCACCTGGGCGACGATATCCGCTCGGGGACGTTGTATGTGTCGTCGCAGGCGCATCACTGCATAGTGAAGGCGGCGAAGCTCGCGGGGATCGCGCATGACCGTGTGCGCACCGTTGGAGTGGACAGCGATTTCAGGATTCGCGTGGACGAATTGGAGCGCGCGATCGCGGCCGACCGTGCGGCGGGGTTGAGACCGTTCATGGTGTTCTCGTCGGCGGGCACGACCAACACCGGTGCGGTCGACATGATCGACGCGGTGGCCGACGTCGCGGCGCGCGAGCGGCTCTGGCATCATGTCGACGGCGCCTATGGCGCGTTCTTCCATATGGTGCCGGAGCTGCGGCCGCTGTTGCGGGGCCTGCCGCGCGCCGACTCGCTCACGCTCGATCCGCACAAGGGGATGTTCCTCCCGTACGGCACCGGTGCGCTGTTGGTGCGCGACGGCGAAGCGCTGCGTGCGTTGCATTCGTCGACGGCGGGGTATCTCCCGGCGAATCAGGATGAGTTCTACGATCCGGCGCAGTATGGGCCTGAGCTCTCGCGTGGATTCCCCGGGCTGCGGGTCTGGCTCACGGTGAAGATCTTCGGTGCGGCGAAGTACCGCGCGGCGGTGGCGGAGAAGCGCGAGTTGGCGGTGTGGGCAGCGGAGCAGGTGGCGCGCATTCCGGGCATCGTGATGGACGCGCCGCCGCAGCTGTCGCTCTTCGCGTTCCATGTGACGGGTCGCGGGGTCGAGACGCTCGCGCAGCAGAACGCGGCGACGCAGGCGCTCATGGAGCGTGTGACGCGGCGCGGTGATGTGATGCTCACCGGTGCGATGGTCGGCGACCGGTACCTGGGACGTGTGTGCGTGCTGAGCTTCCGCACACGTCGCGCCGACGTGGACGTGTGCGTGCGTCAGATCGCGGAGGAGACGGCGGCGTTGCTGGCGGCGTTGCTGGCGGATCCGGATCGGCTGCAACCCACCGTGACTGGCGGCCATGGCTGAGTTCGGCGCCGCGCTGGTGCGCCGCGACCCGTACGCGGCGCTGCGGCACCCCAAGTTCTCGCGGTACATCGTCTGCCTGTTCGCCTTCACGCTGGGCATCCAGATCCAGGGCACGGTGGTGGGGTGGCAGATCTATGACCTCACCAGGGACCCATTCGCGCTCGGCATGATCGGGCTTGCTGAGGCGTTGCCGGCGATCAGCATGGCGTTGTATGCGGGGCATGTGGCCGACCGGCACGACCGCCGGCGCATCGCGATCGCGGCGCTCTGGGTCCTGGTGGCGTGCAGTGCGGCGCTCTGGGTCCTCGCCGGCGCGGGGTCGCTGGGAGTGGAGTTGCTGTCGCGCACGCGGTTGACCGCGATCTACTCGGTGATCGTGCTGAGCGGTTTGGCACGCGCTTTTCTGCAGCCGGCGCGTCAGGCGCTCTCGGCCGAACTCGTGCCGCGAGAGTTGTTCGCCAACGCGATCACCTGGCGTAGCGGTTCGTGGCAGCTCGCGGCCGTGATCGGCCCGGCAGTAGGCGGACTCCTGTATGCGATCGGTGGCGCGCCACTCGCCTATGCGGTCGACGCCTCGCTGATGGTGTTCGCCGTGGGCGTGCTGGTGTCGATCGTGCATCGCTCTCCCGCACGCGAGACGACGCACGAGGGCGTCTACGCATCAGTGAAGGCGGGCGTGACGTTCGTATTCGGCGAGCCGGTGCTCTTGGGCGCGCTCACGCTCGACCTCCTCTCGGTCTTCTTCGGTGGCGCGGTCGCGCTGCTGCCGATCTTCGCCGCCGAGATCCTGCATGTGGGGCCGACGGGATTGGGCGTATTGCGTGCCTCGCCGGCGATCGGGGCGGTGATCATGAGCGTGTTCGTCGCGCGGCGCCGGGACTGGGACCGCACCGGGCATGTGCTGCTCTGGTCGGTCGCGGGCTTCGGTGTGTGCATGGTGCTGTTCGGGCTCTCGACGAGCTTCTCCCTGTCGGTGGGGCTGCTGATCGCGAGCGGGATGTTCGACATGGTGAGCGTGGTGATCCGCAGCACGTTGTTGCAGTCGCGGACCCCCGAGGCGCTGCTCGGGCGCGTGAGTTCGGTGAACCAGATCTTCATCGGGTCATCGAACGAGATCGGGATGTTCGAGTCGGGGCTGACGGCGCGTTGGTGGGGCACCGCGCGGAGCGTGGTGATCGGTGGTGTGGCGACGCTCGGCGTGGTGGCGGCGATCGCGTGGCTGATCCCGACGTTGCGCACGCTCAAGCGGCTCCACCCCGAGGAGAAGCGCGGGGTCTAGCCGCGAGTAGGGGTCGCGCGGGCTCGTGCTTGTCGCTGGCCTCTCCCGGGGCGATCATTGGCGGTCATGGCCTCCGCCCCCGTCGCCCCGAAAGGCAAGTCGTCAGGCAAGTCGTTCGACCGCTCGATCGTCGAGGGGCCGATCATCGGCGCGGTCTGGATGATCGCGTGGCCGACCGTGCTGCAGAACGTGATCGGCGGCATGCAGGGGATCATCGACCATGCGATGGTCGGGCGGTTCGTGGGCTTCACCGGCAATGCGGCGGTGGGTGTCGCCTTTCAGATCTTTCTCGTGGTGATCGTGTTCGTGATGTCGATCTTCACCGGCATGGGTGTGCTCGTGGCGCGCTTCGCCGGGGCGAACGATGCGGCGGCGGTGAACCGCACGGTCTACCAAGCGTTCCTCGCGACGATCGCGATGTCGGTGCTCGTGATGGCGCCGGTGGGGTGGTTCCTCTCGCCGACGCTACTCGTGCTCGTCAATGCGGCGCCGGAGGTGCAGGCAGCGGCGCTCCCGTACCTGCGCACGATGTTCGTGGGCGGTGTGGGGATGATGCTCATGTTCATGCTCGGCGGCGCGCTGCGCGCCGCCGGTGATGCGCGCACCGGGCTCCGGCTCGGCGTCGCGATGACGCTGCTCAACATCTGCTTCAACATCGTACTCATTCGCGGACTCGGCCCGATCCCCGCGATGGGCGTGATGGGCTCCGCGCTCGGGACCGTGCTCGCGGGCCTGATCGTGAGCACCTATGGGTTCGTACGCCTGCTCTCGGGCCATCTCGTGATCCATTGGGAACGCGACATGGACTGGCACTGGGACTGGACGATCATCAAGCAACTGTTCCGGTTCGGACTGCCGGCGGGGATCCAGGGGATCGCGATGAACATCGCCGGTGTGCTGCTGTTGAGGTTCATCGGATCGCTCGAGAACAGCGCGCAGGCGCAGGCGGCGTATGCGGTGGGATACTCGGAGCTGTTCTCGTTCATCACGTGGACGAGCGTGGGGCTCATGGGCGCGACGGCGGCCGTTGCCGGACAGAACCTCGGTGCGGGGAAGCCCGAGCGCGTTGAGCGCACCGTGCAGATCGCGTCGCGCCTCGGACTCGCGATCGCGGTGACGATCGGCCTGCTCTTCCTCACCATCCCGCGTTTCCTGCTCGGGCTCTTCGGCATGGACGACCCGATCGTGCTCTCGATCGGCACGCAGCTGCTGGGCTGGCTGAGTGTCTCGGGGCTCTTCATCACGACGGCGCTCACCTACACGGGCGGGCTGACCGGCACCGGCGACACGAAGGCTCCGCTCTACATCACGCTCGTCTCGCAAGTCGCGATCCCGATCGGTATGCTGACGGCGATCCAGCTCACGCGGCCGCTGCAGCCGGCGGATGTGTGGCTCGCGATCCTCTGCGGGCACATGATGCGTGCGTTGCTGACGGTGCGGCGCTTCAAGAGCGGGAAGTGGCGGGAGATACGGATCGACGTGGGGCGGACGGCGGCATGACGACGCGCCACCTGCGCACCTGCACGCTCTGCGAGGCCATGTGCGGCCTGGTCGTCACCACCGACGGTGACCGTGTCACGGACATCCGCGGTGACGCCGCCGATCCCTTGAGCAAGGGACACATCTGCCCCAAGGCGGTGGCGTTGCAGGACGTGCACACCGATCCCGACCGCGTGCGCCACCCCATGAAGCGCGTGGGAGCGAAGTGGGAGCGTATCTCGTGGGATGAAGCGTTGAGGCTTGCAGTCGACGGGATCAAGAAGGTGCAGCGCAGGCACGGTCGCGATGCCGTGGCGGCCTACGTGGGCAATCCCACCGTGCACTCGCTCGGTGCGATGCTCTTCGTGCCCGACCTGCTGCGTGCACTCAAGTCGAAGAACCGCTACTCGGCGACCTCGGTCGACCAGCTGCCCGCGCACGTCGCGGCGATGATGATGTTCGGTCATGCGCTGCTGATCCCGATCCCCGATCTCGACCGCACCGACCATCTGTTGATCTTCGGCGCCAACCCCGCGGTGTCGAACGGCAGCCTCATGACTGCGCCCGGCGTCACCGATCGACTCGCAGCGATACGGGCGCGCGGCGGACGCGTTGTGGTGATCGATCCGCGACGTACCGAAACGGCCGCGCTGGCCGACGCGCATCACTTCATCAGGCCGGGCGGTGATGCGCTGCTGCTGTTGGCGTTGCTGCAGGTGGTGTTCGCCGAAGGGCTCGCGAAGCCGGGGCGACTTGAGGCGTTCACTGATGGCATCGCCGAGTTGCGCGAGCTCGCGGCACGGTTCGCGCCTGAGCGCGTGGCCGCGTCGATCGGCATGGATGCCGACGTGGTCCGAACACTCGCGCGCGACTTTGCCGCCGCGCCGCGCGCCGTGGCCTACGGGCGTGTGGGCGTGTCGATGCAGGAGTTCGGTGGTGTGGCGACCTGGTTGATCAATGCGCTCAACCTCGTGTGCGGTCGGCTCGATGCCGAGGGGGGCGCGATGTTCACGCGGCCCGCGGTCGACCTTCTGCATGCCGACCAACGGACGACGAAGGCACCGCGTTTCGGTCGGTGGAAGAGCCGCGTGCGCGGGCTGCCCGAGTTCGCTGGCGAGCTGCCGGTGGCGGCACTCGCCGAGGAGATCGAGACGCCAGGACCGGGGCAGGTACGTGCGCTCGTGACGCATGGCGGCAACCCGGTGCTCTCCACGCCCAACGGCGCGCGGCTCGATCGCGCGATCGCAGGACTCGAGTTCTTCGTGGCGATCGACTTCTATATCAACGAGACCACGCGGCATGCGCATCTGATCCTGCCGCCGACGTCGCCGTTGGAACGCGAGCACTACGACCTCGTGTTCCACACGCTGGCGGTGCGAGACACGGCGAAGTGGTCGGCTCCGGTGTTCGCGAAGCCTGACGACGCGCGACACGAATGGGAGATCGTCAACGCGATGACCGCCGGGGTGACTGGAACGGTGGGCGCGCGGATCAGGGCGGCGGCGCTCGCGGTGCTGGGGCCTTCGTTCTTGGTGGGAGTTGGGCTGAGGAGGGGGCCGTACGGCACCGGCTGGAATCCGTTCGGCGGTGGGCTCACGCTCGGCAAGCTGAAGCGGTCACCGAGTGGCGTGGACCTGGGCGCGCTGAAACCGGCGTTGCCGGAGCGGTTGCGAACGGCGGACCGTCGGATCGATGCGGCGCCGGCGATCTTCGTGGCGGACGTGGCGCGGCTTGAGGCGCGGCTCGAGGAACGGCTCGGGGCGCGGCTCGAGGAACGGCTCGTGGCGCGGTCGGCGAGCACCGCCGCCGCGGGCCGTGATGCACCGCTCGAGCTGATCGGCCGACGCGCGGTGCGGTCGTGCAACTCATGGATGCACAACTACGACCGGCTCGTGCGTGGCAAGCGACGGTGCACGCTGCTCATGCACCCTGACGATGCCGCGGTGCGTGGCATTGACCACGGCGCGATGGTACGCGTCGCGTCGCGCGTGGGGGCGGTGGAAGTCGAGCTCGAGCTGACCGACACGATGATGCCGGGCGTGGTGAGTCTGCCGCACGGATGGGGACATGGGCGCGAGGGCACGCAGCTGGCGATCGCCGGGGCGCATGCGGGAGTGAGCATCAACGATCTCACCGACGAGCTGCGGATCGATGCGCTCACCGGGAATGCGGCATTCAGTGGTGTGGCGGTGACGGTCGCCGCCGCCGTCCTCGCCTGAACGGTCAGACCCCCGCTGTAGATTGACCCCAGCGATGGCCACCCTGCACCTCACCACGATCCTCGATCCGGCCTTGCTCCTTGAGCGGGCCGTCGAAGGGCTCTTTCCGCTCGAGGCCGCGAGCACGGAACGGCCGTGGCCGACGCTCAGCGCATGGGTCGTGCTGCGTCAGGGCGGCCTGCGCGACGACCTGCTACGGCTCGCCTCCGGTCGTGGCGTACCGGGATGGTTCGGCGCGCCGGTCTGTCTGTTCAATGAGGTCGAGGAACGCTGGGGCTCTGCTGAGCACCCCCCGCCGCTCGACGAGGCCGAACGCGAAGCGGTGGTGTCAGCGCTGCTCGCAGCACATGCCGGTGCGCTATTCAACGGCGCGTCCGGCTTCGAGTCGTGGGTGCCTGCGGTGGACCGGTTGATCGGCGAGTTGATCAGCGAGGGAATCGACCCGGCCGAGTTCGCGCGTGCACTCGCGGCGACCGCGGATGAGCGGACCGAGCGCACCCGCGAAACGGTGCTCAGTGCCGTGTACGCTGGCTGGGTCGAGGTCCTCGCACGAGAAGGGCGCGTGGATGGTCGCGATGCGAAGGTCCGGCTCGCGCGCTGGATCATCGAGGAAGCGACTGGATTCGCCGACCGACTCGGCGGCCGTCGCGAGGTCCGCATCGTGGGACTCGCCGACCTGCGCGGTGGATGGCGACCGCTGCTCCGCGCGCTCGCGTCGTCGCCCGCGCTCGATCGCGTTGAGGTGATCACGTCTGCTCCGATCGGGATCGATGGCGCCGAGGCGACGACGGTTGCAGCGACGACGGTTGCGGCGGCGACGTTGACCTTTGCGGCGGCACTCTTCAGCGAGCGCGTGCCGCTGGCGGGTCCGACGGTGAGTCTGCTGGAGGCTCCCGACGGCGCGCGTGAACTCGAGCACGTGGCGGTGCGCGTGCGCGCGCTCGTCGACGCAGGCGTGGACGCCCGCGAGATCGCGGTGATCGCGCGCGAGGCGCGACCGACCGTCGACGCGATGGCGGCCGCGCTCGGTCGCCTCGGTGTGCCGGTGACTGCGCGTCGACGCACCGCACTCGGGCATACCGCGCCCGGTCGCGCGGTCACGGCGATCCTGCGCGCGGCATCGGAGGACTGGTCGCGTCACAGCATCGCCGAGCTCGCGGAGCATCCGCTGCTGCGCACTGGACTCGACGCGCTCGTGGTGAATCAGGTGGGATATTCGAGCGCCATCGGCACGCTCGCCGGTTGGCGCGATGGGCTGGCGGCGCTCCTCGCGCGTTGTGAGACGCACGCGCGCGACGCCGGCGAGACGGAGGAGCGGCGGGCGCCGCTCCCGCCGCTCGAGCGAGTGCGCACGACCGTCGACGCGTGGCAGAAGCTCGCCCCGAGGTTGGAGGCGCTCACTGAAGCGCGCGACCTCGGGGCCTGGTGCGCTTGGATCACCGAGACGCTCGAGGCCGACGAATGGGGCATCGCGGCGCGACTGCGCGAGCCCTGTGCCGATCAGGCGGTGTGGCGCGCTGACCTGCGCGCACGCGACGAGATCGTGTCGATCGCAGCGTCGTGGCGCGCAGCCAGTGAGCGATTCGGCACGGCGGAGTCCGTGATCGGAGCGGCGGAGTTCGCGGACCGATTCGCGCTCATGCTGAGCCAGGACCTGATCACGCCGCCGGCGAGCGATTTTGGCGTCGTCGTCGCCGAAGCGCTCGCGGCTGGCTGGCGGAGCTTCTCGCATCTGTTCGTGGTGGGCCTCTCGGCTGGAGCGTTCCCGCGCCGTCCGGCACCGGGGCCGCTGTTCGATCCCGCAGAACGGCGCGCGCTCGCACTCGCGGGGCTCTCGCTCGACCCGGTCGACGCGTGGCGGGCGCGCGAGTTGGAACTCTTTCGCGTGCTGTGCGCAGGAGCCCGTGAGACCCTCACGCTCAGTTGGCCCGCGATGGACTCCGACGGGCGTGAGGTCGCGAGGTCGACGTACGTGGACGAAGCGGTGTCGATCCTCGCACGGCGCGACGGCGTTGCGGCAGAAGCGGATCAGGACGAGTCGCTCATCGCAAGCGGCATTCTGAAGCGGATCGCGACGCACGAGCAGCTCGTGCCGGGATTCCCGGTGGTCACCAGCGCCGAGGGACTCGCGCGGGCGCGCGAGGGGTCAGTACGCGAGTGCGCGCGCGAGGCCGATGCCACGAGCGCAGCGAATCCATGGAACGGTCTCATTGAGGATCCAGCGCTGGTGGCCGATCTCGCGACGCGCTACGGCGAGTCGTACGAGTGGTCGGCCACGCAGCTCGAAGAGGCCGCCAAGTGCCGGTGGCACTGGTTCGCCGCGCGGCAGCTGCGCCTCGAGACACGCACCGATGCCGACGACCTCATGGAGCCGACGACGCGCGGGACTCTGCTGCACGACGCACTCGAGCGGTTCTTCGGAGCGTGCGCGGCGGAGTTCGGTGCTCCGGTCTTCCTCCGTGCGGGTGATGCACTGCGAGCGTCGACGATGCTCGACGCGGCGTTGCGCGATACCTGGTCTGCGATGGAGGCCACGGGAATCTGGCTCGGACCCGCGGCGACCCGCGCGTCGACGCGCGCCGAGCTCGCGACCGAGCTGCAGGGGTATCTCGCGTTCGAGATCGACTGGAACGTGAAGTCGTTCGACAACCGCACGACGTCGTCGAAGAATGTGCGCACGGGATCGGTCGAGGGGGAGTTCGCGTTCGATCACGTGCCGTTGCAGGGCGGCGGCGTCTCGTTCCTGCTGCGCGGGAAGGTCGACCGCGTTGACCGTGGCATCGAGGGTCCCGACCAAACGATGCCCGGCGCCAAGCGATTCGTAGCGGCGATCGACTACAAGAGCACCATCTACTCCACGCCAGGGCAGGGCAAGAGCTCGGCGTGGGACGACGGCATCGTGCTGCAGGTCCCGCTCTATGCCGCCGCGCTCCGTGTGACGCGTCCGGAAGATGAGGTCGCGCGCATGGAGTACCGCACGATCCGCAGTCCCAAGGCGGTGCACCAGCTCACATTGGTGCCGATCAAGCAGGGCGCGGTGCAGGACGCGGCGGCGGCGGAGGCGAAGCTCGCGACCGCGCTCGCCGCCGCTGGCGGCAAGATCGCCCAGGTACGGCGCGGCGATCTGCCCGCGGTGCCCACCCCGAGTGCGGGGTGCTCGCCCTACTGTCCGGCGCGCGATGTCTGTCGGATCCCCGGTGGGCCCAGGGACCAGCGCGCATGATGCCGCTCACGCACGCGCAACGTCGCGTCATCGAGACGAGTGGTCACCTGCTCGTCGACGCCGGCGCTGGTTCCGGCAAGACGACGACGGTCGTCCAAGCGATCTGCCATCAGTTGGGCGTGACCGTCGT
Source organism: Gemmatimonadota bacterium (assembly GCA_031416115.1). Classification (GTDB taxonomy): domain Bacteria; phylum Gemmatimonadota; class Gemmatimonadetes; order Gemmatimonadales; family Gemmatimonadaceae; genus Pseudogemmatithrix. Next base: position 26,283 of record JANOTB010000056.1, read on the forward strand.
CGCTGAGGGTGGACGGGTCACTCCGGTGGCGACGCCGCTCACGTTCGAGCAGATCGCCGCCATCACGTTCACCAACCAGGCGGCAGCGGATCTCAAGCGAAAGTTGCGCGCGGCGCTCCGCGCGGCCGGTCGGCGCGACCTTGCGGTAGAAGTGGATGCGGCGCGCATCGGCACGATCCACGGATTCTGCGGCGACCTGCTCCGCGACTTTGCGTTGCGCGCACGCACGCGTCCGGTGCGGCGTACGCTCACCGATGGCGACGCGGCCATGCTGCGCGCCGATCGCGCTCGCGAGGTGCTCCACGCGGCGCTGGAGCGCGGCGGAGTGGATGGACTCGACGCCCTGCTCGCAGGCCGCCGTCTCAAGTACGTCACCGACTGGCTGCTCGTCTGCGCCGAGGACACGGGGCGACTCGCGCGCTGGAATGCGACGCGCGCGTCGCTGCGTCCGCACGAGGCTGCACTGCTCCGACTCGCGAGTCTGGTGAATGCGTCCCACGCAGCGCACCTCGACGCGCGCGGTGAACTCGACTTCGATCGGATGATCGTCGCCACGCGCGACCTGCTGGTCACGGACGACGTGCGCCGCGCGGTACAGCGCCGGATCCGGCTGCTGGTCGTGGACGAGTTCCAGGATGTCGATCCAGTGCAGCGCGACATCGCCGAGCGACTTGGGGGCCTCACCGTCGCGACCGACACGAGTCCGTCACGGCTCATTCTCGTGGGCGATCCCAAGCAGAGCATCTACCGCTTCCGTCGCGCCGACGTGACCGTATGGAACGGGATGGCCGCGCGTTTTGATGGCGTCGCGGGCACCGTGGTGTCGCTCACGGAGAATTTCCGGAGCAAAGCGGCGATCCTCGGCTTCGTCGATGCGGTGATCGGCGTTCAGCTCACGCAGCCGGTGGATGCGCGAGCGGGCCGTCAGCCGTTCGAGGTCGCGTACACTCCACTCGATCCACGCGCGACGAACAGCGCCGGCGATCGTGCGGTCGAGTTCATGCTCGTGCCGCCCGGTGACAACGGGAAGGTGCGCGCGGCCAAGGAGATCCGCGCGCTCGAGTCCTCGGGGCTCGCCGTGCGCGTGCGCGAACTGCGCTTGGAGGGACACGCGTGGCGCGACATCGCGGTGCTCCTCTCCAGCTGGACCGACGTCGAGCAGTGCGCGGACGCACTGCGTGATGCCGGCGTCCCGTTCTACGTGCAGCGCGGCGAGGGGTTCTGGGAGGCGCGCGAAGTGCTCGACGTCGTGCTCGCGTTGCGCGCGATCCGCGATCCGGCGGACGACGTCGCGCTGGTCGGCTTGCTGCGCAGTCCGTTCGTCGGCGTGCGGGATGACACGCTGCTGGCGCTCGCGCGTGCGCGCGGGGGCGCTCCGCTCGCGCACGCACTCAGCGCGGTGCCACACGAGCGCGCGAAGCTCGATCACGCCGCGGCGTTGCTGGCGCGCTTCGCCCCGCTGCGGGATCGTCTGCCCGCTCACGAACTGCTGCAGCGGCTGCTGGAGGAGTCGGGCTTCGCCGCCGCGGCCGCGCTCATGCCGGACGGCGGTCAACGGTTCGCGAACCTTCGCAAACTCCTCCGGCTCGCCGGTGCCGCGCCCGATCTCTCGCTCGGCGAGTTCTTGCGCGAGATCGAGTTCGCTCGGGAACGGGAGGAGCCGGTCGCCATGGAGCGACTCTACGCCGACGGAGGCGACGTCGTGACGATCACGTCGATCCACGGCGCCAAGGGACTCGAGTGGCCAGTGGTGATCTGGGCCGACCTCGCGCGCCAGCGGAACCTACCGAAGGACGCGTTCATTCCGGGTCGCGATCGCCTTGCGATCAAGAGCTCCGGCGCCGACGAGGAGGAGTCGGGCGGCAAGGACCCGGTGCACGAAGCGGTCAAAGCGCAGGAGATGCTCGAGGGCGAGGCCGAGATGTTGCGGCTCTGGTACGTTGCCGCAACTCGCGCGAAGGATCGACTGATCCTGAGCGGAATCCCGCTCGGTGACCTCGGCAAAACGGATTCGCCGGCCCAGCGGATCCGCGCGGTGCTTCCGACGCTCGGCAGCGAGGCCGAGTTCGAATACACGAGCCACACGGGCAAGGTGTATCACGCCACGGTCCGTACACTCCACGAGCACCGGCAGGCGCCCGAGCCGCGCGTGGAGGCCGAGTCTGTGATCGCGCTACCGCCGGTGCCTCATCGCGTGCGCGCTGGGGCCGCGCGACTCTCCGCCTCGCAGCTGATGTCGTTCGCGCGCGATCCCGAGATGTGGCGCCGGACGTACGTCACGCGTTTCGATCCCGCGCTCATGGCCAAGAGCGGCGCCACGGGTGGCCGCGCGATCATTGCGGGGCAGGTGGTGCATGACGTGCTTGAGCGCGTCGTGGTGCAAGAGGACGGGTGGGACATCGACCTGCTCCTGGAACGGGCGATCGCGCGCTGGGACGATGATCCGCCCGAGGCGGAAAGCGACACCGGTCGCGCGTATCGCGCCTTTCTGCGGCAGCGCGTCGACGCGGCAACGACCGCGCCGGTCTGGCGCGCTCTCATGGGCACGCCGGGTTCGCAGCGCGAACTCGCATTCATGCACCTTCGCCCGGACGGCACGGCGATCAGCGGCGCGTTCGACCTGATCGCTCGCGAAGGTGACTCGGTTCGCATTCTCGATCTCAAATCGAGCGCTGCTGCGGCGGAGACGCTCGCCGAGCGGTACCGAGTGCAGGCGGCCGTCTATACTGCGGCGGTGCGCGCGATCACTGGTACCGGCGGGTGCAGTTTCGAACTGCTCGTGCTCCCCGCAAGCGAGAGCCTGGTGGTCGTACCGGTGGCCGATATCGACCGCATCATCACGCTGCTTCGCGATTCAGCGGCACCGTCACTCGCTCTCGATCGCGGGGAGCGAGCGCACTGAAGTCTCGAGCGCCTCGCCGATGACGCCGGCGACGATCCCGTCGATGCCGCGAATGTCGCTGGTGTCGCGGTCCCAGAGTTGCTCGAGTGATGGTGGAACTGGTCGACCGCCTGGTGCCAATTCCTCCTCGGAGGTACGCGATGCGGCCACCGGGGCGTCCGCAGCAGTTGGAGCGATGGCGCGCCCGTCCAAAGGGAGTGGCCTTCCCTGCCTCAGGGTTTCGTCGCGCGGAAGTTGATGCCTACGGTGCCGAATGCGCTCGCGCTCGACGCTTGGGGGGCACCGTCGAACACCGCGCCCCTCCACGTGATCTCGAAATCGGTGAAACCGGCAGCGACGACCGTCGCCTCAAGCTCTGCCTCCAGCAGAGCCCCAGCGATTCACCCGGTCCAGAGATCGATCTTCTTCTTCGCCCCCTCGGGCACTTCGCGGTCGACCAGAATGTCGCCGATCTGAAGTCGCCCTCCAGAGCGCAGCACACGAAACATCTCGCCCACCGCCTTCTGCTTGTCCGGAGTCAGATTCAGGACTCCATTGGAGATCACCACGTCGGCCCAGCCGTCGGGAACTGGAAGTGCTTCCATATAGGCCTCACGGAACTCGACGTTCTCAATCCCGGACTCCGTGGCGGCGCTGCGCGCCCGTTCGAGCATGGCCGGTGTCATGTCGATCCCGACCACCGCTCCGGACGGGCCAACCATGCGCGCGGCGATGAGCGAATCGATGCCGCCGCCGGAGCCGACATCAACGACGTTCTCGCCGCCGGCCAAGGTACCCATGGCGAATGGATTGCCGGTGCCGGCGAACGATTCGATCGCCAACTCAGAGACGCCGTTGAACCACTCATCCTCGTAGCCGACAAGTTGGGTCAGGCGACGACCGGTGTGAAAGTGGAATCCCTTGCCGGGGTGCTCGGCCACTTCCTTGTATTCGTGCTTGATAGCGTTGCGCAGGGTCTCGGTGTCGATGTCTACCGGCCGAGCCACGCGCGAGCGGTCTGCTGTCATAGAGGTGCTCCCGGTCTGGGGAATCCGCAGTAAGCGCAACGATGCGCCCGATTCACGAGCTTGTCCAACTAGCGTGCGACTGGATCAGGCAGGGTGCACAAGATACCTCGTGCGCCCGACGTCGATCAGAAGCTGATCTCGAGCCCGGTGGTCCAGAAGAACGACGGCTGAATCCCGGCTTTCTTGAGCGGCACGCCGCCGTTGAGCACGAGCACCGAGCCGGCGCGCGAACGGGAACGGGATGTCGATCGGCGCGTCATTCTGGAGTGTGCCCGTCCTGAGGAGGTAGCCGGCGTTGCTGTGCAGCGAGAAGCTACCGAACTGCGCGCCCACCACTCCCACCGCGCGCGCACTTGTGGATCCGGCACCACGCAAGTTCGCCTCATCGCCGGTCGGAAGTCGGACCTCGGTAAGAAGTGCACCGCCATATCGACGGCCCTGGCCCAAGTTGATCTTCATGCGCCCCACGACATCGGCGATGCCGGCGGCAGACTCGCGCACGCTGTCGGCCGCACGCAGGATCGGGTTCGGTGGAGTGCCGCCGAAGTAGTGGACCGGATTCGGTCCGAAGGGGTCGATCCCACGAAGAACCGTCGACGGCCAAGCGTCTGCGGCCGCTCGGCGAACACCGGCCCCGACGAGGTCGAGGCAGAGCGGTTGGCCGCAGGTACCGAACGTGAAGAGCGACGACAGCATCATCAAGCGACGCATCGGGTTTCCACCGAGACTTGGGGACAACGTCCCAATACTAGGTCCTGTGTGCATGGGACGGAATAGCACGGGGGCGGCGCCCTGCGCGCCGCCCCCGTGCTATTCCGGTCGCGTGCGATTCAGCGCGCCTCTTCGAGCTCCGGATGCACCGTCCGTCCCCCGACCACCGTCCGCACCACCCTGATGTCCTTGATCGTGTCGGGCGGCACGTCGTGCGGATCCTTCTCGAGCATCACGAAGTCGGCGAGCTTGCCCGCCGTGATCGTCCCCTTGGTCCGCTCCTCGTACGAGGCATACGAGCCGTTCACGGTGGCGATCCGCAGTGCCTCGTCGACCGTGACCTTCTGGTTCGGCCCCCACTCCTTGCCACGGAAGTCCTTGCGCGTGACCATGCTCTGGATCGCCATGAGCGGTTCGAACGGGCCCGGCCCGTAGTCCGACGCGCCCGGCACGCGGATGCCAGCGTCGAGGAACGACCGGTGCGCGAACATCGAGCGCATCTTGTCGTCGCCGTACTGGTCCCACTTCTCGCCGTGGAAGTAGATGTAGGTCCAGAACGGCGTCGGGATGCTCCCGGTCTTGGCGATTCGCGCCACCAACGAGGGATTGATCAATGAACAGTGCTCGATCCGATGGCGCCGGTCGGGGTGAGGCCACTGCGCCAGCGCGCGCTCGTAGGCGGTGAGCACGAGGTCGATCGTGACGTCGCCATTGGCGTGAATGCCGACCTGCCAGTTATTCCGGTGGGCGTCGTCCACCGCCGCGTGGATCGCGTCGGCGGTCATCGTCTGGATGCCGTAGTCGTTGGTCCCCATGAATGGCGTGCTCATGCGCATGGTGCGCTCCGACGCGGAGCCGTCGGCGGCGTACTTCACGCCACCGATGCGGATCATGTCGTCGCCGAAGCCGGTGTAGACGCCCGCATCGCGCAGCCGCGCATACGCACCCTCGTAGCCGAGGATCATCAGGTAGCTGCGATGCCGAAGCTCGCGGGTCGCTCGCGTGTCCTCAAAGGCGCGGAGGGTCTCGGCGTTCGCGCCCGCGTGATGGACGGTGGTGAGCCCGCTGGCGGTGAGGAGGCGGGAGATGTGCGCCATTCCCTGACGTCCGCGGTCTCGCGACTGTTCCGGCGTGAAGCGCTCCCGCTGCCCCACCTTCTCGAAGACGTCGCGGGCGAGCTCAGCCACCATGCCGTCGAGGTCGCCGTTGGCGTCGCGCCGGAAGCGACCGCCGACCGGATCGGGCGTGTCGCGCGTGATGCTGGCGAGCGCGAAGGCGGTGCTGTTGTACCAGGCAGTATGTCCGCCGCGATGATTCACCACGATCGGATGCCGGGTCGACACGGCATCGAGGTCCGCCTTGGTGAGCCGCTTGTCGAGCTTGG
>JANOTB010000057.1:0-33178 GCA_031416115.1 Gemmatimonadota bacterium
CGCGCTGTACCGAAAGGTACGACAGAGCGCGGCCGCCCACCTGCTTCACTGCCGCGGCCATCCGCACCAACTGTCGTTAGACAGCTGCCTACGCGGAGAACTCCGCGAGAAATTCACCGGATGTGAGAATGCGTGTCTTGAACTCAGTTTCCAGCGTCGCCCGGCGCCCGTCATTCACGAATCCCTTGCGATCATCGGAGATGAAAATGTCGCGATTGTCGCGAACGTGAGAACAAAATATCATGGCGTCTCGTAACTGTCTTTTTTGGCCACGAGTCAGCTGGGCGCGACACTCAGGGCGAGGGAACGCTCCCCCACTGATAATAACGAGAGCACGTTCGAAGCACGCGCCACTTCCTTCATCGCCCCACGAGCCCTCATCCCAGCGTGTCTCACCCCAGACCGCTACTTCGGGAATCGTCTCGTGACTTGCCGCCGTCGACTCCAGGCTGGAACCTTCCGTTTCCCGTCTCGTGGCTGACACGATGCAGCTGTCGAAGCCGAGGCGCGCCGCTGTGTCGGCGACACCCTTTTGCTCCAATAGATTGGTGTCGATGGTTACGCGCAGAACTTCCTCATGCGTTGGCCTGTCCCGTGCCTGTCTAACATTGTATTCACCTGCACTGGAACCTACCCCGCGCATCACGCCCCCTGCAAGAACTGCAGCAATATCCAGTATCACCGAACCCGCGAAGCAGCCATCACTCAGCTCGCGACCGTCCAATATTCCCCGTCACCCAGCCCTCGCCTCCCTCGTCGGCCGCCGAGGATGGACCCTCGGCAACCTCGCAGCAATATCCAATATGACGACCGATCCAGGCTACGTATCCCTGCACAGCACGCATGCATATCCGACACACCAGCGCGCAGCTTCTGTCCAACGACCCCCAAGCGTCGCCGTGCAGTCATACCGGGTACCAGTGGCGAATATCACTGCACTAGCGCGAAGACCGATCACGGACTCCCTCAATGGGGACACCTCCGGTCCGCGCTCCCTCGAGCTCACGTCCCAATCGCCGCCAGACGAATGCAGCGCCGAGGGCACTGCTCTCGCGTTCGAGCACGAACACTGACCGCCCGGGGTACTTCGCCGCAATCTCCGCTTCGCGTCCCGGTAGCCAGCGCGCATAGATGTTCCCGTCGGTGGCGAGACGGAGTGGCGCCAACTGGAAGAATCCCCGCTGATCGCGCCGGATGCTCTCCTCACAGACTGGCGCATACGTCAACCCCGGAAGCATCCGCTCGGTGTAGTCGGGTGAACGGGTGCTGCTCACGAGCAGTGCCGAGTCGGCTTGAAGCGGCAGGAGACGATCAAGCGCGGCCGCTCCCCTGATGTTCTCGGACTCCATCTCGCGAAGCATCATCTCGATCCGGCACGCATCGACGGTCCGGTAGAGGATCTCGGTGTCGCTCCGCGAGACACCGCGCGCCCAGAGCCGTACGATCAGCTGCGACCCCCAGCTCTCCTTCACGAGCACGAGCGCGTCATGCACCCCGGCGACCGCCGACTCGCGTGCGATGTGCACCCGCATGGACGTCATCCCGTTGCGGTACTGCGGGAGGCGGACGATCGCGATCGAGACTGCGGCATAGAGTGCCCCGGCTGTCAGCGTCACGCCGAGGACGATCCGTGGCAGCGATCCGCGCGCGAATCGCTCCGCGAACGCGAGCGGTAGTCGTGCGCTCCAGAGCACCAGCACCGGGAGAAGCGGCAGCATGAAGCGCGGGCCGAGATAAAAACCGTCATGCCAATACGCCCAGTACCCGACGACGACGAGCAGCGCCGAGGCGAACAGGTAGCGATCGAGCGGCCGGAGCGCTGGTCGCATCCAGAGTGCTACCGCTGCCGGAAGAAGCGCGGGGAACGGCGTCTCGAAGAGATAGACCGAGAGCCGCGTGAAGTAGAGACTCACGAGCTCAAGTCCGCGCAGTGGCGTGTGGATCGGCCCCCATGGCGACCTATGGAAGCCGATGCCGTGACCAGCTCCCCAGAGCAGGTCATAACCGAACAGCAGCGGCCGACCAGTCGTTCGAACGTTCACCCACATCAGCGCCGCGAGTGGAAGCGCGATCCCCACGCCGGAGAGCAACAACGTCGCGAGCGGTCGGCTCCCCAGTCGCGCGCGCCAGAGGAGCCAGACGGCCGCCGGAAGAGCAAAGGCCGCACCGTCCATCGGCCGAATGCTCGCCGCCGCGCCGAGCGCGAGACCCGCAACGAGTCCCCACACCGGATGCGCGTCGTCGCGAGCGGTCGCTAGACCGAGCGCCACGGCGGCAAGGAGTAGCCAGAGCAATGTGGTCGCGTGATTCATGTGCGACCCGAACATGAAGGCGCCGAACGGCGTCACCGCGAACAGCACAGTCGCTCCCCTGTGCCAAGCGCGCGACGCGCTCGGTTCCAACAACGCGATGAGACGCGCAAAGAGCAGTACACTCAACGCCCCGACCAGAGGACCCACGACCCACTCGGCCCCCACAAGCGTGCCGAGTGCGAGCATCGCCGGGCCGCCCGCAGGGAACTGACTGTAGGATCGATCACCGAGATCGACGAGATGAAGGATGGAGAAGAACTCGCTGATGGGTGGTGTCGGCACCGACAGCTGTCCGGAGGCATACCAACGCGCCTGAAGCACCTGCACGATCTCGTCGACGAGCAACGGGTTGCCGGAGAAGACGGTGTGCGCGATCAGGACATAGACGGCGAACGCCACGCCGGCGATGCTCCACGTGAACACGCGTCCCGCCGATCCCTTCTGGACAACGGTGCTGCCCTGCTCCTCCTCCGCCGCACGCCGCCGCGCATGCACGACGTAGGCAGCGAGACCACCGAGCCCGCCGCACAGCGCGAGTCCATTTGCCCAGTCGAGGAGTCGCGACCAGTACTCGGGGTCGCTCTCACCGCCGGGAAGGAGTCCGGCGACTGGGAGCAGTGAGAGGGCGAGCACCAGCAGGGCGATCAGCCGCGTCGCCACCGTTCGATCTCCAGGACGAGGTTCTGCAGGTCGGCTGGACTCACACCGGGGATCGTCGCGGCCTGCGCCAAGGTCGCGGGCCGGCGTGCGGCCAACTTCTGACGCGCCTCAACGCTGATCGTGCGCAGCGCCTCGTAGGGAAGGTCAGGCAGCGCGACCTCCCCCATGCGGCGCAGGCGATCGGCGGCCTTGCGCTCCCGGACGAAGTAGCCGGCGTACTTGATCTCGAGATCAGCGGTGATGACCGCCTCGCGGTGCAACTCGCCACCCACGTCCCGCGCCTTGAATAAGTCACCAAGCGCTACTTTTTGACGTCGCGCCACCTCGATGATCGGCACGCCGTAGGCGAGTTCGCGTTCACCGGCCAGCGCGAGGACCGCAGCCGCCTCCGCGGGGAAGATCGTGGTCTCCTGCGCGAGAGTCGTCGCACGCGCCTCGTCGGCGAGACGCGGCGCGGCCCGTGCGCGCTCCTCGCCCGTGAGGAGGCCGAGTGCGAGCGCTGTTGGATGCAGGCGGCCGAGCGCATTGTCCTGACGTACGGTGAGCCGGAACTCCGACCGCGAGGTGAAGAGCCGGTACGGCTCGTCGACGCCACGCGTCACGAGGTCGTCGACGAGCACGCCGAGGTATGAGCTCTCTCGGCCGAGCACGAGGGGAGCGATCCCGAGCGCATGCGCGGCGGCATTGAGTCCGGCCACCACTCCCTGCCCTCCCGCCTCCTCGTACCCGGTGGTGCCGTTCACCTGACCGGCGAGAAAGAGGCCCGCGAGTGCGCGGGTGGCGAGCGTGGGGTGCAACTGCGTGGGCGGGACGTAGTCGTATTCGATCGCGTACCCCGCGCGCGTCATCACCGCGCGCTCAAGGCCGGGGACCGCCCGCAACATCTCGAGTTGCACGTCGGCCGGCAGTGAGGTCGAGAGGCCGTTCACGTAGAGCTCGGCCGTATCGAGCCCCTCGGGCTCGAGGAAGATCTGGTGTCGCTCGGCGTCAGCGAAACGCACGATCTTGTCCTCGATGCTCGGACAGTACCGTGGTCCGCGCGCGCCGATCGCCCCACCGTACATCGCCGACTCGTGCAGTCGCTGCTGCACGAGCGCCTTCACTTCGGCACCGGCGAACGTGATCCAACAGGGCAACTGCTCGGGGTGACGCGTGTCCGCGCCGCGGCGGCGAGTCGCCGGCCAGAATGCCGACCACGAGAAATCGAAATCCTCGATCTCGCTGTCCTGACGCACGAGGTGCGTGTAGTCGACCGAGCGACCGTCGATCCTTGGTGGCGTCCCAGTCTTGAATCGCGCGGTGGTCAACCCGAGATCGGCGAACTGCTCAGCCAGCGCAGTCGTCGCGGCGTCGCCGGCGCGACCGCCGCTCACCGAGTGCGTGGTGCCAATGTGAATTCTTCCGCGCAGGAACGTCCCGGTGCAGATGACGATCGCCCGCGCGTCGAGGCGCTGGCCTTCAGTCGTCTCAATGCCTGCGACCTCGCCTCCCGAGCCGAGGATGAGTCGCGACGCGGTCCCTTGGAGCGCGACCAGGTCAGGCTGTTCCTCGACCGATCGTCGGACGGCGCGCCGGTAGAGTCCACGGTCCACCTGCGCCCGCGGTGCCCAGACGGCCGGACCCTTGCCTCGGTTGAGCATCCGGAACTGGATCGTCGCGAGGTCCGTGGCCCTGCCCATGATCCCGCCCAGCGCGTCGATCTCGCGAATGACGGTCCCCTTGGCGACCCCGCCCATGGCAGGATTACAGGAGAGTTGGCCGATCGTCTCGAGCGTGGTCGTGAGCAGGGCAACGCGCGCGCCTCGGCGTGCTGCCGCGACTGCAGCCTCGGTCCCGGCGTGCCCGCCGCCGATCACGATGACGTCGAAGTCCTGCGCTGAGTGACGCACGCGCATAATCTATTGCACCGTCACGCGACCCCGACCCCTCCCAGTGCAAAGCCACCCAGCTGTGCGGCAGTGCCTACGCGAACGCTGGGCGGAGTTCAGGAAAGAGCTCCAAGCTGAAGCGCTCTGCGATCACCTGCCGGGCGCGAGCGACGATCTCGTCGGTCGAGGGACCCTCGGCGTACATCTGAAGCGCGCGGGCACGGATCTCTGCTGCCGACGGAAGGTGCGGAAGGTGCGGGAGGTGTAGCTGCAGCTCGGCCCACGCCTCTTCGGCGCGCGTCTGGCCGGCCGCGAGCTTTGCCCGCAGCTCGATCACCTTGGGGTGCGCGTCGAAGCTCTCGCGCGCATTCGCGCGCGCCTGAGCGACCTGCGCGGCGAACGCACCCGACGGGAAGCGTTCGGCCAGCTGCCGCGCGACGCGCTCGAGGACCGCGGTTCCCACCCGACGCTCGTTGCGGACGACCTCCACCGGCGGCTCACCGAGATCCCACACGAGCCCCACCCAGCTCATCGCCTTGAGCACATAGTACGTGATGTCGATCTCGTACCAGCGGAAACCCTGACGGGTCGAGCGCTGATAGGCATGGTGGTTGTTGTGCCACCCTTCACCCAGCGTGATCAGGGCAAGCCACCAGTTGTTGCGTGAGTCGTCGCCGGTCACGTAGCGCTGGTTCCCGTGTACGTGCGCCAATGAGTTGATGAAGAACGTGCCGTGGTACAGGAAGACGGTGCTCAGGAAGAACCCGATCAGAAGGCCCGGAAGGCCGTCGATCAGGAAGCAGACCACGCCGAGCACGACGGCAGGGACGAGCTGATGGCGGTCGAGGAACATGAGCTCCGGGTACTTGGCGAGATCGGGGACCTCGTCCAGTTGCGTCGTTTCATGCTTCTTGTCGAAGATCCAACCCATATGCGAATAGAAGAAGCTGCGGTGCACCGGAGAGTGCACGTCGAGTTCGGTATCGGAGTGCCGGTGGTGATGGCGATGGAGCGCCGCCCACCAGAGGACCGACTTCTGCGTCGAGCTCATCGCCAGGAAGGCGAAGAGGAACTGGCCTGCGCGCGACGTCTTGAAGGAGCGGTGCGAGAAGAAGCGATGGTAGCCCGCCGTGACGCCGAACATCCGGACGACATAGAGGGTGATCGCGAGCACCACGGACGTCGTCGTCACACCGGTCCAGAACGCGGCCAACGGCGCGAGGTGGACGAGGATGAACGCCACGGTGTTCGGATAGATGATGTCGTCGTGGAACTCGCCGGCAGTGCTGCTCAAGACCCCATCCGTGCGTAATAGTTGAGAATGGCTATCATCTGAATATAATCGATCAGGGGTTCTTCTCCAACCAACTCGCCACGCGACTTTCCATGTGATAGGTCGGTGCCCATGGCGGTCCTGACACCCAGCCGACGTGTCCTCCCTTGGGGGTGAACTCGACCGTCAGTGCCTCATTAGAACGCGCAACCTCGCGAACTCGTTCGAGGACGACCGATGGAAGGAAAGGGTCATTGACCGCGGAGTAGAGCAGGGTCGGCACCCTTATGCTCGGCACGAAGTGAATCGAACTGGAGCGGGAGTAGTAGTCGGCCGCGCCAGAGAAGCCGTGTACGGGTCCGGTGAAGACCTCGTCGAAGTCCCACAACGAGCGCGCTGCGCGCAACCGCTCTCGATCCACCGGCAGGTGCGGATGGCGCTCAAGGGTCGCGAAGGCCTTCTGCTTGAGCAGGCGCACGAAGTGGCGGACGTAGACCCGCGAGAGGCCCTGCTCCAGAAAACGGCTTCCGGCACCTAAGTCGAAGGGCGTCGAGATCGCGGCCGCGCGCCGGACCTCGCCTGGGACCGCACCGCCCTGCTCTCCGAGCCATTTGAGGAGCACGTTGGCGCCGAGCGAGACGCCGGCGACGAGTATGGGCCGACCCGGTCGGTCGGTGACGAGGCGACGGATCACTTGGTCCAAGTCGGTCGTCTCTCCCGAGTGATAGAGCCGCGGCACCGTGGGGATCAGTCCGTCGCAGGTGCGGAAGATGAGCATCGACGCTCCCCAGCCGCGCGCACGCGCGAGGTGCATGAAGCCCTGAGCGTACTTGGAGTGCACCGTGCCCTCGAGGCCATGCAAGAGCAGGAGCATCGGCGCGTCGGGGGAGCTCGCGTCCACTCGCGCGACCGAGACGGCGTCGCCGTCGAGCGTCGGCCAACGCTCGATCCGATCGTGCGCGTCAGGGATGCGGCGCGCGAGCTTGCCCCAGATCGTCGGGAGATGCGGACCGGGCAGCCACCAAGCCGGCTGGAAGGGCGGGTGATTCGGCAGGGGAGACTCGGTAGATTCCGGTGTTCGCCGCGCTCGGCCGGGGTGGCCACTGAGCAGACTGAATATCGGGGGACGACCGGGTGGAAGTGCAGGTGTTCGGGACCCAGAAAGATCTGGACACGCGCCGCACGCTCCGGTTCTGGAGCGAGCGGCGCGTGAAAGTACACTTTGTGGACCTCAAGGAACGCGCGGCCAGCAAGGGTGAACTGCAGCGGTTCGTGCAGAAGTTCGGACTCACGGCGTTGATCGACAAGGAATCGAAGCGATACCAGGAGCTCGGGTTGGGCGCGTCGCGCCTTTCTGACGAGCACTGGCTGACGATGCTCTCCGAGGAACCTCTCTTGCTCCAGCAGCCCCTGACGCGGTTCGGCGGAAAACTCACGCTCGGCGTTGACGAGCCCACATGGGTTGGTTGGATCGACGCGGAGCGGGTTCGATGATCTGGGCCTGGGGCGGGTTCCTGCTATTGATCGCGCTCGTGCTGGCGCTCGATCTTGGCGTGTTCAACAAGAAGGCGCACGCGCCGACGCTGCGTGAGGCGATGATCTTCACCGCCGGGACCGTGGTGCTGGCGATCCTCTTCGCGGTCTTCGTCTACGCTGCATACGAAGGACACTGGCTCGGGCTGGGGAAGGCCGTCGACGCGGTCGACGGCCAGGTGAACGGCGGTCGACTGGCCGCGGTGAAGTTCCTCACCGGGTACGTGGTGGAACTCAGTCTCTCGATGGACAACGTGTTCGTGATCGCGTTGATCTTCGAGCACCTTCGGGTGCCGCTCAAGTACCAGCACCGCGTGCTCTTCTGGGGCATCCTCGGCGCGCTCGTCATGCGCGGGACGATGATCGGGGTAGGCGCGCAGCTCGTGGCGCGGTATCACGGGATTCTCTATCTCTTCGGGGCGTTCCTCGTCTTCACCGGCGTGCGGATGCTGTTCCAGAGCACGCAGGAGAAGGAGGAGGAGGTCGAGAGCTGGGTGACGCGCTGGCTACGCCGGCACTTCCCGGTCACCGACCATTTTCACGAGCATCATTTCCTTGTTGAACTCAACGGGCGTCGGTTCCTCACGCCGCTCGCGGTCGCGCTGGTGCTTGTAGAGACTACGGACCTGATCTTCGCGGTCGACTCGATTCCGGCGATCTTCGCGATCACGGCCGACCCGTTCATCGTGTTCACGTCGAATGTCTTCGCGATCCTCTGCCTGCGGTCGCTCTACTTCGGGCTCGCCGGGCTGATCCAGCGGTTCCGGTACCTGAAGGTCTCGCTGGCGCTCGTGCTGGCGATCGTGGGCGTGAAGATGCTCGCTGCCGAATGGATCAAGGAGTGGTTCGGGGATGACGCGAACTTCTGGTTGCTGGGGGTCATTTTCGCGGTCCTGATCGGAGGCGGCGTTGCCAGCTGGATCGCGGATCGGCGGCAGGACCGTGGCGGCCCGCGGCGCGCCTGATCGCACAACACAGTGTTGCGGAAAGAGTTGCATTTTTCTAGATTATAGAATATGCGCGCGACGAAAACCTCCCCATTCGACGTCGCACTCGCACTCCGGCTGACCTCCGAGGCGGGCACGCTGGTCGAGTTAGCGCACGATCTGGGTGTAGTCCCGAGTCAGGTGCACGCCGCGCTCAGGCGTTTGGGAGCGGCCGGCCTCCTGCGGCCGAACGCCAGAGTTGCCAACACGAGGGCCCTCGTCGAGTTCGTGACGCATGGCGTTCGGTACGCCTTCCCTGTCGCGAAAGGCCCCTTGGCCTCCGGCGTGCCCACCGCGTATTCAGCCGCCCCACTCTCCGCCGCCGTCGATGCGATCGATGTGGTGGTCTGGCCAGCGCCACTGCACCCGGCGGCCGTCCAGGGGTTCTCTCTGGCCCCGCTCTACCCGGCGGCACCCCTGCTCTACGACCGCCACCCTCGGACCTATCAACTCCTCGCCATCACCGATGCGCTGCGCCTTGGTGATCCGCGCACTCGCGTCATCGCGCGCGAGCGGCTGGAGCAGCTACTCGGGGTACGCGCGTAGCGGCCCGTGTTCTCGCGACCACCGGACGACGGTGGCAGCCATCCAGATGGTCGTTCACCAATCCCATCGCCTGAAAGAGTGCGTACATCGTTGTTGGTCCAACGAAGCGCCAGCCGCGCTGCTTGAGCGCCTTGGACAGGGCCACCGACTCCGGGACGATGCTCGGGATCGCGGCGCGCGTCATCACCGCTGGGCGATCGACGATCGCGGGCTCGAAACTCCAGACGAATGCGGCCAGCGAGCCGAACTCGACACAGAGCGCGTCGTAGCGCTGCGCGTTCCCGATCACCGCCTCGATCTTCCCCCGGTGACGCACAATGCCCGCGTCGCCAAGCAGTCGCGTGATGTCACGCGCGCCGAATCGCGCCACCCGTGCGGGATCGAAGCCCGCGAAGGCCGCGCGGAAGTTCTCCCGTTTGCGGAGGATCGTGATCCAGCTCAATCCGGCCTGGAAGCCCTCGAGTGACAGCTTCTCGAAGAGCCGCACGTCGTCGGTGACGGCAGTGCCCCACTCGGTGTCGTGGTAGTGCACGTAGAGCTCGTCGGAGCCGCACCACCAGCACCGCACAATGCCCTGGTCGTCGCGCTGAAGCCCATTCGACAGCAGCGCGCTCACGCGAAGTCCCTGATCTCGAGGAACTTGGCGACGGTCTCTGGGTCGGTGACCAGCTCGAGCCAGCCCGGCCGCAGCGCGAGCCGCACGATGATCCTCGACCCCTCGCTCGCGACGGCAATGGCATCGGTGAAGTCGCACTTGGCGACCGCAGACTCGGGGATGTCGATCGCCGGGCTGCCGCTGAACTGGATCGAATGATCGGGCCCGAGATCGGGTCGCTTTTCGAGCCAGGTCACGCCGCGAAAGACCGTGACCTCGTTCGCGTGCGAGGTGAACGCCGAGTCGCGGGCGGGCAGCGCTGATCCGTCGGGCGTGAAATCGGCAACGAGGCACGACACTTCGAACCCGGTCTCGATCTCGGCGCGGTCGACATGCGCGCGCACGGTGCCGCCCTCACGCAGCCGCACTCGGAACTCGCCCTCGGCGATCTCCCACCCCGCCCAGCCGCGGCGCAACCGTCGCAGCGCGTCGAGTGAGTCGACGTCGGCGATGAACGAGTAGTCGCGACGAGTCATGGCCACGAACGATAATCGAACCGGCTCGCGTTAGAAGACGACCAGCACCACACCGACGACCACGAGAATGCCGATGACGTCCATCGCGAGTCCGGCACGTGCCATGTCGCGCACGGTCACCTCACCGCTCCCGAAGACGATCGCGTTTGGCGGCGTCGCCATCGGCAAGGCGAAACCGATCGAGGCGGAGAGGCCCACGAGCATCATGAGCATGAGCGGCGGCTGGTCGAGCGCCTGGGCGAGCGAGACGGCGATCGGCATGCCCATGGACGCCGTCGCGGCATTCGAGGCGAGCTCCGAGACGACGACCGTGGCCGCCGAAACGCCGATGAGCACGACGGGCAGTGGCAGGCCCTGTAGCCCCCCCATCCAGACGCCGATCTGTGCCGCGAGTCCGCTCGACTCCATGGCTGCGGCGAGCGAGAGCCCACCGCCGAACAGGAGCAGGACGTCCCACGGGATCTCGCGCGCCTCGCGCCAGGTGAGCAGTGGCCGAGCGCCGCCGTCCCGCTGGCGGCCGGGCACGAGGAACAGTGCGATCCCCCCGATCAGCGCGATGCCCGCATCAGTCAGGCTCGTCATCACCGACGTGAGGCCGGGGATCAGGAGCGAACCGATCTCCTTGGGCTCGCGGAAGAACCAGGCGAGCGCCATGCAAATGAAGACGATCACCACATTGCGCTCGCCCCCCGTGAGCCGCCCGAGCGCCGCGCGCTTGGCGCGGAGCACCTCGAGGCCGTCGGCGCCCAGCTCGATCCGTTCGCGGTGGAAGACGAAGACCAGCAGCACCCAGCAGACGGGCAGCAGGATCGCCGCAACCGGCAAGCCGAACTTGAGGAACATGAAGAAGTCGACGTTGACCCCGATCAACTCACGTGCCGCGCCGGCCATGATCAGGTTGGGCGGCGTGCCGAGGAGCGTGGCCATGCCGCCGATGCTCGCGGCGAAGGCGACGCCGAGCAGGAGCGCAACGCGCTGACTGCGCGCGGCTTCACCGGAGCCGAAGAGCGCGCCGATCGCCATCGCGATCGGGTACATCATGGCAGCGGTGGCGGTGTTGGAGATCCACATGGAGACGAACGCCGTCGCGAGCATGACGCCCAACACGAGCCGGCGTGAACTGGTCCCCACGGCGCCGATCACGCCGAGGGCGATGCGATGGTGCGCGTGCCAATGCTCGAGCGCGGCGGCGAGGAAGAATCCGCCCAAATAGAGGAACACGACCTCGTTCGCGAAGCTCGCGGCCGCCTCGCGCGTGGTCGCAACCCCCATGGGCGGGAAGAGCGCGATCGGTAACAGTGCCGTGATCGCGAGGGGGAGGCACTCCGTGATCCACCAGATCGCCATCCAGACGGCGACGCCGAGCACTGCCGCGGAGGCCCCGGCAAGACCGCCGGGCTCAAGGGCCCACAGGGACAGACCGGCCACGGGGCCAGCGGCGATCGCGATCAGTCGGGCCCGGCCGAAGGCGTGGGGCGCGTCTGGGTTAGTGGCAGGCGTGGATTCCATCGCGGCAAGAATGCCCCGATGATGCCCGGCGAGCAAGCGTGGGTGTAGAATCCGGGTGTAGAATCCGGCAGCCGACGGCAGCCGACGACTGCCGTCGCACGGCCGTCGCACGGCGCGCGTCCTCTCGTCATCGATCATTCCTGTCAGCCCAGTGGCTCTGCTCCCGATCCTGCTCCTCGCGCTCTCGCTCGGTGCCGACACCGTCACCCAACGGGGCGATTCGTCGACCTACGCCACGCCGGCGTTGCGTGCGCTGATCACCGAAGCCGTCGCGATGAATCGACGCGTGCCGCCAGGCCTCGGTGGGTATCGCGCCCAGCTGGAAAGCGAGATCTCGATCGGGAACCGGCGCTCCGAGGGCATGGAGATGTCCGTCTCGCTCGAGCAGGTGGCGAGTACGCTGACCTGGGACCGCACCGGCGAGTACGAGCAGGTGGTGAACGGATACCGGTCGCAGTCGATCGGTGCGTCGTTCTCGAGTCTTGGGTTCTTCTCGAGTGGCTGGGCGATCCCGTCGCTGTACGGCAATCGGATCGCGCTCCTGTTCGGACGCGACACATCAGCGGCGGGGCGCCGCAGGAGTCGTCGGCGCGCGTCGAACCCGCTCTATGCCGTGCATCCGCTCGCCGCCGATCGCGAGAGCTTCTACCGCTTCGCCGGCGGCGACACGATCATCACGATGCGCGCTGGCGAACGTGAGATCCCGATCGTTCGCGTCCTCGTGAGCCTGCGCGACGATGTTCCGGCGAAGAGTGTCGTCTTCCTTGGCGAGATCGATCTTGACGCGTCGCGGCGGCACATCGTCCGACTCCGAGGCTTCTTCGCGGTGGTGGGGGGTCCGAAACCCAGGTTCGACATACTCAAAGAGGCGGGGCTGCAGGGCATCGCGTTCGTCGAGGCGGTGAACGCCGAAGCGGAGGGACAGTTCTGGCTTCCGGCGCACCAGCGATTCGAGGCGCATGCGACGTCGAATACGGTCGGTGACAGCCGCGCCGTCTTCCGCATCCTGACGCGTTTCGTGGACCGCGAGCTACTCCCCGCGCCGCCTGATGTCGAGGTGGGGTCGGAGGGAGATACGCTCACGATCCATCCGTTCCGCTTTGTCGTGGCGGCAGCGGACACGCTGACCGCATTCACCGGATGGACCCGTGAACTCGGCGCAATGACGGCTGAGGTGAGCGCCGAGGACTTCAACGACGTCGCGCCAGACCGTTGGAGCGTGGACGGGCCACCGCGATTCTCGATCGAGACCGAACGGCTCGGTGACGTTTTTCGCATGGACCGTGTGCAGGGCGTTTACACGGGGATCGGCGCGGTGCTGCGCTTCCGCGATGCCGCCCCCGGTCTCTCGCTGCGTGGTGCCGCCGGATGGTCGTGGTACGAGCGGACCGCCCGCGGCCGTGCGATCGTGGACTACCGACGGGACCGGAACCTCCTTGCCCTGCGCGCGCAACGCTCACTCGACCTCACCAACGACTTCCGCAATCCCTACGACTCAGGATCGACGCTCGGGGCGCTGCTGGGTCGCGACAACTACGACTACCTCGACCGGCGGAGCCTCACGGCGCACTGGCTACGATTCCTCGGTCAGCGCCAACGAACGCAGATGCGCCTGGAGCTCGGCTTCGCGGACGATCAGGATGTGCAGGTGAATATGCCGCGAAGCCCGTTGGGCCTGCGCGAGGAGTTCCGGCTCAACCGACCCGTGCGAGAAGGCACATACGCGCGCAGTGCGCTGACGTTCGAGTACCGGCCGGATGTCTCGCTCGAGTTCCTGCGCAGCGGACTCGGCGCGCACCTACACTATGAACGCGCCGACGGTCAACTGGACTATCAGCGCGCCGAAGCCCGCCTGACGGTACGGACCAACCAGGGTCCGTTCTCGCTCGGCGCGCGCCTTGATCTGGGGCTGACCAGTCCCGATGCGCCACCCCAGCAACTCTTCGAACTGGGGCGGAATCAGAACCTCCCGGGCTACGAGTACAAGGAGTTCGCTGGTGATCAGGCCGCCGTCTTCAGGGCCCTCGCGCTCTGGAGACTTCCGTACCTCGGGGCACCGATCCGGCTGACCAACCGCTTCTGGCTGCCGCCGGTGGCGCCGGCGATCGCGTTCAGCGTGCAGTCCGGATGGAGCCGCGCCTCGACGCCGGTCGCGCTGGCGACCGTTACCGCGCTCGGATCGGTTCCCACGGGGCACGTACGCACGACCGTGAGCGTGACCATGCGATTCATTGGCGGAGCGATCGGGTTGGGGATCGCCAAGCCGGTCGATAGCCCGGCGCCAGTGCGGTTCATCGTCGAGTTCGGGCAGCGCCCATGATGCGACGCGAACGACTCGTGCTGGCCACGCTTGTTGCGTGCATCATCGCGGCGCCGGTCGTGGCGGGCATCGCCGTGTACCGCGCCGTGTACCGCGCCGTGCCCGAAGCAGAGGCGGCCGGCGTGCCGTGGCTCGCGCTCGCGGCCGACTCGTCGCATGGTGATTCGGCCGCCTTCGCGTCGCTGCCTGCCGGGCTCAGGACGTTGCTCGATGTGCGCGACGCGATCAGTGGCGGGCTCGACTCGCTCCCATTGTACGAGTGCATCCAGATGAACGGCGACGATGTGCGTGCCCTGCGACGACGGCTACAGATGCGCTTTGCGGACTCGTCGGCCGCGGTGCTCTTCGCGGTCGCTGATCGCAGCAGCGGGACGCTCGAGCGCGTCGAGTTCCTTCGCCGCACGGCATTCGCCGGTCAACGCGGCTTCATCTGGGATCGCACGCGGGACCGTACGACGTCGGTCTGGTGGCTCGAGTCACCGCGCGGACTCGCGCGCCGGGATGAACGCGGCACCCTCCCACGTGGTGGCCCCGTGCCACGCGCGATGCGCGCGCTCGGTCGTCAGTTGCTGACGGTGCCTTGCGCCGACTCCTCGGCGAACTCGCCGATGAACCCGATCTCCGGCTCCAGGAACTGATCGAAGCGCTGCGACACCGCACGTTGGACGAGACTGATCAGGGCGCGCACGTCGGCAGCGGTCGCACCACCCAGATTCACCATGATGTTGGCGTGGATGTGCGAGATCTGCGCACCGCCGACACGGTGTCCCTTGAGCCCACACTGATCGATGAGTCGGCCTGCACCAACGCCTTCGATCTTCTTGAACACCGACCCCGCGCTCGGATGATACTCGAGCCACGGGTGTCGAGAGCCGCGCCAGGAGAGATTCTCCTGCATGGTGCGATGCATGGTCGCAGCGTCGCCCGCGGTCAGGGCGAAGGTCACGGCGAGCGCGACCTCGTCGCTCATGTGGAGCCGTGAGACGTCGTACCCGAATTGCATCTCGGCACGCGACGCCGTGGTGCGCGACCCGTCGGCACCGAGCAGATCGACCGACTCCACGACCTCCTCAATGAACATCGTCCGGGCGCGTTCGGGGGCGGGCGAGAGAAAGTGGAGATTCTGCCAGACCGCGCCTCCGACGGTGCTCGGGATCCCCACGTAGTGCTCCAGCCCGGCCCATCCGTCAGCGACACAACGCTTGATGAGGTCGGCGACCACCACGCCGCTCTCGGCGCGCACCCGGCCACCGCCCAGATCGGCCAAGCCACTCGCGATATTGCGCACGACGAATCCGCGAAAGCCGAGGTCTCCCACGAGGATGTTGGCGCCTAGCCCAAGCACGAAGAGTGGCACCCCCGCGCCGCGTGCTGCCGTGATCGCGCTGGCGAGTTCACTGGCCGAGGTGGCATCGTACAGCACGTCCGCGGGACCGCCGATGCGGAACGTGGTGTACGGAGCGAGTGGTTCGCTCAGACGGAGCCGCGACGCTCCCAACGCCGGTGCGAGGGCCGCAGCGATCTCCTGCGGCGCTGGGTGCCGGTCACTCGAATGCGACAGATGCAGAGGATGCAAGGGATGCATAGGATGCGCGTAATCAACCCGCGGTGGCGCCGCGTCGCCAGCCGCAGTCTCGTGGTCGGTACCCTGTTTGCGCTCAGTGCCTCGCTGCTGCCGCCGGCGCTGCAGGCGCAGCGCGCCGAGCTCGAGCGCACGATCCGCACGCGCGTGCTCGCCAACGGACTCGAGGTGATCGTGGTCCCCGGCGGAGGCGTGCCGATCGCCACGGTGGAACTCGTGGTGCGGAACGGCGCCTTCACGCAGACGCCAGAGTACGCGGGGCTCGCGCATCTCTTTGAGCACATGTTCTTCAAGGCCAACGACCGCTACCCACGGCCCGACGAGTTCATGGACCGCGCGGCCTCGTTGGGCGCCGCCTTCAATGCGACGACGCGCGAGGAACTGGTGAGCTACTACCTCACCGTTGTCGCCGATTCGGTCGAGGGTGGCATGCAGTTCCTCAACGCGGCGCTGCGCGGGGCCCAGTTCCGCGACGACGAACTCCGCCGCGAGAAGGTGGTGGTGCTGGGCGAGTACGACCGCGCCGAGTCGTCACCCTACTTTCGGCTCGACGAGCGGATCGGGCGCCAACTGTGGGGTTCGTTCTGGAGCCGCAAGAATACGATCGGCGATCGCGCGGTGATCACGAGCGTGACGCCGGAACAGATGCGCACGATCCGCGACCTTTATTACGTCCCCAACAACTCGGCGCTCATCGTGGCCGGCGACGTCGACCCGGAACGGATCTTCGCGACGGCCGAGCGCACGTTCGGCGACTGGGCGCGCGGTGAGGACCCGTTCAAGCGCGCGCCGATCCCGCCGGTCGAGCCATTGCGCGAAAGTCGAGGTGTGATCGTCGAAGAGTCCGTGAATGCGGTCACGGTCCAGATCCAATGGCACGGCCCCGGCGCGAGTGCGGATCAGGCCGCGACGTTCGCGGCCGATGTCTATTCCGACGTGCTCAACCAGCCGACGTCGCGCTTTCAGCAGCGTCTCGTGGAAACGGGCCTCTGGCAGGGCGTCGGCGTCAACTACTACACGCTCAATCATGTCGGTCCGATCACGGTGTCGGGTCAGACCACGCCGGACAAGCTGCGCGAGGCGCTCAAGGCACTCGACGCTGAACTCGCTGCGACGCTCGAGCCAGGGTACTTCACGGTCGAGGAGCTCGCAGCGGTGAAGGCCAACCGCGCGGTGACCACGGCGTTCGGGCAGGAGCGCGCGTCCGAGAACGCGCACACGATCGGCTTCTGGTGGAGCGTCATCGGGCTCGACTATCATCTCCGGTACATCGACGAAATGGCCAAGCAGACACCGCGCCAGCTGCAGGACTATGCGCGCCGCTACATCATCGGCAAGCCACGCATCACGGGCGTGATGCTGCCGGAAGGCGAGAAGGCGCGACTCAAGCTCACCGAGCAGGAGCTTGCGGGCCAGGGAGTGACGCCATGATCGGGCGGATGATCCGGCGCGCAGTCCGGCGCACGATCCTGAGCAGGATCGTGCGCGCGAGTCTCGTGCTCGCAAGCCTCGCTCTCGTCTGTCCGACGCTCGCGCAGGGGCAGGCGGCGTCGCAACCGCAAAAGACCTCGCGACCGCAGGAGAAGGGTCCCAAGCAGCCGCCTGCCACCGTCACCACCGTCACCACCGTCGCCCACGATTCCACAACGACGCGCGTCGTCGTCGACGGGATCACGGTGATCCACCGGCAGACGAACACGAACCTCTTCGTCGCGAACCTCTACCTGCTGGGCGGCGTGCAACTCGCCACGTCACAGACGGCGGGGCTCGAACCGATGCTGCTCGAGGTCACGGAACGCGGCACGAAGAAGTATCCCGGCGAGGAGCTCCGTCGTGCGATGTCGCGCACCGGAAGCGAGATCGGCGTGGCCGCGACCGACGACTACACCGTCTATGGCCTGCGCACCACGACGGACCGCATCGACTCCACGTGGAGCATCTACGCCGACCGGCTGCTGCACCCGACACTCGCGCCAGCGGACTTCGCCTTCGTCCGGGACAACCGAGTCGCCGCGCTGCAGCAGCGCGTGGACGATGCGGACGCGTTGCTCGAGTACCTCGCCGACAGCGTCGCGTTCGTCGGCTACCCGTATGCGCTCTCCGCGGTCGGCACCGAGCGCTCGCTCGCCGCGATCACGCTCGACCAACTGAAGGAGTTCCACCGCACGCAGTTCGTGCGGTCGCGCCTGATGCTCGTGGTCGTCGGCAACATTTCACGTGCTCGGCTCGAGCGACTCGTGCACGCCACGTTCGGCACGCTGCCGGCTGGCTCGTACGCTTGGAAGGTGCCTGAGGCGCTCGGACCGCGCGCCGGGTCGAACGTGCATGTGGTCTCGCGGCGACTGCCGACGAACTACATCCTCGGCTGGTGGAGCGGTCCGAGCGCCGGTGCCGCCGACGTGCCGGCGCTGCGCGTGGCGACCGCGATCCTACAGGGGCGGCTCTTCGCCGAAGTGCGATCGCGTCGCAACCTCACCTACGCGGTCGAGGCGCGGTTCCGTGACCGCGCGGTCACCTCGGGCGGACTCTACGTCACCACCACCCGCCCCGACGAGACGCTTCGTGTGATGCGGGAGCAGGTGCAGGGGCTGCAGGAGGAGTTGATCCCGACCAAGGCGTTGGCACCGCTCGTCCAACAGTTCATCACTGAATACTTCCTCGACAACGAGACCTCGGGCGCGCAGGCGGACTTCCTCGCGCGCGCCGAACTGTATCGCGGCGACTACCGCGCCGGCGACCGGTTCGTGGCCGATCTGCGCGCAGTCACCGGCGAGGACGTGCAACGCGTCGCGCGCGAGTGGATGCGGAACACACGGTTCACGTACATCGGCAATCCATCGCAGTTGAACCGATTCACGCTGATGGCCTTCTAGTCCGCCGCTGGTGCGTCATGCGCGCGCCGTGCACGCGCCGCGCGCGCGTCGAGCACGGTCCGCACGCCGTCGAGTGACCCGCCCACGGCGCGCAGTGCGACGAGCGCGTGGTAGATGAGGTCCGCCGTCTCCTCGGTCGCTCGTGCCGCGTCGCCGTCGGCACAAGCGGTGACGAGTTCGCTCGCCTCCTCACCGAGTTTCTTGAGTCGCAGGTTCCGGTCAGCGAGCAACCGCTGCGTGTAGCCGGTGCCAGTGCCAGGCACAGCATTGGCCCGTGCCGCGATCGTCGCGTCGAGTGTGCTGAGCGCGTCGCCATCACCAACGCTCGCACCAGCGCCCGCCCCAGCGCCGAAACAGGTCAGCGCACCCGTGTGGCACGCCGGGCCTGCCGGCCTCACTCGCGCGAGCACGGCATCGCGGTCGCAATCCACGGCGAGACTCACCACGCGTTGCACATTGCCGCTCGTGCCGCCCTTGTGCCAGAGCCCGCGCGTCCGCGAGCGGTAGTGCATCTCGCCCGTCGCAATGGTGCGCTCGAGTGCCTCGCGGTCGGCATGCGCGATCATGAGCACAGCGCCCGTGAGCGCGTCCTGCGCGACCACGGTGACAAGACCGCCGCCCTTGGCGAAGTCGAGCGTGTCCAAGTCAATCACGGAAGAACTCCCGGGCCGTTTCGGCAAGCGCGCTGTTGGTCGCGATCGCATGGCCGCCGAACGCGGTGCGCTCTCCGCTGAGCGACGTGAACACGCCCCCCGCTTCCTCGATGATCGGAAGGAAGCAGGCCGCGTCCCACGGATTGATGATCGGATCGACCATCACCTCGGCGCGACCGGTCGCGACGAGCAGGTAGCCGAAACAATCGCCCCAACTGCGCGCGATGCCAGCGGAATCGGCGAGCGCGGTCCACGCGTCGCGTTGCGCGATCGTCGCGAACGCTCGGTCATCGGTGACGAGCGCTGTTGCGCTGGCAAGCGTGCTGACGGCACTCACGGACGCGCGACGCCCGTTCCACCAGCAGCCCTCACCGGGCGCGGCGGCGATGATCTCGTTCACCGCAGGAAAGTAGGCCGCCCCGGCGAGCACCTGATCGCCTTCCGCGACCGCGATCAGCGTGCCCCAGAGCGGCACGCCGCGAACGAAACTCTTCGTGCCGTCGATCGGATCGAGCAGCCAGCGTCGCCCATTCGTGCCATCGCGCGCGCCGAACTCCTCGCCAAGGATCCCGTCGGCAGGAAATCGCTGCGCGATCCAGTCGCGCGCGGCCTGCTCCGCCTCGCGGTCGGCGATCGTCACCGGAGACCCGTCGCCCTTGGACTCCACCGCGATCGCTGTGCGGTAGTGCGAAAGGGCGACATCGCCAGCGAGTCGCGCGACGACCTGTACCGCTTCGAGCAGTGCATCGCTCATAGTGCGTCGCTCATGCGGCCACCTCACGAACCGGCAATGCGGCGAGTCGCATCGCCGCTTTGAGCGCGCCCACGGTAGTGACCCCGTCGTGCAGGATGCCGGCGACGAGCGCCGCGACAGCGAACCCGTCAACGATCGCCTCGCACACATGTACCGTTGTCCCCGCCCCACCCGACGCGATCACCGGCACATCCACCGACTCCGCGACCGCGCGCGTGAGCGCGAGATCATAGCCGTCACGCCGGCCGTCGCGATCGATACTCGTGAGAAGGATCTCGCCCGCGCCGCGCGCAACGCACTCCTGCGCCCATTCGATCGCGTCGAGCTCGGTCGGCACCCGCCCACCTGCTGTATGCACGCGGTAGCATTGTCCGTCCCACTTGGCGTCGATGCTCGCGACCACGCACTGCGCGCCGAACCGCTCAGCGCCGCGCGTGAGGAGCTCCGGCGTGCGCACGGCCGCGGAGTTGATGCTCACCTTGTCGGCGCCGGCACGCAGCGCGGCCGCGATGTCGTCCGCAGTGCGGATGCCGCCGCCGATCGTGAGCGGGATGAATAGACGTTCTGCCGTACGCCGGGCGAGATCGAGCAAGGTGGCGCGCGCCTCGTGCGTGGCCGAGATGTCCAGGAACGTGATCTCGTCCGCGCCCTCGGCCTCGTATCGCTCGGCCAATACGACCGGATCGCCCACGTCGCGCAGTCCGGTGAAGTTGACGCCCTTCACCACGCGTCCGTCCCGCACGTCGAGGCAGACGATGAGTCGTCGCGTGAGCGTCACGTGCCCTCCACGGTGACCGCACCCTTGGTACTGAAGACCGCTCCAGTGTTGACGGCCGCCTGCCGCAGTGCGAAGCCGAGCGCCTTGAACGCCGCCTCGATGATGTGGTGACGGTCCTCGCCTCGCAGCACCCTCAGGTGCAGCGTGAACTTCGCCGAGTCGCAGAACGAGCGCATCCAGTGATCGTAGAGCGAGCTCGGGATCGGCCCCACATAGCACGGACGCCCGCCGGCATCGAGCACGGCCTGCACGAGTGCCTCGTCCATAGGCACCGTGCGGTCGCCGTACCGCGCTGCCGTCGCCGGGATCACCTGCGCGATCGCCGGCCCCACGGTCAGCGCAACGTCCTCGATGATGTGATGGCGCAGGTCGCCCTCGGCGCGGATCATCAGGTCGATCCCCGAGTAGCGAGCGAGCACGGTCATCATGTGGTCGAGAAACGGCACCGTCGTCTGGACATCAGCGCGGCCTGTGCCGAGCACCGCTTCTACACGCACGACGGTCTCGGATGTGCGACGTTCGCGCACCGCACGGTCGGTGCTGCTCATGAGGCGAACTCCTCGGCGACCACGCGCGGGTCGATCGCACCGGTGTAGAGCGCCATGCCAAGGACCACCGCCGCTACGCTCCGGTCCTCGAGACTGCGGAGGTCCTGCAGCGACCCGACCCCGCCCGACGCGATCACCGGCCAGGCCGAGAGTCGTACCGCCTCCTCGATCAACGGAAGGTCGGTGCCCTCCATCTTCCCTTCCTTATGGACCGCGGTCACGAGCAAGCCAGCCAACGGGACGCCCTCAAGTTCCGCAAGAAGATCGGCAAGGCGGAGTTTG
This sequence comes from Gemmatimonadota bacterium, assembly GCA_031416115.1. Lineage (GTDB taxonomy): Bacteria > Gemmatimonadota > Gemmatimonadetes > Gemmatimonadales > Gemmatimonadaceae > Pseudogemmatithrix. The sequence goes on from JANOTB010000057.1 coordinate 21,609, forward strand.
GTACGCTTGGACCAGCCCTTCGACACGATCTGCTTGTCACGCACGTCGGCGGCGAGGATGATCCGACCCGGAAAGAGCTCGGCCTGTTCCGCGAGCCAAGTCGGATCCTCGATACCCCGTGTGCCGACGATCACCTGATCGGCGCCGTCGTCGAAGAGTGCGCTCAACGCGTCGTCGTCGCGCACGCCGCCGCCGACCTGCATCGGCAGCGACACGTCGCGCAGCAGTTGGCGCACGATCTCGTGGTTGTCGCCGCGGCCCGTGGCGGCGTCGAGGTCCACGACGTGCAACCGCGAGAAGCCGGCGGCGGCCCAGCGACGCGCCACCGCAATGGGATCATCGAGTCGCACCGACTCAACGTTGTAGTCACCACCGACCAGCTGCACACAGTGCCGGTCGCGGAGATCAATGGCGGGAATGGCGAGCATCAGCGGTCCAAGTGAGTCATGGTAGGTCGCGCCAGCGTCAACGCGACGCCGCGCAGGAAGTGATCGAGGAATCGCAGCCCCGGTCGGCTGCTCTTCTCAGGGTGGAACTGCACGCCCATGCATGGACCACGTCGCACCGCGGCCGCGAATCGGTCACCGTCGTGCGTGGACCACGCCGACACCACAGCAGGGTCATCAGGACGGCAGGCGTACCGATTGGCATAGTATGCGGTCACGAGGCCGCTCGCGGCGAATGTCGGGTCGGTCGCGTCGTCGAGTGTGTTCCAGCCGATCTGCGGCGTCCGCTTCGCCCGCAGTCGGTCCACGCGGCCGGCGAACACGCCCAGTCCTTCGCCGGCGCCCTCCGCACTGCCATCGAACATCATCTGCATGCCGAGGCAGATGCCGATCGTCGGGAGGCCGGCGAGGATCGCGGCGCGCATCGCATCGCGCGCAGGCGCCAGGCGTTCGGCAGCCGCGCCGAATGCGCCCACGCCGGGGAGCACGAGTACGTCGGTGTCGATCGACAGGAGCGGGTCGGCCTGAATGCACACCTCGCGACCCTCGCCAGTGAGTGCCTTGGCGAGCGAGTGCAGGTTCCCCGCCCCGTAGTCGAACAGCGTGATGCGCATCAGGGCCAGATCTCCGGCACAAGGTCGGCCACGCGCTGCAGCATGGGCCACGGCGCCATGCCGATCCGCAATGCTTCGCCAATGCCGGGCAGTCCACTGAATGCGCGCACGCCGATCCCGCGCTCGGCGAAGTGTGCGGCCGCCGCGAACGCGTCCTGCTCGAGCTGCCAGAACACGAAGTTCCCCTCGGAGCTCCAGGGCCGCACACCAGGTCGGCCCCGCACGAGTGCGTCGAGCCGAACGCGGTTCTCGCGTGCTTCGGCCACCGCCGCACGCATCCAATCGCCGTCCTCGCGCATCGCCGTGACTGCCGCAAGCTCGCCCAGCGCGTTCACCTTGTAGGGACCTCGTGAGCGCACCACCGCGTCGACGAGTGCCCGCGACCCGACGCCGTAGCCCACGCGCAACCCGGCGAGCCCCCAGGCCTTGGAGAAGGTACGGAGGACCATCACGCGCTCCATTGCCGGCACCTCGACGCGCCAATCACGCGCAACCGAATACTCTGCATACGCCTCATCGACGATCACGATCCCCGGCGCCTGTGCGATCAACCGCCGGATCTCCGACTCCGGTGTGATGGTGCCGGTCGGATTGTTCGGTGAGCAGAGGTAGATGATCCGTGCGCCGGTCGCGAGCAGCCCGTCGACATCGGCGGCGCCATCGGCGAGCAACGGCACGCCCACCGGTTCGAGTCCATTGAGACGCGCGAACCGCGGCACCATCGCGAACGTCGGTTCTGCATGCGCGACGCGCTCGCCGGGTGATGCCACCGCGCGGAAGGCGACATCGAGCAGGTCGTCGCTGCCGCACCCGGCGGCGACTTCATCGACGCGAACACCGAGACGCTCGGCGATCGCTGCCGTCAGCGCCGCCGAACTCACCGCGGGATACGCGTTCAGCGACTCCGCGGCCGCCCCGCGCAGGGCGCGCATCGCACCAGGCGGTGCTCCCCAGAGGTTCACGTTGTCCCGGAGATCGAGGTCGACCCCAACGAGCGGTGTTGGCACGTACGCGGGTATACGGTCGAGCCCTTCTCTGGCGATCCCGATCATGCGTTGCTCCATTGCCGCGCGGCGGCGGCATGCGCAGGCAGGCCCTCGGCGTCGGCGAAGCGCCCCACGTCCTCCGCGAACGACCGTGCCGCCGCGATTGGAATCCGCTGGTAGGTCGTCCAACGGACGAAGTCGAGCGTGGAGAGGCCGGAGTACGAGCGCGCCGCGCCACCGGTCGGGAGCACATGATTGGCGCCAGTCATGTAGTCGCCATACGCCACACTCGCGCTCCCGCCGACGAATACCGTGCCGGCATTGCGCACGCGGTCGAGCGCCGTCGCTTCGTTCTCCGTGCGCAACATGAGCGAGAGATGCTCGGGCGCGAATGAGTTCGAGAACGCGATCGCCTCGTCGAGAGAGGTGGCCACGATGATCGCGCCGCGTGCCGCGAGCGCTGCACGGATGATCTCCGCCCGCCCTGCCTCGTCGAGCAGCCAAGAGAGTTCGGCCTCCACCGCGGACGCGAGCTCCGGTGCGGTGGTGACGAGCACCACCGCCGCGAGCGGATCGTGCTCCGCCTGCGCCAGCAACTCTCTTGCGATGACCAACGCGTTCGCCGATTCGTCCGCGAGTACGAGCAGTTCGCTGGGCCCCGCCGGCGAATCGATCGCGACGCGGCTCGACAGCTGCACCTTGGCCTCGGCCACATACGCATTCCCCGGACCAACGATCCGATCCACCACCGGTACGCTCTCGGTACCGTACGCCATCGCCGCGATCGCTCCTGCGCCACCGAGCGCGAAGACGCGATCGACGTGAGCGAGTGACGCGGCCGCGAGTACGACCGCGCTCGGTCGCCCGTCCGGACCCGGCGGCGAGCAGAGGATCACCTCACGCACACCGGCCACACGTGCCGGCACCGCGCCCATGAGCACCGAGCTCGGGTACGCGGCCCGCCCGCCGGGGGCGTATACCCCCACACGCGCGAGCGGGTCGGGGCGACGACCGATCACGACACCATCCACCGTCGTGATCTCCGTCGTGCCCGGCTTGAAGGCCGCATGCACGGCAGCGATGTTCGCCGTCGCGCGCTCCATCGCGCGCCGGAGTGCGGGGTCCAGCGCAGAGAGCGCGGCGTCGCAGGCAGCACGCGGGACCTCGAGCGAGTCGAGTCGCACCTGGTCGAACCGCTCAGCCAGCGCACGCAATGCGATGTCACCGCCGTGGCGCACCTCCGTGATGATCTCCGCCGTGCGAGCACGGATCGCGACGTCGTTCGACGTCGCCCGGTCAAAGAGCACCTCGCGGTCAGGCGCCGTGAGCGCGCCAACGGTACTGCGCACCGCGAGCAGGAGCGGACTCACGCGAGGATCCTCTCAATGCGGGTGACGAGGATCCCCTCGGCGCCGATCGCCTTGAGCGCGTTGAGTGTGCGGTAGATGCCGTCCGCAGGGCAGACCGCGTGTACGGCGACCTTGCTCCCGCCATTCATGACGTCGATCACCGTGGGGCCCGAGATCCCCGGGAGAATGCGGCGCACCTCGTCGAGCCGCTCGCGCGGGACGTTCGCCATCACGTAGCGCTGGCCGCGCGCCGCGAGCACGGAGCGGAGTGCCGCGACCAGCTCGTCGAGTATGCGCCGTCGCTCGCCGGTTGGGGCGCGGCCGCTCTGTTCGCCCGCGACCACCAAGTGCGCGGTGGACTCAAGCACCGTGACCATCTCGCGCAGGCCGTTCACTTTCAGCGTGGAACCGGTGGAGGTGAGATCGAGGATCACGTCGGCGATGCCGAGGTGCGGTGCGATCTCCACGGCACCGGATACCGGTACGAGCTCGATCCGCAGCCCCTGCGACTGGAAGAAGCGCTCCGTGATGCGCGGGAAGACCGTCGCGACCCTCGCCCCCGGGGCGATATCGGCGAGCGAGCGGATGGCGCTGTCGTCCTTGGTCGCCACCACGAGTCGGCAGCGACCGAATCCCAGGTCGAGAAGTGACTCGAGCGGGCGCGCTGACTCCTGCACGAGGTCCCACCCTGTGATCCCGGCGTCGGCCGCCCCGTCGGCGACGAACTCCGCGATGTCCTGGGCTCGGACGAAGATCGCTTCGAACTCCCCACCCAAGTTGGCGACCAGGGCACGCTCGGACGAGGCGCGGACTTCGAGTCCGGCGTCGGCGAGGAGAGAGCGGGTGTCTTCGTTGAGACGGCCTTTGTTGGGTATGGCGAGGCGGAGCATTTGGAATGGTGATCGGAGAGGAGCGTGCGCAGAGGAGCAAGCGCAAAGGAGCAGCGTCGGAACGAGCGTACGCAGGTGAACGAGACGAGCCACAAAAAAGAACCCGTCCGCAGGAGCGGACGGGTCGAGGGCTTGCGAGAGTCGAAGCCGGGCGACTAGGCCAGATGCTCCGAATGCGCTGCGCACCCCTGACCCGTCGGGCCGTGGTGGGAGAGCGCGTGATGGTGCTGGAGCGAGAACATGTTGAGAAGAACCCTAACCGAGGTGAGAGGCGCGGTCAACGTCGGCAGCGTCAGGACCGTGCGGCTCAGCAAGAGGGAACCGACAAGAACTCCGTTCTGGGCATCCCCTGATGACATGGGCCGTTCGGGCGGCCAGCGGGAACACAATGGATCGCGACGCGCGTTCAAAAGTTGCATTCCCGCCTATTTGTGAATATTTTCACAAACTGCGGGAAACCCGCGAATCCCATACCACAAACACTCTGTTCGGCCTGGAGGCTTTTCGCAATGCAACTCAAGGGTCTGGCGCTCGTCGCGAGCGCGTTCGTTTTCGCCGCCTGCGGCGGTGAGTCCAAGCCGGCCGCCGAGGCCACCCCGGCTCCGATGGCTGAGGCAGCTGCCCCGGCGCCCGCCGCTGGCGGCGCTGCGACGATGGCTCCGGCCACCGGCACCACGCACGAAGTCAAGATGATCGGTGACGACAAGGGCTTTCGTTACGAGCCCGCCAACCTCACGATCAAGACCGGCGACGCCGTGAAGTTCGTGTTCGTCTCGGGCGGACCGCACAACGTCGCATTCGACGGCGCAGCCCTCGCGGCCAACGTGAAGGCGCAGCTCGATGTGAACTTCGGCGCGCAGCGCATGGCCGAGCTCAGCTCGAACATGTACATGGCTGCCGGCGACAACATCACGATCTCGTTCGCGAACATCCCGGCTGGCTCGTATCCGTTCCACTGCACGCCGCACCTCGCGATGGGGATGAAGGGCGTGGTCACTATCCAGTAACCCTTCCGCGCGGGTGACCGCGCGCAGGCACTGACGACCGGGCGGGCGGCAAGGAGCATTCCTCGCCGCCCGCTTCGCATTCGGGCTCGTGACGGCGATACTTCAGAGCGAATGCCGATCCCGCCGAACGAAACCCCTCCACCAGCCGTGCCGCGGCAGACTCGTGGGAACGTCTGGCTCGCCGCGCGCGCCTCTCTTGCGGCACGACGATCGGCGCCGTTCGCAAAGGTATGGAGCGTCACGTTCGGTGCGCTCACGCTCCTGGCGCTCCTTGTCCCGCTCCTTGGGCGTGACCCCGCGGCTGCCGATCGCGCGGCGAACGGTCAGCTCGCGGCCGATACGCTTCGAAGCGCGCAACGAGTGCGCGACGCCGCGGCTGCGCTGGCCGTGGCGGACTCACTGCATGGCGCCGCGCGCGCGCAGCAGACTGCACCGCGTACCGCCTCTCCGGCGCTCGCTGAACTCTCGGCGCGGATCGAGCGTGCGAAGCGGGAGCGCACGGTCGCAGCCTGGGTCGCGTTGTCGGAAGATCCGAGCGTGAGTCAAGGTCCACGTATGCGCGGCCTCGCGGACGCATTGCGTTCGTTCGATGCACGTGCCAGCACCCTCGCAGCAGGCGCTGGGAACGCGGCGCAACGTGACGCGCTCCAGCAGCGCGTCGGTCTCGCCGGCCGGACCATCGTCGCGATCGCCGAGAACCGGAGGTCGGACCTGGCCGCGGCCGCGGCGGACTCGGTGTCCGTCACGACGCCCGCGTCGGCACAGGTCGTGCAGCCAGAGCCCGTGCTACGGCCGGTCGCCGGCTCTTCGCTCGCCGAGCGCGCACCCGACACCACAGCCTCGCACTCCGCTTTGCGAGCGGCGCAGGCGTCCCTCGCGGACGCCCGGCGTGCGCACGACTCGCTCACGGCCGTATTGGTCGCACAAGCAACGGCGATCGTCCCCCGCGACCGCGGTCCCACACTCGCGCGGGCCTCACTGGCGATCGCCATGGCGGCGCTGCTCCTGCTAGGCCTGCTCGCGCGATTCGCCACCGCGATGAGTCGGGAGATGAACGCCCCGACGCTCGCCGACGCCGGCGAGGCCGAACGGCTTGCCCGTGCGCCGGTGCTCACGACCGTTCGCGAGGCGATGCTCGCCGGACCCGCGCGATTCCACCCGAGCGGCATCGACCCATTCCGCATCCTTTATCTGGGACTCACCGCCACGGGAACACGCGTGCGGACGGCCATCGTGACTGGAGCCGACCCCGTGATCGTCGCCGCGACCGGCGCCCGACTCGCGATCGCCGCGGCAGCCGACCACCGGCAGACGCTCGTCGTTGACCTCGACGTCGCGAACATCCCCCTCTCGCGCACCTTTCGCGAGCGCGCGGAACCCGGAATGAGTGACGCGCTCGCACGCGCATTCACCTGGCGCGAGGTGGCTCGGCCCGTGGGGTCGAGCGACGGGCTCACGATCACGTTGCTGCCGGCGGGCACGGACCGTGACGACCTCGCCGCCGGGGCGGAGCTCGCCGAGCTATTGGAGTCGTTCGTCCGACTGAGAAGCGGGTACGAGCTCACGATCATCGTGACGCCGCCCGAGCGCATTGCGCTTGCGGCTCAGCTCGTTGAGGCTGGACCAGTCATCCTCACGGTAGCCACCGGCGAGACAACTCTCGCCGATCTCGAACGCGAAGTGCGTGAGGTACGAGCCGCCGATCACCGATTGCAGGGGATGGTGCTGTGGGACGCTCCGCGCCCGGAGTTGCCGTCGCGCGCTGAGCTCGCGGCGACGCTCTCGAAACGGAAAGGTCGCACGCCAGGCGGATCATTTGAGGCAGTTCAACGGGCAATAAGTCCTTCTAAAAGCGGCAGCAAGAAGCCCTTAAGATGACACTACAAGGACAGTGGGCCGATACGCTCTTGGACATTGAACGCCTTCATGTGCTCAAGATCCTCGTTTGGGGCGCGCTCTCGGTCGCAGTAGGTACGGCGCTGTTCGCCCTCGTCCGCGTGAGGAGAATCGATTCCCCTCTGCTGCAGCACTTCGCGATCCAGTCCGCAGCCTGGGGACTCATCGACATCGGAATCGCGATCTGGGCGAAGCAGGGCTTGCACCTCCGCGACTTGGCCGGCGCCGTCGCGCTGGACCGGTTCGTCTGGCTCAACGTCGGGCTCGACGTGGGGTACGTCGCCGTTGGTGCGACGCTCGTCCTCGCGGGTTGGACTCTGGGTCGGCGGTTGGGGCTCGTCGGCGCGGGCGCCGGCGTGATCGTGCAAGGCTGCGCGCTCGCATTGCTCGATCTCCAGTTGGCCGCCGCGATCGTGCGTTAGTCGCGATCGTGCGTTAGTGCGCCCGCCATCCCCTGGGGCTATGTTCCTCCCACACGCCCTCATGACAGGCTACTCCGACCGCATCAACCACGCTTTCGCGTTCGCCGCGAAGCATCACGACCGCCAAGTGCGGAAGGGCACGCGGTTGCCCTACCTCACGCATCCGGCCAACGTCGCGATCATCCTCACACGTTACGGGCGCGACGAAGAGACGGTGATCGCCGGGATCCTGCACGACGTGATCGAGGATTGTGTGCGCGAGGGTTGGACGCGCGAGATGCTCGAGGATCGGATCGCCACCAAGTTCGGGTCCGAGATACTCTCGGCGGTACTGGCAGTGACCAAGCGGCGCCTTGATGACGACGGTGTGGAGTTCTCGCGCGAGGATGCGCGCGAGGACTACCTCGCTCGCCTCGCGTCCGCGGACGACCTTGCCCGTTGGGTCTGCGCCGCGGACAAGGTGCACAACGCCGGATCGATCCTCGCCGACCTGCGTCGCACGATCGACCCCGATTCAGTGTGGGGCCGGTTCAATGGCGGACGCGCCGGGACCATGACCTGGTATCGTGGCGTTCGCGACCGACTCACGAGCGTGGGATTCGACGCGCCGATCATGGCCGAGCTCACGCAACTCGTCGATCAACTCGAGTCCGTTTGACCCGAGCGGTCTGACCCGACCGGTCACCGCGCCCCGAGTCAGCCGCGGTGACCCGAGGCCTCAGACTTGGGTGACCGCCGGGTACGTCCGCTCCACATACTCGTTGAGAATCTCGAGGAACTCCGCGACGATCCGGTCCCCCTTGAGCGTGACGCGGAGCTTGCCGTCCACGTAGACCGGTGCCTTGGGATCCTCGAACGTTCCCGGAAGCGATATGCCGAGGTTGGCGTGCTTCGACTCACCAGGACCGTTCACGACGCAGCCCATGACCGCGACCTTCATCTCCTCGACGCCCGGGTGCGACCCGCGCCAGATCGGCATCTGATCGCGTAAATAGTTCTGGATGTCCTCGGCCATTTTCTGGAAGAAGGTCGAGGTGGTCCGCCCGCACCCTGGGCAGGCCGTGACCTGCGGCGTGAACGAGCGCAGTTCCAGGGACTGCAGGATCTGTTGCGCGACGAGGACCTCTTCCGTGCGATCGCCGCCGGGCCGTGGCGTGAGCGAGACGCGGATCGTGTCGCCGATGCCTTCGCTCAGGAGGATCGCGAGCGCGGCCGTGGTCGAGACGACACCCTTGGTTCCAAGCCCTGCTTCCGTGAGTCCGAGGTGCAGCGGGTAGTCGCAACGCGCGCCAAGGCGACGATAGACGGTGACGAGATCCTGCACCTGTGAGATCTTCGCCGAGATCAGGATCTGGTCGTGGCGCAATCCGGTCTCCTCCGCGAGCGCCGCCGAACGGAGCGCCGACTCGAGCATGGCTTCGAAGTAGACCTCCTTGGCCTCGACCGGTTCAGTGCGCGCCGCGTTCGCGTCCATCATCTGCGTGAGCAGATCCTGATCGAGCGATCCCCAGTTCACGCCAATGCGAACAGGCTTCTGGTATTCGACGGCCACCTCGACGATCGTGCGGAAGTTGTCGTCGCGATGTCTCGTCCCAACGTTGCCCGGATTGATGCGGTACTTCGCCAGCAGTTCGGCCGCCTTTGGATACTTCCGGAGCAGCAGGTGTCCGTTGTAGTGGAAGTCGCCGATGATCGGCACGCTCACGCCCATGTCGGCGAGGCGCGCTGCGAGTTCAGGGACGGCGGCGGCCGCCGCGTCATTATTCACGGTGATGCGGACGAGTTGCGATCCGGCCTTTGCGAGCGCGGCCACCTGCGCCGCCGTCGACGCGGGGTCGGCGGTGTCGGTGTTCGTCATGGACTGCACGACGACTGGGTGAGCGGAGCCCACGAGGACACCGCCGACGTTGGCGGTCACGGATTTGCGGCGAGTCTTGAAGGGCGACACGAGCCGTTGGGGCATGAGGTGGATTCGAATCGCGGAGCGTTCGAGGGCCGGAGCACGCTGGAGCACGCGGGAGCACGCCGGAGCACGCGGGACACGACCGGCGCTTCCCTGCCCTCCCTGCCCCCCAACGAACAACTTACTATCCTTCTCTCGTTTCCTCCTTCCTAATCGAGAGCTTCCATGGCCAAAGACGACGCGACGACCGCGAGCGACCCGAACGCCGCAACCGCCGGTCCTGCGTCACCGCGACCGGGATTCGCTCGGCGGCACTGGGGGAAGCTCACGGTCCTGACCGTGTTGGGTCTGCCGCTGCTGGGACTTCTGATCTGGTCGGCTGTGGCACTGAGCTACACCTACTCGAGCGGTACGCGGACCGGGTATGTCCAGAAGCTCTCGAGAAAAGGGTGGCTCTGTAAGACTTGGGAGGGTGAACTCGCAATGGCGACGGCGCCGGGAGTGTCTCCCCAGATCTTCACCTTCACGATTCGGAATGACTCGCTCGCAGCGGCGATCGAGCTCGACATGGGGAAGGGACGAGTGGCGGTGCAGTACGACGAGCACCGGGGCGTGCCCACGAGCTGCCTGGGTGATACTCCGTACTTCGTGGTCTCGTACCGACTGATCAGCGACAGCGGCCAGCCTCCGCTCCCCTGAGTTCTGCGTCGCGGGCCCTGACTTGGGCCCATGACGGCCCCCGCGGCCGCCCCCTGGCGCAATGCTAAGCCCACGTCGGCGGAATTGACCATTGCGCACTGGCGGAGACCACCGTACGTTTCCTTCGTCCCTCGGACTCTCCGGGCGGACGGTCCAGCACGGGGGATCTATTTCGTCCCGTGGTCTCGATTGTGCAGGGTCGGCGTTTCCCGCTCCCGGCGACAATCACCAAATCAGGAGTAGGGAATGCGTACGACCGGCAAAGTGAAGTGGTTCAACGATGCGAAGGGCTTCGGGTTCATCACCCCGGACAACGGCACCAAGGATTGCTTCGTGCACTACAGCGCGATCCAGGGTTCCGGCTTCAAGTCGCTCGCAGAGGGCGACGCCGTCGAGTTCGACATTGTACAGGGTGCCAAGGGCCCCGCTGCCGAGAACGTCTCGAAGGTCTCGTAAGCCACGCCGGCACGATCGAAGGGCGCTCGGAGCTTCTGCTCCGGGCGCCCTTTGCCGTTGCCCACCAACTCCAGTTGTCGATGGCCCTAGGCTTCGACGGAGGCTCTCGGACGACCTCGAGGTCGGCGGACGACGGTCTCGATCGCGACTTCGAGTTGCCGGTCGATCTCTGCGGTTATCGACTCCGTATCCACACGCAACTGCAGGAACGGTCCCGCCGCCACGTCGCCTGCAACGAGGCGGCGCGCGAGAGCGAAGGCTGAGCGAATCGGCATGTCGAGTAGATTCGAGAGCTCTGCGGTCAACAGCAGTTGGGGCAGAAGACTGACCGGAATCCGGCGTTCCACTCCCTGGCGCCCTGAGGCGGCTTCTGGCAGGTCGAGGCGCCCCAGAAGGTTATCGAGTGCCTTCTTCTGTAGGCCGAGCGCTACCGCTGCGGTCGCTGTCGTGACGGCTCGCATTAATATCCTCCAGTTTCAGGATATTATATCTTATGAGCTAACAGAGTGACTGTCAACAACTTGCACACAACTTCCGTTTGCTTTGAGACACGTGCCAGGAAGATGTATCGATCAGGTCGGTCTCGAGTCAAAGTGCATAACAAAAGTTGACAGTAAGTTACTTGCAAGCAAGGTTCATATAGTATCTCGTTTCATGACAGTGACTTAACTCTCAGTCAGATTGTCGGTCAGTGATTTGCCAGAAGCAGCGACGCGGCCTGCAGTTGACTGCGCACCGCGACCATTCCAGTGCCTCCAGGTAGCTCACGGTGCCCCAACGAGCTCTCAGGGTTCAGCTCGCCGAACACGTCGCGCTCGAACGCGGCACTCGCCAGCGAGAAACTCTCGAATGGAAGAGCGCTCATTTCGACTCCCTTCTCCTCGGCTTCGCGGACTAATCGG
>JANOTB010000058.1:0-2607 GCA_031416115.1 Gemmatimonadota bacterium
CCGACGGTCGTCGATCGCCTGATCGCGTGGGGTATTCGCAACCGCGGCCTGGTCGCGGCGGCACTCGTCGGGCTGGTCGGCGCAGGGCTGTGGGCCGCCGCCACGGTGCGCATGGATGCGTTCCCCGACCTCACCGACGCACAGGTCTCGGTCCTCGTCGAGGCGCCCGGACTCTCGCCAGTCGAAGTCGAGCGTCTCGTCACCTTCCCGATCGAAGTGGCGATGAACGGGATGGCGGACGTCGAGCAGGTGCGGTCGCTGAGCAAATACGGCTTTGCCGCGATCACGATCGTGTTCGCCGACGGGGTCGACCTGCCACGCGTGCGGACGCAGGTGAACGAACGGCTGCAATCCGTCCGTGGCCAGTTCCCGGAGGGCGTCGACGCCCAACTCGGACCGCTGGCCTCCGCGAGCTCCGAGATGTTCATGTATATCGTCGAGGCACCGGGGCTCGACCTCATGGCCGCCCGTACGCTGCACGACCGGATCGTGCGGCCACAGTTGCGCAGCGTGGAGGGCGTCACCGAGATCAACAGCTTTGGCGGGCTCGTGCGTCAGGCGCAGGTGGTGGTGCGCCCGGAACGTCTGATCAGCTACGGGCTCACGCTCCACGACGTGGTCACCGCTGTGCAGTCGAACAGTGCGGTCGCGGCCGGTGGCTACCTCGAGCACCATGACCAGCAGTTCATTTTGCGCGGGCTCGGGCAGGCCGCCACGCTCGACGACCTGCGGCGCACCGTCATCCGCGCAAGCGCGACCGGTGTGCCGGTCCTCATCGGCGAGGTGGCAGATGTCCGATTCGGCGCCGAGATCCGTCAGGGCGCAGTCTCGGTGGACGGCAAGGGTGAGGTGGTGAGTGGGATCGTCATGATGACGCGCGGTGAGAACAGTCGCGAAGTCGCGCGGCGCGTTCGGGAGCGACTGGTCCAGGTGAACCGCGCACTTCCCACGGGCGTGCGCGTCGTCAGCTACTACGATCAGACCGATCTCGTCGACGCGACGCTCGGCACTGTGCGAAAGAATCTCGTCGAAGGTGGACTGCTCGTCGTCGCAGTCCTGCTGATCTTCCTGGGCAATGTGCGCGCAGCGCTCCTCGTGGCCGCGACCATTCCGCTCTCCCTGCTCTTCGCGTTCATCGGTATGCGTTGGCTCGGACTCTCGGCCAACCTCATGAGCCTCGGTGCGATCGACTTCGGCATGATCGTCGACGGGTCGGTGGTGATGGCCGAGCAGTTCGTCCGCACATTGCACGGTGACGCCCGGGCGGGAGTGCTACCGGGGGACGCGAAGGCGATGCGGCACCGGATCATGGGCGCCGCGCACGAGGTGGGGCGCCCGATCGCCTTCGGCGTACTCATCATCATGATCGTCTACCTTCCGATCATGAGTCTCGAAGGACTCGAAGCGCGCATGTTCCGCCCGATGGCGCTGACCGTGGCGATGGCGCTCTTCGGTAGTCTCCTGCTCGCCCTCGTCGCGGTGCCGGCGGTCGGCACCTGGCTCTTCCGGAACGGCGCGCGCGAGTCGGCATTCGCTGAGCGGATGGCGCATTGGCTCGAGCGCGCGTATCGCGCCACACTCGAACGGGTCACGCCGCATCCGTTCCGTACGGTGGTCGCGGCCGTGGCCATCTTTGCGAGCGCCATGCTTCTCGTGCCGCGGCTCGGAACCGAGTTCGTGCCGGAGCTCGACGAGGGGTCGCTCCTCATCGAAGCGGTGCGCGACCCCGCGATCTCGCTCTCCGCCTCGCTCGCGATGCAGCGCGCAATGGAGGAGGCCGTCCTCGAGTCCCCCGAGGTGCGGATCGCCGTCAGCCGCGTAGGTCGCCCCGACATCGGCAGTGACGCGATGGGTGTGCATCAGGCCGACGTGTTCGTGATGCTCAAACCGGCCGCCGAATGGCGCCCGGGGGTGACCAAAGACAGCCTCTCAGCCGAGATCGCAGCCCGCGTGAGCGCCCGCGTCCCCGGTGTGGCGCTCAGCATGACGCAGCCCATGAAGATGCGACTCGACGAGTTGATCTCCGGTGTGCGCGCCGACCTCGCCGTCAAGGTCTTCGGCGACGAGCCAGCCGTGAACCTGCAGGTCGCCGAGCGCATCGGGCGCACACTCGCGAGTGTGCCCGGTGCCTCGGAGGTGCGTGTGGAGGCCACCGACGGCCAAGGCTATCTCAACGTCTATCTCGATCGCGGCGCGATGGCGCGCTTCGGTGTGCCTGTGTCCGAGGTCCAGGAGGCGCTCGAGACCGCCGTCGGTGGCTAGCCGGTCGCCACGCTCGTCGAAGGCAACTACGCGATCGACGTGGCCGTCTACTAACCCGCCGAGTTGCGCGCCACGGCCGAGGCGATCGGCTCGATCACCGTGCCCACGCCGTCGGGCGCGCGAGTGCCGCTGCGTCAACTCGCGGCGATCCGGCAGGAGCCGGGTCCGGTGCAGGTGAATCGAGAACGCGCGCAGCGATTCGTTGCCGTGCAGGTGAACGTCGTCGGCCGGGACCTCGGCGGATTCGCCACCGACGTGAAGGCCGCGATCGATCGCGAGGTCGCGACCCCGCCGGGCATCTTCATCGAATACGGCGGGCAGTTCGAGAATCAGGAGCGCGCCATG
>JANOTB010000059.1:0-4230 GCA_031416115.1 Gemmatimonadota bacterium
GAAGCGACCGTCGGCGGCGTAGAGGCGCGCCGGCTGCGCAGGGCGGTACTCGTCGAACTGCGCGATCGACGGGCAGCGGTCGCCGGCGCACAGGAACCAGGTCCAGTAGGCGGCGAAGCCGATGGCGCCGACGACGCCGAGGGCAGCGCAACCGAGCAGGAAGAGGAGGATTTTTCGTCGCATCGCGATGAACGGAAGCTAGGCCGAGGCAGAGAGTGGGGCAACGCATTCGCGCAGACCAGTACGCAGAACGGGAATGACATCGTTGCGTGCCTCCCGTACCTTTCGCACATGACATCGGTTCCCCCGGTTCCCTCGCCCGGCTCGCTCCCGCTCCTCGAAGAACTCGAGTGGCGCGGCCTCCTCTTCCAGCAGACGGAGGGCTGTGCCGCCGCGCTCGCCAAGGGCGCTGTGAAGGGCTATTGCGGATTCGATCCCACCGCCGAGAGCCTGCACGTGGGGAACCTGGTGTCGATCATGGGGCTCGTGCGACTCGCGCGCGCCGGTCACACCGCAGTCGCGCTCGTGGGCGGCGGCACGGCGATGATCGGCGATCCGAGTGGCAAGAGCGAAGAGCGGCCGATCCGTTCGACCGACGAGATCCGCGCGAATGCGGCGCTGATCGAAACGCAGATCCGCCGTGTGATGACCAATGCGCTTGGCGATGGCGAGGCCGCAGGACGCGTGGTGTTCCGCAACAATGCCGACTGGCTCGGGCCGCTGGCGCTGATCGACTTCCTGCGCGACACCGGGAAGCACTTCACCGTGAACTGGATGATGCAGAAGGACTCGGTGAAGTCGCGCATGGAGGCGGGGATCTCGTTCACCGAGTTCAGCTACATGCTGCTGCAGGCGCATGACTTCTTGGAGATGTACAAGGCCGACGGCGTGTCGCTGCAGATCGGCGGCAGCGACCAGTTCGGGAACATCACCGCGGGCACCGAGCTCGTGCGACGCGCCGTGCGTGGCGAGGCGCATGGGCTCACCTTCCCGCTGCTCACCGACGCGAGCGGCAAGAAGTTCGGGAAGACCGAGGCCGGCGCTATCTGGCTCGACGCGACGAAGACGAGTCCGTACCAGTTCTACCAGTTCTGGATCAACGCCGAGGATGCGGACGTGGGGCGGCTGTTGCGCACCTTCACGCTGCTCGACCGCGAGACGATTCTCGGGATCGAGTCCGCGCACGCGGCGGCGCCACACCTGCGCGAGGGGCAGAAGCGTCTCGCGTGGGAGGTCACCACCATGATCCACGGCGAGGCCGCGGCTACAGTGGCGAGGCGCGTCTCCGACACGGTGTTCGACAAGAAGGCCGACGCGCATGCGCTCGATGACGTGGTGTTCGCGTCGCTCGCGGCGGAGATGCCGTCGGTGCGGGTCGCACCCGAGGAAGGGATGATCGACGTGGTCGCGTTGCTCGAGCGGGCGTTCGCGCTCTCAAAGACGGCGGCGCGGAAGCTCATCCAGCAGGGCGCTGTTTCGGTGAACGGGGGCAAGCTCGCCGGCGATGCGCAGCGGATCCCGGTCGGGGAGGCGGTGCGTGGCAGGTGGTTCCTGGTGCGGAAGGGCGGGCGGGACATCGGAGTGGGCGAGGTCTCGACCCACCCGTAGCGGCGTCACGCGATCGCTAGTGACCGCAGTTGTCACGCCCCGGCCCCACCGCGCGCTTCGCCCGCGCGCTCCGCACCGCGCGCCGCACGAGACTCAGGGTCGTTTGGCCAAGTAGTCGCCCATTCGCCTGACGCGCGTGACCCAGGACATGGGGCAGCGGCGTCGATGGTGTCCGGGTAGCGAGATCCGGCGTGCTTCCCGGCGGCGTCGGATCCCGAGCTCTTGACAGAATCGCGGGGGGGTACGGTATGGCGTCCGGCGGCTCAGCCCACCTCGAAGGTGGGGGGCCTCACCCCAACTCCAGAGGTCGCGATGCGAATCAGGCTCATTGCACTTTCCCTGCTCGTGATCGGCGTGAGTGCATTCAGCAGTCCGGCGCCGGAGAACCGAGTGTTGCTGTGCGACGAGGCCGGCAACTGCGGGACCTGCTGCTACGACCCAGCTGGTTGCGTCTCTTGGTGCAACTCGAACTGCTCTGGCTCGACGTGCCCGATGACTCCGAACTCGATGTGTTGCGGGACGGGAGGCTTCAGCATCGAGTGCGGTCGCGAGACCTGATGGCGCTGAGAAGCCTCGTGTCATCAAGGCGGCTCGGCGATGTTGCCACGGCAGCGCTCGTTGTCGTGGCCCTCGCACTCGGAGGGCGGGCCCTCTGGCGGGAGGTGTTCCGAGGCCCCGTTGTTCAGCCGCGCATCAGTCGAGAGCCCAATTGGGCTTCCGTCGCCTCGGACGCACGCGAGGTGTTCTCCGATTCGAACGCAGTGACTCTGGTCGAATTCGGCGACTTCGAATGCCCCTTTTGTCGTGAGTTCGCACTTGCGGTAGATTCGCTGCGACGGGTTGGCATGCCCATTCGACTCGTGTATCGCCACGCCGTGAACCACCGACTACCCCGCTCGCTGGCAACGGCTCGGATGAGCGAGTGCGCCGGCACGCAAGGACGATTCATGGAAGCCTACATGCTCTTCAATACATCCGAAGACGCGAGGAACGCCGAACCCGAGGAGATTCGCGTCTCCTTGGCGCTTCGAGACAGCGCTGCGTTCATCGACTGCCTTCGATACGATGGGATGCCGTCGTTCGACTCTCTTCGGGCCATGATCGTGCGCGAGCGAAACGATGACGACTAGGCCAGCCCTCGCACTCCGATCGGCCCTCGCATCCGTCGCCCTGGTCTGCTGCACTGCGAGTCTCTCCGCGCAAGGGCCCACTCGCGCGACGCTCCGTTCCGAGATGAAGATTAACGGCAGTGCGCCGTCGATCGAGTTCACCATGATCTTGTCCGTTCTCCCTTTGCGCGATGGAAGTATCGTCGTCGCTGAGCCGCGCGAGTACCGACTGCGGCACTTCTCCGAGGACGGTGCGCGGCAGCGCACGTTCGGACGTGACGGATCGGGTCCGGGAGAGTATCGACTCATTCATCTCGTGGGAGCGAAAGGCGACTCGATCTGGGTGACAGACATCCGATTGCGTCGCACGACATGGTTGAGCGTCGACGGTGCCCTGTTCGGGACCGAGCAGTGGGACCTGGAACAAGCAACGCCCGGCCTTTCTCGACACAACATCCTCGGCTACTTGTCGACTGGCGCTGCGTTCGGCGAGCTATCGCTTCGCGCCGAAGCAACCGGTGACGAGAGCGCTCCGCGAAGGATTCGCCTATTGGGTACCGGAAGCGCCGGGGGCACGCGCGAGATCGTCGAGATTCCCGCCCAACACACGACGTTTCGCGTGATGGACGGGCCCACGATCAACTTCGGCAGGCAACCCTTCCAGGATGCGCCGATCGTGTCGGCCGGGGTCGGAACCGATCGCATCGTGGTCGTCGACCGACGCGTCATGGTCACCTCCTCGGCGCGCGCCTTCAGTGTCACCGCGATCGAGAGCAATGGGGACACAGCTTGGCGTCGCCTCATCCCGTACGTGCCTCTGCGTGTCGACAAGTCCGTCAAGGACAGCATCGTCCGACGGACTCAGGCCAGCCTCAGCCGTAGCGGCGCGAGCGAGTCCGTGATCCGGGCGGCACTGCATCTCCCAGATACACGTCCACCGGTGAGCGATGCCTTCGTCGCAGACGGCGGCGCGGTGTGGATCCGGCGTGAGGAGAACGAGAGCAGCGTCACCTATCTCCGGGTCACTGCCGACGGCCGACTGGATCTGGAGACCTCCGTGCCCCGCGCGCTCCGCCTCGTCGCCGCGCGAGGGACGAAGGTCTGGGGCATCGAGCTCGACGCGGATCGAGTACCGAGCATCGTGCGGTTCGCGATCGAGCGGAGCCGGCCTTCCACGCGTTGAGCGGCGCACCGCGTGCCAGGTGCCGCTCCTGGCGCATCACGAGTGCCCGCAGTTGTCGCACCCCGGCCCCGCCGCGCGCTTCGCCCGCGCGCTCCGCACCGCGCGCCGCACCAAGAACGCCGCCGCCGCGACAACGATCGCGAGCGCGATGACCGTGTCGCCGCTCATCCCGCGAACCCCAGCGCACGCCCGATCACGATCACGAGCCAAGCCGCGCCGTACGCGAGCGCGAGCATATAGCCGAACTGGATCGCCGCCCACTGCCAGCCGATGCGGCCACCGCCCGCCTCGCGCACCGTCACGGCGATCGTGCTGATGCACATGAGCGCG
>JANOTB010000060.1:0-10544 GCA_031416115.1 Gemmatimonadota bacterium
AGCGCCCAGCGCAGCCGCCACTCGTCCCGGAAGAGGATCACTGGATGATTCTTGGCGTCATACAGAAGCGACAGGTCCTGCGACTCACCGAGCTTTTGGATCTCGGTCGCGGACCCGGTCACCCAGCGCGGATACCGGAACGGGAGTTTCTCGAGTGAGCAGGGCGCGCCGTACTCGTGCTCGAGCCGGTGCAGCATCACGTCGAACTGCAGCAATCCCACCGCGCCGACGATCGGGATCGGGCCCATCTGCGATTCGGCGAAGAAGACCTGCGCCGCACCTTCCTCGGTGAGTTCGCGCAGTCCCTTGTCGAGCGCCTTGCGGCGCAGTGGGTCCTTTGAGAGGATGCGCGCGAAGTGCTCGGGTGCGAATCGCGGGATACCGACATACTCGAGCAGCTTGCCGTCCCCAGTCTTGGGTGCGTCGGGGGTCGCGAGCGTGTCGCCGATCCGCAGCAGCCCGCGGTCGTGCACGCCGACGACGTCACCGGGCAGCGCTTCTTCGGCGAAGGCCCGCTCGCGACCGAGGAACTGCTGCGGCGGCGCGAGCTTGAAGCCCTTGCCGGTTCGCACGTGCACCACGTCGAGCCCGGCGAAGTACCGTCCCGAGCAGACGCGCACGAAGGCGATCCGGTCGTGATGCCTCGGGTCCATGTTGGCCTGCACCTTGAACACGAAGCCCGTGAACGCGGGGCTCGCCGGCGACACCGGGCCCGCTGAGCTCTCGCGAGCGACAGGTGCCGGCGCGAGCGGGAGGAAGTCCTGGAGAAAGGCCTCGACGCCGAAGTTCGTCATGGCCGATGCGAAATAGACCGGCGTCTGGTCGCCAGCGAGGATCGCCTCGGCGTCGAACTCGTGCCCCGCCATGTCCAGCAACTCGATGTCGTGCGCGAGCTTGGCGACTGCCGCGAGCGCCGTGTCGTCGCCGCCCAGTGCCTCGACCAACCGATGGTCGTCAGCGCCGGTGAGGTCGAGCGTCTCTGTCTCGACGCGCTTCGCGCCGTGGTGCTTGCCGCGCTCGAACAGGTAGGCGCGCTTGCGGCGACGATCGTACACTCCGACGAACACGGTGCCCTGCTCCGCCGTGTCCTGATGGATCGGCCAATGCGCCGCGACCGCCGTGATGCCGAGGTCGTTCTCGAGGTCGCTCACGATCTTGAGCGGATCCTCGCCCACGCGGTCGCACTTGTTGACCACGGTGAAGATCGGCATGCGGCGCCGGCGACAGACGTCGAACAGCTGCCGTGTGCGTTCCTCGACGCCCTTGCGGTTGTCGAGCAGCATGACGGCGCTGTCGGCCGCGATGAGCACGCGATAGGTGTCCTCGCCGAAGTCCTGGTGACCCGGTGTGTCGAGCAGGTTCACCTGGTAGCCCAGGTACTCGAACTGCAGCACCGACGAGGTGACGGAGATGCCGCGTTCCTGCTCGAGCGCCATCCAGTCGGAGGTCGCGTGGCGCTGCGACTTGCGCGCCTTGACCGCGCCGGCCTGATGGATCGCACCGCCGTAGAGCAGGAGCTTCTCCGTGAGCGTCGTCTTGCCGGCGTCGGGATGCGAGATGATCGCAAAGGTCCGGCGCCGCGCGATGAGCGCGTCGAGGGAGCGGGCGGGAGCGGTGGCTGGGGCGGTCACCGACGAAAGATAACCGCGGGTCGAACCCCTACCGACCGATCGCGTTGATCACCAGCTCGACGTCCTCCATGGTGTTATGGAAGTGCGGCGAGAGGCGGATCGCCCCTTCACGGACCGCGTGCGTGACCTTGGCTGCGCGCAGCTTGGCCGAGTCGCCGTCGACATCGGGAGTCACGATCGCGACGATGCCCGCACGGCGTTCGGCCGCGAGCGGCGTGAGAATGCGCACACCGGGCGCCGCCTGCGCCCAGTCGAGCAACTCGGTCGTGAGCGCGCGCACGTGCGCCTCCACGCGCGACGGACCGAGCTCGAGCAACAACGCCAGCGCCTCGTTCATCCCGACGATGTCCTGGTATGGAATGGTCCCCACTTCGAACTTTCGGGCGTCGGCGTGCCAGGCGGGATCGTAGTCGAGGAAGCTTCCAAAGTCGCCCGAACTCGCCTGCGAGAGCCAACCGGCGGCAGGCGGCTCGAGCGCGGCGACGAGACCGTGGCGCATGTAGGCGAAGCCGCTGCCCCAGGGTGAGCAGAGCCACTTCTGTGCGCCGCACGAGAGGATGTCCACGGGCGTGGTGCGCACGTCGAGCAGGAGCGGGCCGAGTCCCTGGATCGCATCGACTGCGAACCAGATGCCGCGCGCGCGGCACGCCGCGCCGATCGCACCGAGGTCGACTCGCGCGCCACTCCAGAACGAGACCCACGAGAGCGCGACCGCCTTCACGCGCGGGTCCCGCTCGATGCGGGCGAGCACTGCCTCCACGTCCGGACCGGTCCCAGCGAGCGGCAGCAGCTCGAAGGTGAAGCCGCGCGCCTTTGCGGCGGACATCCACGGATACACGTTGGCCGGGAACTCGCCTTGGCTACCGAGCACGATGTCACCGGGACCCAAGGGGAGCGAGTAGGCGGCGAGATTCACGCCCCAGCTGGTGTTGGTCGTGAGGACGACCTCCCCAGCGCTCGCGCCGATCAACTTGCCCACGAGCGTGCGCGCCCGGTCGAGCACGGGTGCGAAATCATCCAGGCCAAGCCGGTGCGGTTCGGCGCGCTTGAGACCGTAGGCGTCGAGCGCGTCGCGCGCGCGCTGCGGCAGCGGCCCCACGGACGCGTGGTCGAAGTGGATCGCCTCGCCGGTTGCTTCCCAGGGAAACTCGCGTGCTCGAAGGGCGGCGAGGTCGTTCGCGTACGGGCTCATGGGCGTCCGACTCGGGCGAGAGTGTGCGATGACATGTTCAGCGTGGCATGACGAGTTCGGGCGGCGTATCGCTCGGCTGCCCTTTCCAGCGTCGGTGTTGCCAGAAGTACTGCTCCGGGTGCTCGCGCACCAAGCGTTCGAGCA
Organism: Gemmatimonadota bacterium; assembly: GCA_031416115.1. Classification (GTDB taxonomy): domain Bacteria; phylum Gemmatimonadota; class Gemmatimonadetes; order Gemmatimonadales; family Gemmatimonadaceae; genus Pseudogemmatithrix. The sequence continues at coordinate 2,968 of JANOTB010000060.1, forward strand.
CCTGGGTGTAGCGCAGCACCGTCGCGTCGACGTCCGCGTCACGGTCACCGGTGCGCACGAGCGGGACGTCCTCGAAGTGCGCCGTGTAGCGGCCATCGGGGAGGCGGAGCGCTGCGACGAAGACCATCGGCAGGTCATTGCGCAGCGCGAAGACCGCAGCACCGCGCGGCGTGCGCGCCGGCCGACCGAAGAACGGAACGAAGGTGCTCGCGAGCCCCTTGGCGCTCTGATCCGAGAGGAACCCGACGCCGCGTCCGTCCTTGAGCGCACGTGGGATCGCGCGCACGGCCTGGTCGTCGAAGATCACGCGAGTGCCGAAGCGCTCTCGCGTGCGCTTGAAGAAGGCGTCGGAGAGCGGGTTCACCATGTGCATCGCGATCGCGTCGATCGGCAGTCCTCGCGCGGTCATGTAGGCGGCCGAGAGTTCCCAGTTGCCCACATGCCCGGCGACGAGAATGACGCCCTTGCCCTGCGCGAAGGCGCGCTCGAGTACATGGAAGTGCGGCGCGTCGGCGAAGGCGGCGAGGACGTCGGCGGTGGTCGCACGTGAGAGCGCGATGCTCTCGATCGATGTGCGTCCAAGGCTCCGATAGCTGTCGCGCGCGACCTCGCGCACGCGCGCGTCGCTGAAGTCGGGGAAGCAGGCGCGAATGGTGCGCTCCACGCGATCGGCGCGGATGCGAAATGGCCACCACGCGAGCCCTCCGAGCGCGGCGCCGACCGCCGAGGCGGCGCGCCAGCCGAACGGGCGCAACAGCGTCGCGATCAGGCGCAGCAGGCCGTACTCCACTCGATGGATGACGGTCGGGCCGACGGTCTCGCGACCGGCGGTCGCTGGAGCGGTCATGAGTGTACCCGGTGCACGACGTCAGCCCGCGGCGATGATCGGCACCGAGCGCTGCTGCATCGCGTGCAGCCGCGCGTAGGCGCCTCCGCGCGCGAGCAGCTCCGCGTGCGTGCCGCGCTCGACGACGCGCCCCTTCTCGAGCACGAGGATCTGCGTGGCATGGATGATCGTCGAGAGTCGGTGCGCGATCACGAACACCGTGCGCCCGGCCAAGAGACGGTCGATCGCTTCCTGCACGAGCCGCTCGCTCTCGGTGTCGAGCGCCGACGTGGCCTCGTCGAGGATGAGGATCGGCGGATCGGTCAGCAGGGCGCGGGCGATCGCGAGCCGTTGCCGCTGGCCGCCCGAGAGTCTGGTGCCGCGTTCGCCGAGCACGGTGTCATAGCCCTGCGGGAGTGCGAGGATGAAGTCGTGCGCGTTGGCGGCGCGTGCCGCCGTCTCCACCTGCTCCCGTGTGTACCGATCCTCGGCGCCATACGCGACGTTCGCGAGCACCGTGTCGTTGAAGAGCACGGTGTCCTGGCTCACGATGCCGGTGAGCGCGCGCAGCGACGTGAGGCGGATCTCCCGCGCGTCGGTGCCGTCCACCAGCACTCGCCCGCGGGTGGGTTCGATGAATCGCGGGATAAGATCGACGAGCGTGCTCTTCCCCGCTCCGCTCGCGCCGACGAGCGCGACGATCTCGCCGCGGCGCGCGGTGAGACTCACGCCGGTGAGCACCGGCTCGTCGCCGTAGGAGAAGCTCACGTCGTCGAACACGACTCCCTCGCGGAGTCCATGCACCTCACGCGTGCCGCGGTCCGACTGCGTCTCGGCCGGCTGGTCGAGCACCTCAAAGAGGCGCTCGGCGGCCGCGAGCGACTGCTGGGCAGTGGTGGGGGCCTGCGCGAGCTGCTTGATCGGTTGCAGCAGCCGCATCACGAGCACCATGAAGGTGATGAGGATGCCGCCGTCCATGGTCCCGGTCTCGAGGACCTCGCGTGCGCCGATCCATAGCACCCCCATCGCGATGATGGTGCCGAGCACTTCGGTGAGCGGGCTCGAGAGGAGCGAGAGCCGCTGCATGCGGGTCATCCCGCGCGAGTAGCGCGCCGAGGCGCCGATGAATCGTGCGTCCTCGTACGGTTCGCCGCGGAACGACTTCACGAGCCTGATGCCGCTCACGACCTCCTGCAGCACGCTCGTCATCTCGCCGTACTCGTTGCGGAGCCGACGATGCCCCTTTCGCAGCTTGCGGAGCAATGGCTGAAGGACGGCCATCACGAGCGGCGCGATCACGAGTGCGACGAGCGTGAGGCGCGGCGACATCCGGAAGAGGATGACGACCGTGACGAGGATCGTCGCCGCATTCTGGACCGTCCGCGTCGCAACCTCGGAGAGGATGATCTTGGTCTGCTCGGTGTCGGCGAGGACGCGCGAGATGATCTGACCGGTCTTGGTGCGGCCGAACCAGGTGAGTGGGAGTCGCTGCATGTGCGAGAAGACCGCCGCGCGCAGGTCGCGCGTGATGTTCTCCTGCAGCGACGCGCCGAACAGCCCCCCGGCCCAGAGGAAGACGTTCTTGACGGCGACCATCGCCATGATCACGAGGATCACGGCGCGCAGCGACCCCATCGGGTCACCGGCGGTGAGGAACGGCCCGATCAGCCAAGTTTGCAGGTCGGTGAGCCACCCCATTCCACCGGCGATCTTCGTCTCAAGCCCGAAGAGCGTGTTGAGGAACGGGATCAACAACGTGAAGGCGATGCCGTCGAGCACGGCCGCGACGACGTTGAACCCGACGTTCCCCCCAAGGCGCCAGGCGTGCGGCCGGAGGAACTGCAGGAGGCGTCGGTAGACTCGCATCAGCGGCCGGAGTGGGTGCGCGGGAAGGCCGTGTGAGTCATGGAAGGGGAAGATAGCCCGCGCGCGCCGGACGTTCCAACGGCGACCCCTTCCGGACCCCGCGTCACGGGAGGCAGTTTCAGCGTGTGCCGCACACGACTCCCGCCTATGCGCCCCTCCGGGCGACCTTCGCCTGCCCGGCATTGCTCTCGGCGGCGGGCCGCGCTGGCATGGGGGGCGCGCGGGAGACGCTCATGGGAGCCGTCATGGTGGTCCGGCTGGCGAGTGGACTCCGGCTCCCTTTTCCGCTCGAGGCTGCGGTCCGCGAGAGCCGGGCCGAGGCGGCCAGGGCCTGGCTCGTTGCGCTCACGGTGCCGGCCAAAGCGCGGACCGCCTTCCTCCGGGCCTTCGCGACGACCGCGTCGGGAGACCGGGAGGCTGTCGCGGAAGCGGTGGAGGCAGTGACCGAGGTCACCGCGCCGCACCTCGACCGGGCGTCACGTTCAGAGCTGGCGCGTCTCGTAACAGGACTGCGGGCGGACACGATTGAGCTTGCCGGAGCGCGTGAACGTCTCGTAGAATAAGGGGACACATCTTACCTTAAGAGTCGCCGAGAGGATTCTTGCGCCCGACCGATATCTCCCCGATCTCCCGCGTCATGCGACGGATCGACCTGGTGGCGGACGGATCGCTCTCTGGCGACACCGTGCGCACGGGGTTCCCGAGCATCGATCGCTGGCTCGGGGGTGGGGTCCGGGCAGGTGACCTGGTGGTATTGGGGGGCGACGTCGCGAGTGGCAAGTCGGCGCTCTCGTTGGCGATGGCATTACGAATGGCGGAGACGGGCGCCAAGGTGGCGTTCGTGACCGGTGAGATGTCGGTGGAGCGCGTCATGGAACGGGCTCTCGCGATCGAGGGCCGCGTGAAGGTGGACGACCTGCGGCAGGGCCGGCTCACCGAGCAACAGCGCGCATCGGTGGGCGCGGCGGCGGTCCGGTTGCGTGACCAGTCGCCGCGGTTCGAGGTACTGTCGCGGACGCCCGGAAGCGCGTGGAGCCTGTGCGGTCGCGAGACGACGTCACAGGTGGTGATCGTCGATTCGTTGCAGGCGCTCGCGGAAGGCGCAGCGCCACGGGACGAGGAGCTCGCAGCTCTGGTGTACCGACTGAAGGCGGAGGCGGTCGCCGAAGACGTTTGCGTGATCGTCACGGCGCAGTTGCCCGCGCTCGCGGAGCGGAACGACGCCCGCCCGACGCTGGACGACTTCGGGGCGATGGGTGCGGTGAAGCAGGCGGCCGACGTGGTGCTCGCGCTCTACCGCGAGGAGATGTACGCCTCGGACGCCGGGGTGGAGGGTGCGACCGAACTGCTGGTGCTCAAGAACCGTAACGGCACGACTGGGTACGTGGACCTGTACTTCTACAAGCAGTGGCTGCGCTTCGAGGACATGCTGGATCCCGACCGATAGGAGATGTGATGCGACTCGCCCGACCGTTCCTTGCCCTCATGCTGGCCTCCCTCGCCGTGGCGCCCGCCGCGGCCCAAGGGGGCGACGCCATCGCCAAGCTCGAAGCCGCGCGCAACCGCACGCCACAGAGCGTGGCGGCCCTACGCGGCCTCGGCATCGCCTACTACAAGGCGAAGCGATACGCCGACGCGCGCGCCGTGCTCGACCAGGCGCGACAGCTCGACCCCAAGGACGGGGTGAGCGCGCTCTACACCGGGCTCGCGGCCGAGCAGCTCGGGGACCTGACCAGCGCACGCCGCGCGTACGAGGCGTACCTGAACGTCGGCAAGACGCGCCGGGCGAAAAGCCAGATCCGTACGCGCCTCGTGTCGCTGTCGCGTCAGGAAGCGCTCGCGTCCGCCAAGGCGGCCGTCGCGAACGAAGCGACGATCTCGCGCACGCTGGGATCGACCTTCACCGTTGCAGTCCCACCGCTCCGCTTCAGCGGCACGGACAGCACGCTCAAGCCGCTCGAGCGTGGCATGGCCGACCTGCTGATCACCGACCTCAGTCGATCGGCGCGCCTCACCGTGGTCGAGCGCGACCGCATGCAGGCGATTGCTGACGAGATCCAGCTCTCGCAGTCATCGCGAGTCGATGCGGCCACCGCGGTGCGCGCCGGCAAGCTGATGCAGGCAGGGACGATCGTGAACGGCATCATCCAACAGACGGGCGCAGATCAGATCGCCTTGGACGCCTCACTCGTGAACGTCGGCACCGGCGCGATCGGCCCGGCGGCGCAGGTGACCAACAGTCTCGATCAGCTGTTCGACATGGAGAAGCGGCTCGTCTTCCAGTTGTTCGAACGACTGGGTGTCACTCTCACGCCGGCCGAACGACAGTTGGTGGAGCGGCGCCCGACGAACAATCTGCAGGCGTTCCTCGCGTACAGTCGCGGCCTGATGGCGACCGACGATGGCCGCTTGCAGGACGCGGCGCGCTTCTTCGAGAGCGCACGCTCGCTCGACCCTGGATTCATCGCGGCGACGGCGCGCGGCGAGGCGGCGACGGCGGCCGTCGGCGGCGAGGCGGTCTCGGCGACCACGATCGAGTCGAGTCTTGAGGGGGGTCCGGAGTCGGGCACGGTGACCGCTGCCGTCGCGGGTCGCGCGCCGCCACCGGCTGGCAGCGGACTGCAGAACACGATCAACAACGTGACGCGCGACGTGAACCCGCCGACCATCAGCACGGTCACAACGACCATCGAGACGACCGTGACGGCCGCACCGACGCCACGAGTCGACCCGGTCAGCAATGGCATCAAGACGGACAGTCCGACTCAGACCACCGGCCAAGTGGTCATCATCATCCGCCGCCCATGAGCGAGGACCGATACGTGCTTCGACACCTCATCCGCTCGTTCTCAGTCGGCTCGCTCGTGACCGTCATGCTGCCGGCTCTCGCGCCCGCGCAGGGGCTCCGGAGTACATCCGTCGCCGTGGCGCTCCAGTCGACGTCCTACTCCTTGGAGACCGCCGGGAACAAGTCCACGGTGGCGCAAACTGCCATCCCGATCGTGTTCGCGCTGCCGTTCAGCGAGCGCTTCACCATGGACATCACCACCGCGTACGCCATCACGGACGTGATCACCGGCGGTAGCTCGACGAGCAGCATCAAGGGCCTCACTGATACACAGGTGCGCGGTAACTACGCGTTCGCCGACCAGACGCTCATCTTCACTTTCGGGTTCAATATCCCGACCGGCCAGTACACGATCCCCGCAGGCCAAGTTGTCGCGGCGGGCCAGATCGGCAACGACTTCCTGGGCTACCCGATCTCGTCGATGGGCAACGGGCTCGCGGGGACCGGGGGCATCGCGTTCGCCCGCGCGATCGGCAGCTGGAACCTCGGCGCCGGCGCGAGCATGCGCAAATCGACCGAGTTCGCCGCGTTCGGCGATGCGAGTGCTGAGTTCCGATTCCAGCCTGCGGACGAGTACCGCCTCAATCTCGGTCTCGACCGCCCGGTGGGCGACGGTCAGGTGCAGCTCGGTCTCTCGTACTCGGCGTTCGGCGAAGATGTGGCCGGAGACACCACGATCTACAGTACGGGAGACCGACTGATCGCGTCGGGATCGTGGACGTTCCCTGTGCGCAACAACAGCGTCTCGCTCTCGGGATGGAACCTGTTCCGGATGGCCGGTCAGCAGTTCGCAGGCGACGCGCCGAAGGAGAACATCGCGAGCCTCAACGCCGGCATGAGCATCAACGCAGGCGAGGTGCTGATCCAGCCGAACGTCGAGATGCGGCTGTGGCAGGTGGGCGGCGTGAAGGCCGGCAACATGTTCAACACCGGTGTGCGGTTGCGGCTCAACGCGGGCAAGTTCGGATTCTTCCCGTCGGTCGGGTACAGCATCGGCAACCTGTACGACACCGGGAGCGGCATCGCGACCGACGTGACGGGGATCAGGGGTGGGCTGACGGTGCGGTGGAATTGAGAGGTGAGAGGTGTGAGGTGGGAGGGAAACAGTGAAGTGGGGCGGCTCCGGGGTCGGGGTCGCCCCGCTTCGTTCAAACCATGGCTCGCCGTGTTCGGAACGCCAAGCCGCGCCTCTACAGTCAGCCGGCGCGAGCGGTATCTTTCGTCCCTGGCGCAGTGTGCGGGGCGCACCCCTGCCACCTCCCACCTCCCACCTCCCACCTGCAGTTAAAGGGCCGGCCACAGCAAGTGGAAGCAGATCAAGCACTACAAGGCAGCCACGGACAAAAAGCGTGGTGCCATGTTCACCAAGGTGCTCCGGGAGGTCACCGTCGCGGCCAAGGCCGGCGGCGGCGATCCCGACGGCAATGCCCGCCTGCGCACCGCGATCGAGAACGCCAAGGCGCAGTCGTGCCCCAAGGAGAACATCGAGCGCGCCGTCCTCAAGGGTACCGGCGAGCTCGAGGGCATGGACTACACCGAGGTCCTCTATGAGGCCTACGGCCCGGGTGGCGTCGCGCTCATGATCCAAGCGCTCACCGACAACCCCACGCGCACGGTCGCTGAGGTGCGGTTCAAGCTCTCCAAGTACGGCGGCAACCTCGGCGCGAGCAACTCGGTCTCGTTCATGTTCGACCGCAAGGGGCAGATCTACGTCCCGGCGAACGGGCGCAACGAGGACAGCGTGATGGAACAGGTGCTCGATGCCGGCGCCGAGGACTTCGCGGCGGAGGACGGGCAGTTCGTGATCACCACGGCGCCGTCGGACCTCTATGCGGTCAAGCAGGCACTCGAGAGATCCGGACTCGTCGCGACCGAGGCCGAGCTGGCGTGGATCCCGAAGAACACCGTGAAGGTCGAAGGCAGCGCGGCCGATGCGTTGATCAAGCTGCTCGAGCAGATCGAGGATCTCGACGACGTGCAGAAGGTCGACGCGAACCTCGACATCGACATCTCCGAGATCACGGCGGGGTGAGCCGC
>JANOTB010000061.1:0-3537 GCA_031416115.1 Gemmatimonadota bacterium
CGCGAGGCCAAGGGCGGACTGGATGAGCGTTCGACGTCGCATGTTCCCCGTGAGTGACGGTGGGTCAGCCAGTGTTCAGCGGCGAAGGGGGACGCTACAGGCGCGGTTGGGGACCCGCAAGGCGCGGGCGCGACGAGGCGCGGGCGTGGGTTATGATCGATGTTGACGTGAACATCCCCGGGTTACGCACTGTCACAATTAGAACGCCACCAAACCTCGCAAGGGGAGCGCGATTGACGCGCTATTTCATCAATCGCGAGTCAAAACTGAATGTATCGCGTTCTCTCACGCTGATCCGGGCCGCATCGGTGTGCCTCGGATTGAGCAAATAGTTCAACTCGTGATGGATCGGCGCGGCAGGGACTCTCAGCACCGGCGACTTGCCGCTGGCGAGCCAAGAATCACCCTCGGCACGACACGCAGATAGCCCCGTGGGTAGGTACCACCCGGACCCGAGGGCGCTCACATCCACGGAGTGGATTAAGAGTTCGTCGGGTATCTCGATTGTTGACAGTTCCAAATCAACTGGTGCCGTCGCGTGCCGGACGTGCACTAGCAGTTCGAGCGCAGCAAGCGAGGCCGTCGCGGATGTGTACACCATCGGCAGTCCCACGCTGTTCCATCGGCCGCCATTCAGCCGAGCACCCTCTCCGTCGAGGGCGGGGTAGAGCTTTCTCGCGATTCGGAAGACGAGCACGGCGACTACTCGTAGACTCCGTGCTCCACCCGCCCGAGCACTTGCTCCACCGCCAGTGTCCCGGCGTCGCTGTCGAGCAGGTCGATCGGCCGTTCCTCACCTAACGCCTGATTCGGTTCAGTCATCCATCGCCGACCGCGTGGGGCGTCGCCGAGTGCCGACTCGGCTCGCACAAGCACCCGAGCGAGCCGTGCGAGCCGATCCGACTCTCCAAGCGTTAGACGGAGGCGATTGGCGTGCTTTCGCTGGAGCGTCCGAACACTGCCGACTGCGCGGTAAATGTCAGCGACCGTCAAGTCCGCGGACTGGAAGACGTTGACGAGCCTGTCGAGGCTCCCCGAAGGGAATCCCCTACGCACTGCCGCGATGAGTTCATCGGTGGAGCGCACCTCATGGCCGATGATCCTTCGTCCTCCGAGCAGCTTGCCGATTGCGATGACGGACATTTCTGCATTCACCTCGGTGAAAGCGCCACTTACGTCAGGAAAGATACGCATTTGGCGCACGCATTGCAACAGGCTGGCGGGGTTCGTCGTCGTCGCGTGCTGGCCGCAATCGCTGATAGGTCGTACTGTCAGCGATCCAGACTCTGAGCAGGGAGGCAGGAGCGTGGACAAGGTGACTGTCGGGATCTTGCTCTTCGACGGGGTCGAGGTGCTCGACTTTGCTGGGCCCTACGAAGTGTTCTCTCGTACGCGATTGAGTCCCGGCATCGATTCGCGCCGCACTGAGGAGTCGGCGCCGTTTCGCGTCTTCACGATCGCAGTCGGTGGTGCTCTCGTGACGGCGACCGGCGGACTTCGCGTTCTTCCCGACTTCGACACCAGTGCGGCCCCGCCGATCGGTGTGCTCGTGGTTCCGGGAGGCTTCGGCACTCGAGCCCTCTTGCACGATGTCGCGACCCTCAATTGGATCCGGCACGTCGCCACGAGCGCCCGACGCGTAACATCGGTGTGCACCGGCGCGCTGTTACTGGCCAGTGCCGGGCTGCTCGCCGGTCGACGCGCCACCACGCACTGGGGCGCCCTGGCCCTTCTGGGAGAAATGGACCCGACGATTCAGGTCGAAGCCCACTCACGAGTGGTCGAAGACGGAATCGTCACGTCGGCGGGCGTGTCGGCCGGGATCGACATGGCGTTCGCGATCGTTGAAGCGATGCACGGTCGTGCGGTCGCCGACGAGACCGCACGCTACATGGACTATGTGCGCCAGGACCGACTGAATCGCCCCGGAATCGCCGGAGGCTCCACACCCTGAGAGGCCTCGACCGTATTCCACGTGTCTTCCCCCACTCCTGAACGAAGTAGGGATAGCCCCGCGTGATGCCGACGATGTGTGATTGAGCGCCGCGACGTGCGGGAGTCCGGCACCGAAGCGGACGACGGGAAGCGCCTTCTCCGAGATGCGGTCGAGCGCGCCGATGGAGACCCCGCACCACCGGTGATGCGATCCGTCCCCACCGGTCAGTACGTCGTGTCCGTCGCATCGCTGAGCTCCACCAGCGGCTCGCCTCGGTCCAACAACACAACCACCCGAGGCCAGGCGCCGGCGAGGAAGCTGCGCGTCGATCCAGACGAGCACGGCCGTTCCCGCCTACGCGGCGAGTACGGGATGGTCGAGGCGCCGGCTGGCGAATCGCAGGCACGCCGCCACATCCTCGAGCTCCAGATCGGGCAGCTCGGCGACGACTGGCTGCGCCCCGAGGCCCGTCGCCAGGAGATCGAGCACGTCGATGACCCGGATGCGCAGCCCCCGAACGCAGGGGCGGCCTCCGCACTGGTCGGGGTTCACGGTGATGCGCCGCCGCGCCCGCGTCAGCGCCACGTACACCAGCCGCCGCTCCTCCGCATCCGGGTACGCATCGCTCTCCCCGAGGATCAGCTGCACGAGCGGATCGTCCGGGACCCCCGACGTGAACCCGCGCGTCCCGCCCTTCATGTTCAGCAGGATCACCACATCCGCTTCGGCTCCCTTGGCGCGGTGGATGGTGCTGCACGCTGCGCCCGATCACGTCGCCTGATCGCGGGCGATCATCGCGCGGATGACGGCCGCGTCCTGCCGATCCTTCGGTCGGTCCGCCGCCTCCTTCATACGGAGGATCGCCCGCAGGGGCGCGACGAGGAGCGCAACTCCGAACACCTCGAACCGCTCGGCTTCGGAGGCGAGCGCGTCGAAGCTGACGACCCCCGCCGGATGGAAGAGCAGGTCGACGCGCCCCGCCGAGGTCACGAGGTTCCAGAGGTCCGCACGCCCCAGTGTCACCGCGCTGCAGTCGAACGCGAGCCCCTCCGGCACGCCGTCCGTGTAGACCCGTGCATCGAGCGCGCGCAGAGCCGCGGCGAGTCGTTCGAGATTCTCGTGGTCGCGCGCGGGCGCGAGATCCGCGTCCGCGGTGACGCGGGGAAAGCCATTCAATCGCGCCGCGAGCGCGCCGATCAGGACGAATCGGACGCCATGCCCCGCGAGCGTCGTGAGCAGCAACTCGGGCGCAAAGGGACTCGACGCATGGCCCTCAGCCACGTTTGACCGCCAGCGTGGTGAGCGCGGAGAGGTTGGCGACCTCGAGCAGGCGAGCTTCCGGCGAGAGGGCCCGGATCCGGTCGACGTCGGCAAGCCACTCGGGCGCGACCACGTCCTGCGGCTCTGCGATCAGACGCGGCTCGGTCCCCGCGGCGGTCAGCAGACGGGCGAGAGTGTCCCAGGTCGGGCTCGTTCGCCCCGATTCGATCCTTGCGACAACGGACTGCGACGTCTCTGCGCGCACCGCGAGCTCGCGCTGGCTGAGGGCGGCTGCCTCGCGGACACGACGCAGGAGGTCCTGCGGGAGTTCGTAGCGCATG
>JANOTB010000062.1:0-18968 GCA_031416115.1 Gemmatimonadota bacterium
GCGGCGCATGCCACACGGATCCGACTGATTCGGTTGCCGGGCTACTGCCCCGAGCTGAATCCCGATGAGTTGCTCAATCAAGACGTAAAAACCAACGCGCTGGGGAAGAGTCGCCCGCGCGATCGCCCCGAGATGATGAGCACCGTGCGGAGCCATCTCTATCGCCGCAAGAAACAGCCCCACATCATTCGCAATCTGTTTCAAGAGAAGCGTGTGCGGTACGCCGCATGATCACACTACGCAGTATTTACCTGCCGCCTCAGTAAGTCCCAATCGGACGAAAGAGCGTCCGCCAGTTGCTTGCGAGATACGTCCCGAAAACCGCAGTGCAAAGGAGGATCGCAAACAGATGTTCCTCCCCCCAATGCCACGGCGGTCCAAGCATCGCGAGCGCCAAGCAGCCGAACGCAATCAGCGCGCTGCCATATCCGAGCAGCATTCGCCCAACTAGCCGCGAGGACAGCCCCGGGAATGCGTGTACCACGATTCCGATGATCGAAGCCGCAGAATAGTAGGCGAAAACAATTGAGGCCAAGCCGACAGTCGCTCCCTCAACGCGCCATCCCGCTGAAACGAGATAGACAGCAGTCGCGAAGGCAGCGTACGCACTTGCCCCAATGAGTGAGTAACGAAGTGGGGACGGAAGTCCCCTCCAAAAATCTCGGAGTTTCCAAGGCATCAACACAGTCACCCTCGACTCATCTAGTTTGACCTGCCTGAGCACGCCAAGCCGAGATCAACCGCACTCTTAAAGGATGCAAGGCCCGGAATCAAGTCAGCCATGTCCCAAATTGAATTGATCTCGGGCACATCGGTAATGACTCCTCCAAGATAGTAATCGAAGAACCCGTTTCGAACCGCGGGCAACGCGGCCTGTCGCAAGTTGTCCGCTTTCTCAAAGTAGCCTATACCCTTCTTCATCTTATTCGCGCCAATCAATGCGAGGGAGCGGGCGGTCTGGACACCGCGTATCCCCGTCGTGACTCCACTGAAGAATAGGAAGTCGGCACCAGCCGTCAGTCCGAAGTCGGCGAGAGCAGTCAGACACTCGCGATTGATCCGCGACTGAGTTGGATTCGGGCTAGGGTGATTGCTCCCACCTGAGCCCGGAATGTACGGAATTCCGGCACCAACGCCTCTCCCAAACCCGAATGCACTGGTCGCTCGTCCACCGAAGCCATTGATTCTTGATTCCTGCAGCGTGTACACGGGAAGACACCACCAGTCGCCGGGCTCGAGTTCGACCGAGTGCCAACCGCCAGCCGAGATGGTCGCTTCGGAGCATGGCGCCAGTCCACTCGGATCCGAATAGTTGACGGGATCGCCTCCGCCAAACGCATAGAGACTCATCCCCCCCGCCACCCCGATCGGATCCTCCGACACGAACCGCGCCACCTTCGGATCGTAGTACCGCGCCCGCATGAAGTAGAGCCCCGCCTCCGCGTCCCACTCCCGCCCCTTGTAGCGATACGGGTTGGTGACGCTCCCCGTCGAGCCGACCAGTTCCCCCTGCGGCGAGTAGTCGTAGCTCGCGACGACCGCCCCGGCGGTGTTGATCACGCCCCGGACATTTCCCTCCCCATCCTGCGCGTAGTAGTACTGCACCCCGCCGCGCCGCATCCCGTGCGGCCGGTCCGCGCCCGGGTAGTACGTGTACTCGGCCAGGATCCCGTTGTAGGCATCGAGCTCCAGCATCACGTTGGCGTTGTGGAGCAGGTAGCGCGTCGTTGCGCCGTTCACCGACTTCCGCACCCGTTGCCCCCAGCCATCGTAACCGTACGTGGTCGTTCCCTGCGGGGACGACACCGTGCTGAGCTGGCCCAACGCATTCCATGTGTAGCTGGTCGTATCAGCGGGCCCGGTCCGCTGGGTGAGGTTGCCCTCCGCGTCGTACGTGAAGGTCTCCCCGCTGAACTGCACCAAGCGACTGCCGCCGCCGGACTGGTACGCGATCCCGGCCCCCGTCTGGTTCGCAATCTTGTCGTAGACGTAGGCACCGGCGCGCAGCGTATCGACATGCGTGACTTCGGTCTGGATCATGCACCCGGGGCAATCCCCGTAGGGATCCCAGGGCTCCCACACGGTCTCGGTCCACGTTTGCGTATCGCGATAGTCCATCAACCGGTCCCGCGCGTCGTAGTTGTGCACGCGCGAATCCCAGCCGAACGTGATCTCCCCGATCCGGCTTGAGTAGTCGCGCGCATACGATCGCGAGAAGGCTGCACTCGCGCCCGTGAAGGTCATCTGCGTCAGTTCCCCATACGCACTGAACGTGTTCGTGCGCACCGCGGCCGCAGTCGGCAGCGTGATCGTCTTCTCCGCCTGGGCTCGGTCGTAGGAGGTCTGGGTGCCCGCCCCACCGAAATCCTGCAGGAACGCTGTGCGCCGCATCGGATCGTAGCCGCTCCCCATCGTGCGCGTCCAGAGGGCGCCACCGTTGGGCGCGTCGTAGGACTTGATGGTGAGGCCGTCGGGCATGGTGCCGATGAAGCCCTGGTTCAGGACGTAGCGCGTGCCGCCGCGCGTGGTGATCGCGGCCGTCGGGCGGCCCGCCGCATCAACGAAGAGCGTGTCCGTGCTCTCCGCATTCTGCACGGCGACCCAGCGCTGCTTCGGGTCATAGGCGTAGGTGGTCACGTCGCCGCCCGCCGTCCGCGTCAGGTCTCGGTCGAGCGCGTCCTTGGTCCAGGTCACCACCTGACCCCGGCGATCCGTGGCGCGCAGCAGATTGCCACGACGATCATAGCCGAACGTCGCGACTTGATTGCGCGGGTCCGTCGTGGACACCGTCCACCCCGCCGCATTCGTGACGGTGGTATACGCATTCCCCATCGGGTCGGTGAACGTGTAGGTGCGCACGGCATCATTGTAGGCATAGCTCGAGACGTCAGCTCCCAGCGCCGTCTGCTGCGTCACGCGGTTGAGCACGTTGAACGCCGTGACGTAGATCCGGCCGAGGTGATCCGTGACCTGCGTCCGACGCCCTGAGGCGTCGTAGCTGAACGTCACGAGCCGTGTCGCCACGCCAGGCGCGCTGCGGATGCTGCTCGCCGTGTTGCCGTGCGTCGGCTCGACACTCACCGAGTCGAGCTCTTGGCGCGCGTTGCGGACGGACCGCACACGGCCGTACGCGTCGACCTTGTAGCGCTGGGAGTTCGCCGAATCGCTCTTGACACTGTCCGGTGCAAGCCGGCTCCCGGAGAAGAACGCCTCCATCATCTTGGTGCCGTTCACGTGCACCGTCTTCACCTGGTCGAACGAATCATAGCTGTACGTAGTCGTCTCGCCGCTCGCCCCTTGCGTGGCCGAGAGCAGGAGCACCCCGCTCGAGTCGTAGCTGAATGCGGCCGCAGCCTGTCCGGTCGTCCTGACGCTCGCGGGTTGGTACGCCGAACCGAAATCGGTGGCCATGACAGTGGTGTCGCCGTTCGCGGCCTGTGTCACCATGCGCGTGGCGCCGCCCGACAGATGCAACCACGCGGTGATGGTCACGCCGTTGGAGGCGATCGACCGGACGAACGCACTGTCCGCGCGAAGCCCCTTCTGCATGGGCACGCTCGCGTACGTGCTGGCCGAGTTCACGAGCGCCTTGGACGCCACGGGACTCACGAGCACGGAGTCGTGCCCCATGCCGCCGCTTTCCAGCAGAACGTCGGGCCCCACGACCTTCACGACGAACCCCGTGGCGTCGTAGGTGAACCCGCCGCCACCGACGCGTTCCGTATGCGTGAGCAGGCGGTGGGTGGCGGTCTCGTAGGTCGCTTGCAGGTCAGCCACGCCATCGGGGCCGTCGAGGCGCACGAGATCGAGGGAGCTGTTCGCGACCTGCGCCGTGACGCGCCGGCCATCGGGGAGATCGATGTAGCGCAACGCCCCCGGCCGGAACCCGGAGCCGCCCGCGTCCGGCTCGTAGGTCAGCGTGGTGACCTTGAGCATCGGGTCCACGATCGTCGCCACCCGCGAGCCCAGCACGCCGGACGACCAGGTGACCTGCGTCTCGTTCTTCACGAAACGCTCCCTCGCATACCGCATCAACCCGCTGTCATCGTAGTACGTGGAATCGCCCGACCGCGAACCGCGGACGTACCGCGTACCATAGATCGGGTGTGCGGGCGCACGGCGCAGAGTCGTGGCGTCCCCGATCGGCGATTGATATGTGCACGCTTCGGTCGCGCCTGAGCCCGTGCAGGAGGTCTTGGCGAAGAACTGCAAGGCGCCAGCGCCGTTCGCGATCACGACGCCGTCCGACTGCACGTGCACGCGCTCGATCCCCGCCATCGTCCACCCCGCGCCGTAGGGGCTGGTGCTGGCATTCTGTTGGAGCAGTCGCACGGAGAGATTCTGCGTGAAGTACCACGAGTCGCTGCCGTAGTAGGCGCGCACACGGACGGTGTAGAGCGGAGCACAGGCCAACGCGCAGGTCTCGGTGAACTGCGCCGCGAGCCGAAGGACGCCCGTGTCTCCGGCAAAGAACGCTTCGGGAAAGACGATGCTGCCGTCGGCAGCCCGCGTGACCTGAATCGAGACGCGGCTGGGGATCTCGACCGAGCGGATCGTCGCATCCACCTGGACGAGGGCGTTCGGATTGGCGGTCTGGCTCGCGTAGTGCAGCGCGACGGCCCGCGACCGGTTCACGCTCTGGTAGGCGGGCGTCGCATAGTCGTACGTCGCGCCTCCGGCGTTGAGGTCGCGGGCATCGCCGCGTTGAGCGAGCGTCAGCTCGGGCGTCGCCTGGAAGGGAAGGACGGGCGTCGGCGGCGGCGTGTACGTCACCAACTTCGACGCCGAGCCGCAGAGCGCGGGTTGCACGACGTCGCACACGCTGACGGAGAGCGCGTTCTGGCCGGAGACCAGCGTGAACGATCCGGTCCAGGAGACCGAGGTGCTCTGTGCGCCCGGATTGCTGCTGACGGCCTGGCCGAACCACGACGACATATTCGTCGTGCCGTTCAACAGTTGCAGCGTACCCAAGGCCAATCCCTCGGCGTCGGAGGCGTAGACGGTGAGGGTGATGGTCGCTTGGGCCGTTTCCGCGGCGGACACTTCGATGGTGATCGCAGGGGCGTAGTTCGGGCAGAGCGGGCTGAGGTCTCCGGCGCAGCCCTGTTGCGCTCCCGCCGAGGTTGCGAGTAGAAACCAACCGGCCGCGATCGCCAGTGAGAGACCAGGCGCGCGCAGTCCTCTGTGTCCAGACACCAGGCGGAGCGATCTCAGAAGCAAAGCGGCAAGACCACAGGGTGCGCGCAAGCAAACCTCCAGGGCGGGAACGTGCAGAGCGTGTTCGGCGGATTGCCATCATCCATGGCAAGCACTGGACCGTTCCTCCCCTGTTCGCAACGCAGCGTGGCGCAACGGGTTACTGCATCGGCCCTCCGCCGTTGACACGCGATTGACGTCCATGGGACGTCCAATTGACGTCACTGCGCGAACGCGCGAACAGACTCGGCGCGGACGGGCCGGCGTGTCAGCCCGTGCGGGCGTGGTAAATAGCGAGTGGCGAGTTGAAGCGTCACGCGTCACTCGGGTCGAAGGACTCTCTCGGCGGGATCA
Source organism: Gemmatimonadota bacterium (assembly GCA_031416115.1). GTDB lineage: Bacteria > Gemmatimonadota > Gemmatimonadetes > Gemmatimonadales > Gemmatimonadaceae > Pseudogemmatithrix. Next base: position 5,551 of record JANOTB010000062.1, read on the forward strand.
CCGCGTGCCGGGGTGTGCGTTTCGACAGAGGAAGTGAGCGTCCGAGCAATCCGAGCCGATTCAGTCGCGCCGATCATCAATCGCCGCATCCGACGATAAACGGTTCGGCGCGCGATGCCCAGCGCGTTCGCAGCTTCGGCCGTGCTCCAGTGACAGCGAGCGAGAAGCGCCAGGAGTTCCGCTCGTTCTCGGTCGAGCGCCCCCTCGACTTCGGCTCGTTCACACTTCTCGAATCCGAGCATCTCTTGCGCCGAGCGAAGATCCCTGTCCGTTGGCGTACGGTCCTCCGACAACGCGAGCGCACAGAGTACGAGTTGCCTCAACTCTCGCACGTTGCCTGTCCAGCGTTGTTGCTCGAGCCAGAGCCGCGCTGGCGCTAGCGAACATCCGTCCGGATGACCGTTCGCGTTCCTGATGAAGTGTGCCGCCAGTATCGGAATGTCTTCCGCGTGATCTCGCAGTGGCGCCACCTTCAGCGCGACGCCGCGAAGACGGAACCCAAGATCAGGCCTGAAGTGCCCTTCTCGGACGAGCGAGGCGAACGGTCTGTTTGAGGCCACTATCACCCGGAAGTCACTGCAGCGGTCCCGTCGGCCCCCAACTTGCCGATACGTTTTCGTCTCGATCGCCCGCAGCAGCTTGACTTGCGATCCGACCGAGAGATCGCCGATCTCGTCCATGAAGAGCGTGCCGCCATCGGCTTCTCCCAAATAGCCAGTGGTTTCGCGTGCGGCACCTGTGAATGCCCCCAAGACGTGACCGAAGAGTGCGTCTTCGAACAGCGCGTCCGAAAGCGCACAGACGTTGAATACCACGAACGGTCCGGGTCGACCGCTCGCCGCGTGCAGCGCCAGCGCCACCTGCTCCTTTCCCGAGCCGGTCTCTCCTTCGATCCACACGGGGATCGGTGCCGGTGCCACTCGGAGGATCACCTCGCGCAGTTGTCGCATGGTCGGCGAGTCACCCATCAACCACGTCGTGAGTTCCCGCTCCGTCGTCGGCACTTGCATCAAGGATTCCTCGTCGCACGTTGCTGCAGCGGCTTCGTCGCACGCTCCAGATCCGCATCATCGAACAACACCGTCGGCGTGAGGAACACGAACAACTCCGTCTCCGTCGTCCGCCGGCTCGCCCGCCCGAACAGCCCGCCGATCAGGGGAATCGCCGAGAGGATCGGCACCCCACCCTGCGACGCATCACGCTGCCGGTCCGCCAACCCGCCCAGCACCGCCGTCTGACCGTTCTTCACCAGGAGCCGTGTCTGCACCGACCGCGTCGAGATCACCGGCGCATCAAAGGCCGTCTCGGTCGTCACGGCATTCACCTCCTGCGTCACCTCGAGCATCACGTAGCCATCCGCACTGATCGTCGGTCGCACCTGCAACTGGGTCCCCACATCCTTGTACTGCACCACCTGGTCGCGCTGCGGCGCGTCCGTCGGCAGCGACCGCGAGACCTGCACGAACGGTCGCTGACTTCCCACGAGGATCTGCGCCATCTCGTTGTTCGCCGCGAGCACCACGGGTCGGCTCACGATCGTGACGTCACCACGGGCAGCGGCGGCGCTCTAGGTGGCATTCAGGTTGATTCCGCCCGCATTCATCACGCTCAGGGCGAACTCCCCAAGGCCGATCCCGGTGGTACTGCCACCCACCGTGGTGTTGCCTGACCCCGGCACCGGCGTCTGCGGCACCACCGTGCCCACGCCGAACGAGAACCCGCGATCCTTTCGCACTTCAGCGATCAGCACCTCGATCAGCACCTGCAGCGGCCGCACATCCAGCACCAGCACGACTTGGCGGATCAGGGCGAAGTCCCGTTCACTCGAACGGATCATGAGCGCGTTGGTTCCCGCGTCGGGCACGATGATCACGTCGGCACTGAGCGCGCCGGTGGGGCGCACCGGTGCTGGTGTTTGCGGTTGTGTGCCCGGAGGCAACGCCGTGGTGGCAGCGCGGTTGCTCTGCAGCTGGTCCGAGAGCGGCGCGCGACGTGCTCCGATCTCACCGATCGCGCTCGCGCGACCATACAGCGAGTTGACCGTTGCCGCCACGTCGGCCGCGCGCGCGTGGCGAAGTTGCAGTGTGTGCAGCTCGATGCTCGCACGTCCTGCGGCGTCCGGTACCGTGGCCATGGCCTCGCCGGTCTGCGTCACCACTGGATCAGGCGCCACGGCCTCCACACGATAGAGTCCGGCTGCCGAATCGAGCACCAGCCGCAGTCGTTGGGATTCGAGCAGTCCTCGCAGAAGGGGCAGCACGGCATTCCGCGCCACCTGGCGAGGCGTCTCGAGCGTCACGCGCACGGCAGGGATCGCCGACACCACGAGCGGCAGCTCGAGATACTGGCCGAGCGCCTGCACTACCACGCGGAGCTCCGAGTCAACGAATCGCACGGTCACACTGTCACCACGTTCCGTCACGGCAGCGTCCTGCGCCGCCAGCCGCGTGGCACCGAGCATGACGGCCGTAAGCGTCGCGAGCAGCCTTGCCCACCAGCGTCGAGCGCACTTCATGGTCTCCTCACGGCCAGCCTCCATGTGGTGTCCTTGGCCTGGATCACGATCGTGTCCCGGCGTACCGCCACAACGCGCCACCCTGCCAGCGTGTCGCCTACCTCCACCAGCACACCGCCCTCGCGCCCCGGTACTCCCTCGAGCGCCGCGCGCCAAGGCGGACCCACGATCCCAGAGACCTCAGGTGCGCGAGCCGTGTACCGTTCTGCGACCCTCTCCTCGCTCGCCACCGTACCGAACGGCACACTCGACGGACGGCGATCGAATCGGAACGGATCGTTGAGCGCGACTCGGCGAGCGAGGTCGCCGAGGTCGCTTCGACCCGGCGCTACTCCGCCGCCTGCGCTCGGCGCTACCCAAGCGGCCACGTCGAGCGGGCGGGCGACCGCGCTCGCGAACCACACGCCAGCGAGCATCGCTGCAACGGTGAGGCTCCAGAGCAACTGATCGAGTCGTCGGATCATTCTCGGTTCCCAGGTCGCACGGGCGCGACTTCAACACGCGAGATCCCCTCGATCACGAAGGCGATGCGCAGCTCCTCAGCGCGGCCTACAGCGGCTGGCTCCGCCTGCGTCACCGTCAACTCGACCACACGCAGCAGCGGAGGGCCAAGGTCGATCAACAGCAGGAACTGCGTGAGTCCGGAGATGTCGCCACGAGCTTCACCGCGTACCAACGGGCGACCGAACCCACTGCTGGACGCGGTATCGGCTCGGAGTACCACGGAGCTCACCGCGACTCCTGCATTGGTCGCAGCCGCTGAGACGATCGCGCCAAGCCGCGACGCCATCGCACTCGGCGTGACCGCAGCGATCAGCGCCGGAGCGACCTCCAGGTAGCGCACTCGTCGCGCGACCAGAGAATCGCGCAGTTCGGGTTCTGCAGCGATCACAGCCCGCGCGTCAGCCAACGCGCGGCGTTCGTGGTCCGCGTCGCCGCGCGAACTCTCGAGCAACTCCAGCCAAGCGGGCAGCCCGCGTCCGATCAGGAGCGCCAGCGCCACGAGCGCGCAGCCGGCGAGCAGCGCACGTCGGTCGCGCGCCGAGAGTTGCCTCATTGCCTCTCCCGTGCCAGTGTGTCCATCCGGTGCGCGAAGCGCACGGTCACTCGCTCCACTTCTCGCGAACCCGTTGTCTCGCGCGTGACGGGTCCGACGATCTCGGGCATCGCGATCAGCGTGCTCTCGGAGATGCCCTTCAATACTCCGTCGGCCGACGGCGCGAGCGCGATGAGCGTGCCACCGGCGCTGTCCACCTGCAGGTGGGTGAGCACGGACCCGGGCGGCAAGGCGGCAGCGAGATGCGCGAGCAGCTGGGTCATCGAACGCCGCTCCGACGTGCGATCCGCAAGAGCGCTAAGCGCCTCGCTCACGCGCCCCAACTCGTAGGAGGTCGCGAGCGCCCGCGCCTCTCGCTGCCGTAACCCGTCATGCGTCAGTCGGGCGTTGCGTTCAACGACTCGAGCGCTGACGAACGGCGCCGCGAGCGCGAGTGCCACGGACACACTGGAGACGAGCGCCGCGACCCGCACTCGTGCGGGTGAGATTTGGCGCCCGTGCGCATCTCCCGTCAGCGCGTTCAGTCGCACGCGAGCTGGGTCGTGTGCCAGCGCACCCGCACGCCAAGCAAGAACGATCTCCGGATCGACCATGCTCGGAGGGGTCGCGCCGTCAGTCGGCAACGAATCCGCGGGCACGATCGCGACGAGACGTATGCCGCGACTGGAGCACGCGCCCCTGATCACGCGAATCATCTCGCCATTGAACGCCGCAGCAATCGGACCCCCGTTCTCGTCGAACTCGACATCGCTCGTGACGAGGTCCTCTGCGGTCCGTCGGAAGAACCGATGCGCTCCCTCGCGCACCAGCGCATTCGCCGTGGCGCGGTCGCGCAATGGTGGAAAGCCAAAGAGGTGTTTCTGTTGAGCGAAGTCTCGCGCCAGTGCCACCACGACCATCGGTCGCCGCCAGAGCCCCTTGGCCAGCGGTAGGCGGTCGAGCAGCGCATGCATCACCTCGGTGACCTGTTCAGACGCCGGCACACCCGGGCCGTCGAGCACCCACTGTACCTCTCCGTCGCCGCGCTCCACTGCAACCGCGCGCGCTGCACCGAGCGAGATCCCGATCGTCTGCCTGGACCAGGGCAGACGGCGCGGCGCGCGCACGCTCGACAGTTGACTACCGGTCATGGCGAGATCCTCCTCTGAGTGACCGCCAACCTCCGGCCGTCGGGGACGAGCCGCTGTTCGATCTCCACCACCAGGCGATCGGCTCTCGGGTCCAACTGGTCGCCCGACGACCGAGCGCGCACCACCCAACCCTCGGCCGTCACCGTGACCGCGTCCGACAGTTCGGTGAATGCGCGCTCCAGTACCGCGCGCGAATCCTCCGGGATGATGCCCACGATCGAGAGCAGTTCAGGCAACGGCGCAGCGCCCGACCGACGCCGCTGTTCGAGAACGGCCGCAGCCTGTGGCGTTATCCCTGGGAGAGCTCCGAGCACCGCCAACGGTGCCGCGTCGAGGAACACACGACCGCTGTCCGCCCGCATCATGAGGACGAGACCGCTGTTGCCGTCCTCTCCCATCCAGTCCGCGAACCCTCGGATGGATCGCAGTTCGTCCACGCTGGCGAGTGGCCCGTTGCGCGGCGCTGGTTCACCTCGAGCGATGTACCAATCGTGTTCGGCACCGAAGGTGCGCGCACTGTCATCCGCATCACGCCAATCGAGGAAGGCGTCTGTCAGCGAGTCGGCCGCAGCGGCGGGGATGCCATGCGCACGCAGCATGCGCGCGAACATCGACTCTCGCACGCTCGCAAGAGGGACGCCCGCTCCGAACGGTTCGAGCTCCACGGTACCAGGGCAGTCGGCAACCGAGGGCGCGTTCAGCACCGTTTCTCGCAGAGCCACTGCGCCGAGTCCGCCAACGCGCCCCGTCCACGGCTCGCGCTGAGCACGCCCCATGGTCGTCATCGCAGCAAGAGTGCGCGCCATGCACTCCTCTGCGCGCCACTCCGCGCGCGTGAGCGCGATCCTGTTGGACGCCGTCGAGAGTGCGCCGCGCGCCATGAGCATTGCTGCGAGCGCGAGACTCGTCACGCCAGCGAGGAACCAGAGCACGGAGAGCAGTACGAAGCCGCGGCGTGCGGTCACCCGCGGTCTCCGATCCTGATCGTGAGCGTGTCCCCATCAACGACCACTCCGATCGCGGGCGGAAGTGAGGCGCCGTCGATCCAGCGATCGGTCCACCGGCCTCCACGTTCCACGCGCCCGAGATACAGGAAGCCCGTCACTCGGCGCCCGCCAAGCAGTCTGAGTTCCTCACCGGTCGACAGGCGCACGAGTATCCCGTTGGTCCGATCTTCATCAGCGGGGAGCTCGAGCTCCACCGTACAGCGCTCCTCCCAACCTCTGGGCATGTCGCACCAGGAGATGAACCGAAGCGACGCGGCGCTCCCGCGCGCGGCAGGTTCGGACGGTTTCGACCAAGTCATCTGGCCCACGAGTCGCCGGAGCAATCGCTCGCTCCCGCGCGACGCATCAGTGGCGCGGACACGTTCGCCCACGAGCCGCGTCTGGTCGGACGTGGCCGCAAGCATGCTCCCCGCGAGCAGTACCGCTCCGCCACCGATCAGGAGCGCGACGATGACCTCGATGAGCGTGAATCCCGCGCTGCAGTGGCGGTCAGCGCGTTGCATCGACTGGTGCCGCGCGAAAGAGTGCGGTGCGAAGTACCGTCCGTGCGCCGAGGCTGTCACGCAGGATCACGATGTACAGCTCTGGAGTCGTGCGGTCGATCTCCAATCGCCAGATACCCTGCTCGCGTTCTCCGAGTCGCTGGTCGAGTTCTTCGCGGGTCCAAAGAGAGACAGAGTTCAGGAAGTTCGACGCGTCCGCGACGACCGACTCCGAGCGCTCGGCTTCGACGGTGAGGTTTGCGGCCGAGCGGACGAGTGCAAGCCCAGAGAGACCGGTCATGGCGAGCAGCGTGAGGGCGACGATCGCCTCGAGCAGCGTGGCACCGCGCCGTTGGGTCCGGTCGCATGCGTTCATGGAGCTGCCTCTGGCACTGGCAGCAGTTGACCGGCGATCCGGTCGACGCGTAGCGCGGGTGAGGCGACCACACTTCCATCTGGGTGAACGGCCATCGCGTGGAGGGCACTGCCAGCCGCGACGTCGTCCGCTTCGAGAACGAGGCCATCGGTCGCGAGCCTGAACGTGACGTTCTGTGTGCGACCGGTCGCGGCCGCCCGTCGACGCGTGTCGGCGATCAGTTCCGCAAACGACCGACTCTCGGCGTGCCTCTCGACATCGGTCGGTCGCCACGCGAGGAGAACCACACCGCTCGAGATCCCGACGATCGCCAGTGCGACCACGAGTTCGACGAGTGTCACTCCAGCACGCGGCCGGCGGCTCGTGCTCATGGCGTCGGCCGGATCGAGTAGACGGCTTGCAAAAGAGCCGCCGCTACGAAAGCGATCGCGCCGCCGAAAATGAGTATGAGTGAAGGTTCGATGAGCCGCGTGAGCATCCGGATCCGCGCCATGGCCCACTCCGCTTCGATCCGCGCCGCTGTCTTGAGCATTTCGCTGAGTTCGCCGGTCGCCTCGCCTGCGCGTATGAGCTGAAGAACGGCGGGACGCACCACTGCGCCCGAGTTGAATGCCTGAGAGAGCCGCTCGCCTCTGATCACCGCCTCGCGCGCCGCCAACACCCGCGCCGAGATCGCGTCGTCACCGGCCGCGAGTGCGCCGTGAGCAAGTGCGCTTGCGATCGGCACCCCCGTGCCGAGCATCGACGAGAGCGCAGATGCCAATCGGGCTCCCGCCGCCGCGTGACGAAGTGGGCCGATCAGGGGCGATGCGAGCAACCACTCGTGTGCGCGCCGACGAACGGCCGCGTCATGGGCCACCGCGTGCGCGCCCCAGGCGATCACCGCCGCTGGTAGCCCGAGGAGCAGGGGCCACCACCGCGACATCACTCCCGACACGAGCATGAGTAGTCGTGCGGAGGGAGGGAGTTGTTGACCGATGTCGCTCAGAATGTCAGAGAATCGTGGGAGAACGACTCCAACGAGCATGGCGACCGCGCTGAGCCCCGCGACAGCGAGGATCGCGGGATACGCGAGTGCACCTTGCACGGCCGCCCGCTGCTCCGCGCTCTGCTCGACCAGCTGTGCGACCTCGCGCAGCGCCTCGACCAACGTGCCGCCGGCTTCGCCGGCCTCGATCATGCCAGTCACGTGCGGTGGCAGCCCAAAACCAGCATCGCGAAACGCGCGCGCCAGTGGCACTCCCTCGCGCACTCCGGTGCGCAACGCGGTGATTCGGCTCGCATCCCATCCGCGGGGCGCGATATGCGGGAAGATCCCGAGCGCGCGTTCCACTGGAAGTCCAGAGCCTAGCAGCGAACTCAGCAGGCGAAGCCCGAGCGCGAGATCTGCCGTCGGGACCGCAGCGCGGCGCCCTGAGAACGAAACGAGCAAGCGCACGTCGACTGGAAAGACGCCGGTCGCCACCAGCTGTTCCCGCGCTGCATCGCGAGACGAGGCCGAGAGCTCGCCCAACTGCTCGGTGCCGTCCGCGTGGATCGCGCGATACGTGAACGGGAGAAGCGCCGAAGCGCGCGATTCACTCGACCGTGACACGAATGATCTCCTCGAGTGTCGTGACTCCGGACTTGACCTTGTCCCACCCGTCGGCGCGTAACGTCACCATCCCCTTCGCCACGGCGAGGGCGGTCAGGTCACCGCGACGGGCGCCGCGAGTGATCGCGTCCTTCAGCTCATCGTCGAGTTCGAGCAGTTCAAAGAGCCCAACGCGACCTCGGTACCCGGTGCCGCGACATGCCTCGCAACCCACCCCTTGGGTCAGCACTCGCTCGGTCGATGGCTTGCCACTCACCAGCGCGACCTGCTCCGCGGGTGCGGTGTAGCGCGCACGACAGCTTTCGCAGATCCGCCGGACGAGCCGCTGTGCGAGCACACCGTCCAACGTTGCGGCCACCAAATAGTCGGGCACGCCGAGGTCCAGCAGGCGTGCGATGGCGCCGATCGCGTCGTTCGTATGCAAAGTCGAGAACACAAGGTGTCCGGTCATCGCCGCTTGGATCGCGACCTCTGCCGTGGCGGCATCACGCATCTCGCCCACCATGATCACGTCTGGGTCTTGACGGAGGATCGATCGCAGGATCGTGCCGAACGTGACTCCTGCACGCTGGTGCACCGGGACCTGCGCGATTCCGGGGAGCTGATATTCCACCGGATCTTCAACCGTGATGATCTTCTCGCGGTCCGCTGGCCGCCTTGTGAGCGCCGAATAGAGCGTCGTCGTCTTTCCGCTCCCTGTGGGTCCGGTCACGAGGAGCAGCCCGTTGGGCCGGTCGGCGAGAGCGGCCATGCGCCGGAACGTGTCCTCGTTCATCCCGAGGGCCCCGAGCTCCACCGGACGCCCACCCTGATCGAGCAGTCGGATGACGACGCTCTCGCCGTGTAGCGTGGGCACCGTTGAGACGCGCATGTCGAGGTCACGGGAGTCGAGCCTCACGCGAATGCGTCCGTCCTGCGGGCGTCGCCGTTCGGCGGTGTCGAGCTCGGCGAGGAGCTTTATCCGCGAGATCACCGCCTGCGGGAACGCTGGTGGCGCTCCTGAGGCCGGTACCAGGATCCCGTCACGTCGAAATCGCACTGAGAGCACGCCCGCGCGGAGCGCCTCGATGTGGATGTCGCTCGCTCCCGCCTCCACGGCGTCGCGTATCAGAAGGTTGACGTAGCGGATCACCGGGGGCTGGTTCGCGAGCTCCCTGGTGTCGGTGCCGAGATCGTCGTTGCCTTCGTCGGCGTCGGGGTCGCCACCTGATCCGAATCTGAGCGAGTGTTCGGCGTTGGCCGTCAATCGTTCGATCGCGCGCTCCAGTTCGGCGCGCTCCATCGTCTCTGCACGCGCCGGTTGCCCGTATGCGAGTCCCACTTCGTCCACCGCGTCGAGGCAACCTTCGGTTGCGAGACCGACCAGCAGTGATCCGTCTTCGTCAACGCGTAGCGGGCAGACGAGATGATGCAGCAGGAACTCGCGCGTGAGTTCCGATGAGAGGGCGATCGTGGGTTCCGCTGACGATGGGAGCACGATCACTACCCAAAGCAACGATGATGCCAAGAGAGAGCGCGAGCGCTATCGCGATGAGGCTGTGAGTGTTAGCCTCGTGCGCGTTGCCGATTGCCACCGTTCCATTGGTGCGCTGGAACGTTTCCGACTGTTCCATGCGCCGATCAGGGAACAGTGCCCTGTATCGTTAATGCGATGCCTCGCTTTCGCCCGAATCAGTTGCATCGGCGACGTCGCCGCGTAGAATGCGCCAGGCCGACGTGCGCCCGATGCCGTGACGCCGAGCGGCCTCGCTCTTATTTCCGTCGACGGCCGCGATCGATCGTCGAAGCTCTTGCGGCGACGGCTTGCGCGATTGCCGCGGCGAGGTCGCGTCCCCACCACGGAATTTCGCGAGATCACCGATCAGGAGTTCGAGTCCGACGGTCGCCGATCCGCACGCATCGACGAGCAGGCGACCGGCGAGTGATTCCAGCTCCCGAATGTTTTCTGGCCAATCGTATGAGATGAGTCCATGCAGTAGCTCGTCCGTTGGATTGGGTACGCGGTCGGCCGGAATGCCGGAGACTGCAGCCCTGCGGCGCAGGAGCACCTGGAGCAGTTGGGGGATGTCCTCGCGACGATCGCGCAACGGCGGGATCATGATCCTGAACAGACCCAGTCGAGAGAGGAAGTCCGGAAGCATCACGTTGCTCTTCACGAGCGCTTCTAACGGTTCACTCGCTGCGAACATGAGTCGCGCATTGAGCCGCACGTCACGGTCAGCTCCCACCGGGCGGAATGCCATTCGCTCCATGATGTCGAGCAACTTCCGCTGGAGGGTGAGGCTGGACTTGCCGATCTCATCGAGCAACAGTGAGCCGCGGCCGGCCGCCGCGAGCAGTCCAGGGCGGTCCTTCTTCGCATCGGTGAAGGCTCCACGTACGTGCCCGCACAGCTCGGCGCTTGCGAGGCTGTCGTCGAGTCCAGCAAGATTGAGATAACGGTAGGGTTCCTTCGCTCGTGAAGAGTACGAGTGCAGGAGTTCGGCCGCGCACGATTTACCCGTGCCCCGTTCACCATGGAAATGCACGGTCTCGGCACTCACTCCGAAGTGGCGAATACGGGCGGTCGTCTCGCGCATCGCTTTGCACTTGCTCGTCGTGAGGAACTCACGACCGTCGATCACCCGGTGCGACTCGAGGTCTCGGTTCGTACTCTCTTCGTCGCAGCTGCGTGGCATCCGCTACTTCCCCTTTTTCAGAATGCAAGACTTTCCTCCCATCCGGGAAGCAGAAGAAGAAGCCGCGCACACTGTTCCGCAAGCTGGCTGTTCATTCACGTGTGAACATTGCACACCGACCAATTTTCGTACGGACAGTTGTTTGAGCTGAACCCGTCTATTTGTCTCTTCGACTTCCGCCCGCATCTGCGGTAGCTTCCACTCCATGAACTCTCCAATCGCGACCGATCGCCGAGTGACCGCGAGGCCTGATGCCCCGCTCGGGTTCACGCTCATCGAGATCCTCGTCGTGGTCGTCGTGATCGCGATCCTCGCCACGCTCGTCGCGCCGAATGTCTTTCAGCATGTCGGCACGGCGCGCGAGACCACCGCGCGTTCGCAGGTCGAGATGTTCGGGGCAGCGCTCGACGCGTACCGGCTGCATACCGGCCGGTACCCGAGCACACAGGAGGGGTTGGCGGCGCTTTGGGCACGCCCTGCCACGGCGCCGGCAACGTGGCGCGGTCCTTACCTACGCAAGACGCTCCCGCTCGACCCTTGGGGGAATGCGTACGAGTATCTGAGTCCCGGTGAGGTCAACCGTGACGGTTATGACTTGCGATCGCTTGGCGGTGACGGGCGGCGCGGTGGCGAGGGCGAGGACGCCGACGTCACGAGTTGGTAGGCGCTAGCGGACGGCGCTGACGCAGGGTGCTCGCTCGGTCAGCTGCGAATCCACACCACGCGCGTTCTCGAAATGCGGCGCGATCTCCTGCGCTGCGAGCGGTGGTACCTGCCCGGGCACGGAGGGATTGAACTCGCGGCGCACACGCCGCGCGGCTGATCCGGCTGACCGTTGGATTTCATGTGTTCCCTGCACCCCGAACTTAGGGCGTGTGAGGCGACCACTAAATCGGGTGAAGCTCAGTCCGTCGTTGTTGACCGCGTCGTGCATGTATATCCCCCATGAAACGTAACCCAATCGGTTTGTTTGGATCCAGATCGTTCCGTGGGTTCCCGGAAAATCTACGGAGCGGCACGAAGGGAGGTTGTCGAGCTCGACCGCAGGCCGATGGTTACTTCTATTGTCTATGGTATCGGGGGTGTCGGCGGCGGGACGGTGCGACGTGCCTCCTGTCGCATGGCTTCGAGTTCGCGCGTGAGCGAGCGCTGGTACGTCCGATCAGCCTCCAGACCATCCTGCAGCTCCCGCATCAGTGCGTCCCGCACACCCACACTGTCGCCGGTCAGTGCGGCGGCGAGTGCCGGCCGATGCTCGGCCGACCTCGCCGCGAGGTCGGGCTGCGCCTCGGCGACGATCTGCAGGAGCTCAGCGTCGCGCAACTCCAACAACCAAACGCAGACGAGCGATTGGTTCGGGGCCGGTGACGTCGCAATCGACGCCGCGAGCAACATTTCGATTGCACCCCAATCCTTCAATCGTTGCGTCTTCTTCGTCTGGATCAAGTCGGACAGCCCCATCACCAGAATGGTCGTGCCATCGGCCAACGTGTACGGTATTGCGCGCGCCGACAGGTTCTCTGGATCGACGATCCGTGCCGGCCTCGTGCACACGTCGAGGCGCACCACGGATGAGGTGCCGAACGGCACGTCATAGTGGACCGTGTGCCCGCGCTCCAGCACGGCCGCGCTGACGGGCGGGAGATATCGTAGTTGGGCTCGAGCCGCGTCGAGCCAGGCGATCAGGTGCTCGACGGACAGCGCGGTTGGCGCCAGATAGATGTCGAGGTCGCGACTGCCCTCCGACGCGCCGTGCGCCCCCACGGCTTGACCACCCATCACAACGAATGGAATGTCGTACTCTTGGAGCGAACGCAGGACGGCGCTCAACGAACTGAGGTTATGCACCGTCTCGAAGTTCCGAGGTCAGGGAGGGTGTCGCGACAAGCGCGGCGGCTCGTTGCCCGGGCGTCAAGTCAAACCACTCCATCCACGACGGGCCCACGTGCGCCGCCACCAGCGCTCGCAAGGTGGCCATCGTCTCCGGAGACAGCGCCGGGGGCGAGGTCGCCGCAGCGGTGCGCACCGGTGGGACATCGTCAGGTTTCGGCATCGTCATGCAGAGGAGTGGACGCACAATTGAGTGAGTTTCTGCTTCATCAGTTCCGTCCAGTGAACCTGCATCCGGCTGGGCGTGCTGACAAGGCCGTGGCCAAAACCCCCTGCTGCCCGCTCGGCGCGCGCGCCGCTTTCGCCTTGAACTGGTCGCTGAACTCGCGCCGCGTACGGCGCGCGGCGGGGACGACCTTCCCCTGCGATTCCATGTGTTACCTCCGCCCCCAAGTTAGGACGAGTGAGGCGTCCACGAAATCGGGTGAAGCTCACCTGATCCATCGCGTCGCTCAGGTGCCGCAGGACTACGAAGGGATGGGGTACCTGGTGAACCAGGATGAGATCGCGTTCGCGCGGCAGTTGGTCGCGAGCCTCACCGACTGAGCCTACGTTCCGAGCCGCGGAGGCGAACGCAAGAACCGCGCGCGCGAAAGGGAGAGTGGAAGCGCCCTCGAGACGCCCCCCCCTCCCTTTTAACCCTTTCCAACTCTTGCAACCCTTCCTTCCCTGCCCACCCGCCGAAGGAA
>JANOTB010000063.1:0-1755 GCA_031416115.1 Gemmatimonadota bacterium
AAGACACTGACGATGCTGTTCAACTGGTTCGACAACCAGCCGGACTGACGAGAGTCGATGACTGACATCCTGCGGCTATCCTCCGCCCTCGCCGACCGCTACCGCATCGAGCGTGAGCTCGGCGCGGGCGGCATGGCGACCGTGTATCTCGCGCACGACCTGAAGCACGACCGCAAGGTCGCGCTCAAGGTGCTGCGCCCCGAACTCGCCGCGGTGATCGGCGCTGAACGCTTCTTGAGCGAGATCAAGACCACGGCGAACCTGCAGCATCCGCACATCCTCCCGCTCTTCGACTCGGGGAGCGCGGATTCGTTCCTCTACTACGTGATGCCCTTCGTCGAGGGCGAGACGCTCCGCGGCAAGCTCCAGCGCGAGCGGCAGCTCGGCGTCGACGAATCGGTGCGCCTGATCCGTGACGTCGCCGACGCGCTCGACTACGCCCACCGCCACGGGGTGATCCACCGCGACATCAAGCCCGAGAACATCCTCGTGCACGATGGTCGGCCGGTGGTCGCGGACTTCGGCATCGCCCTCGCGGTGAGCACGGCGGGGAAGGGACGGATGACCGAGACGGGACTCTCGCTCGGCACGCCGCACTACATGAGTCCCGAGCAGGCGACCGCCGACCGCGATCTCTCAGCACGGAGCGACATCTACAGTCTTGCCTGCGTGCTCTACGAGATGCTGGCCGGGGATCCGCCGCACACCGGGCCGTCGCCGCAGGCGATCCTGATGCGGATCCTCACCGACACGCCACGCCCGGTGAGCGAGACGCGGTCCACCGTGCCGCCGCACGTAGTGGCGGCGCTCGCCAAGGCACTCGAGAAGCTCCCGGCCGACCGCTTCGAGAGCGCGAAGGCCTTCGGCGAGGCGCTCGTCACCGAAGGATTCACCTACAGCACGCGCGCGACGATGCGTGGCGCGCAGCCGGCAGCCGCACCCACTCACGTAGGCGCGCGCGTCGGGCGCCGCGCGGCGATCGCCGGTTGGTCGGTCGCCACGGTCGCGCTCGTCGTCGCCGCATTCGGATGGCTGCGTCCGCAACCGACGCTGCCGCTGACGCGACTTGACCTCTTCACCGGCGCGCTCGCACCAGGCACCGCCGACATCGCGATCTCGCCGGACGGAAAGCTCCTCGCGGCCGGCGGAACTCTTGGCGCCGAGCAAGCGATCTACCTCCGCCGCCTCGACGGCGACCCTGAGTTCAGGAAGCTGCCGGGGACCGAGACCGGCAGCTTCCCCAGCTTCTCGCCCGACAACGAGTGGATCGTCTTCCGGCGCGTGAGCGACCGGTCGCTCGTGAAGGTCTCCGTCTCCGGCGGCGGCGTCACAACGATCGTGCCCGCGGGTGCGCTCGATCCCTACCTGCCCCATTGGGGCACCGACGACCAGATCGTCTTCAGCGGACCGACGGGGTTGCATCGCGTCGCCGCCGCCGGAGGCGCTCCCGTCCCAATGCCAAAGGTCGGTGGGACCACGCCATTCGTGTTGCCCGACGGCACCGGCGTGATCAGCGGAGCGGGCGGAAACGTGTCGATCTACGACTTCGCCTCCGACTCGGCCACGGTGCTCGTACAGAACGCTCGCCACGCGATCTATGTCGAGACAGGGCACCTGCTCTATGTCGCCGAGGACGCCGGCCTCTTCGCGGTGACGGTCGACCTCGCGAAGCGGCGCGTCACCGGTGCACCGGTTCGCGTGCTCAATCGTGTGGCGGCCTCGACGCTCGCACGCGGCTACTCCGTCTCCCGGACC
>JANOTB010000064.1:0-1689 GCA_031416115.1 Gemmatimonadota bacterium
GCCAAGGACATGTACTACACCACCACCGACGGTCGCACCGTGCTCGATGGCACCTCGGGGCAGAACGCGGTGCAGCAGGCGAAGACGTTCAGTGCGACGGTGCCGGTGACGGGGATCGTGGTGACCAAGCTCGACGGCACGGCGCGCGGCGGTGTGGTGCTCGCCGTGCACGAGGCGATCGACGTGCCGGTGAAGTTCATCGGGGTGGGGGAGCAGGCGGCTGACCTGGTGCCCTTCGACGCGTCCGCGTTCGCGAGGGAGTTGCTGGAGGGATGAGCGACCCGCCCCGCTCCCTCGCGATCGCGCTCGGCGACCGGTACAGGGTGGAGCGCGAGCTAGGCCAGGGCGGAATGGCGACGGTCTACCTCGCGCGCGACCTCAAGCACGACCGCGACGTCGCCATCAAGGTGATGCGGCACGAGGTGGGCGAGGACGGCGGCGAGCGATTCCTCCGCGAAGTGCGGATCGTCGCGCGGCTCACGCATCCGCACATCCTCCCGCTCCATGACAGCGGGATCGCCGACGGGCTGCCGTATTTCGTGATGCCCTACATGCGGGGCGAGTCGCTGCGCCAGGTGCTCGAGCGCCGTGGTCGGCTCGCGGTGGCGGAGACCGTGGATCTCATCGGCCGCATCTCGTATGCCGTCGCCTACGCGCATGCGCAGGGCGTGATCCATCGCGACATCAAGCCCGAGAACATCCTGCTCCACGAAGGGGAGCCTGTGCTCGCGGACTTCGGCGTGGCGCTCGGCGCCGAGGCCGGGAGCGAGGCGCGCGACGCGCGACAGACCGCGATCGGCATCGTCGTGGGGACGCCGCTCTACATGAGCCCCGAGCAGGCGCTCGGACAGGCGGATCTCGATCCACGCAGTGACATCTACGCGCTTGGCTGCGTGCTCTACGAGATGCTGACCGGCGAGCCGCCGATGATGGGAGATTCACTCGCCGCGATGGTGGCGCGGCGGGTCGCCGGTCCAGTGCCCTCGGTGACCGAGCGGCGTCCTGACGTGACGCCGGGGGTGGAGGCCGCGCTGCGCCGCGCGCTCGCGCCAAACCGAGCGGAGCGCTTTGCGACACCGGTGGCGTTCGCCGAAGCGCTCCTGGCGCCCGGTGTCTCGCGTCCGCGCACGCCGGTGGTGGCGGTGCTGCCCTTCCGGAGCATCAACGCCGACGCCGAGGCGGAGTGCTTCGCCGAGGGGGTGTCGGAGGATGTGATCGCGCACCTCGCCAAGTTGCACAATCTCGACGTGATCGCACGCGCCTCGGTCGCGCCTTATCGCGCGCGAACGCAGCGTCCGCGCGCGATCGCCGCGGAGCTCGGCGCGACGGCGCTGCTCGACGGCAGCGTGCGGCGCGCGGGGAACCGCGTGCGCGTGGTCGCCGAACTCGTGGACGGGGCGAGCGAGCAGCAGCTCTGGGCCGAGACGTATGACGGCGACCTCACGGACATCTTCGCCATCCAGAGCGATGTCGCGATCAAGATCGCGGCGGCGATGCGCGTGGTGCTCACGCCAGCGGAGCGGACGCGCGTGACGCGCGAGCCGACGGCCGACGTGGTCGCGTACGAGCGGTATCTCCTCCGGCGGCAGCAGGTGTCGAAGTGGACGCGCAGCGGGCTGCACGAAGGGGGGCGCCTCTTCACCGAGGCGACGATCCGCGATCCCTCGTTCGCGCAGGCGCATGCGCAGA
>JANOTB010000065.1:0-8007 GCA_031416115.1 Gemmatimonadota bacterium
GGGAGCCAACCGCAACGGTCCCTCGCAACTGCTCGCGAGGCGTCATTGATGCACGGCGACGCACCGCGAGTCAGCTCACGCCGCGCACCGCACTCACCACCGCCCCCGCCGTAACCCCATACTCCTCATACAACGTCTGGAACGGCGCACTCGCCCCGAACGTCTCGATCCCGACCACCGCACCATCGAGCCCGACCCAGCGGTACCACGACATCGGATGCGCCGCCTCGATCGCCACACGTCTCACTCCCGCCGGCAGCACCGACGCCTGATACGCCGCATCCTGCGCGCCGAACACCTCCATCGACAGCATCGACACCACGCGCGTAGCCACACCCGCCGCCGCGAGCTCCCCCTGCGCCTTAAGCGCGATCTCCACCTCCGACCCGCTCGCCAGGATCACCGCCTGCAGCTTCTGTCCTTCGGCGGCATCCTTCAGTACATACGCACCGCGAGTCGCCCCACCCACCGCCCCATGCGTACGCCGATCGATCAACGGCAGCTTCTGCCTTGTGAGCACAATCGCCGAAGGCCCCGTCCGATACCGCAACGCCATCCGCCACGCTTCGGCCGTCTCTGCCGCGTCGGCGGGACGCAGAACAAGCAGCCCGGGAATGCACCGCAACGACGTGAGATGCTCCACCGGCTGATGCGTCGGTCCGTCCTCGCCGAGCCCGATCGAGTCGTGCGTGAACACATAGATGCACTGCTGCTTCATCAACGCCGCCAACCGGATCGCCGGCCGCATGTAGTCGGCGAACACCAAGAACGTGCCGCCATAGGGGATGATCCCACCATGCAGCGCCATGCCGTTCATCACGGAGCCCATGGCATGCTCGCGAATGCCGAACCGGAAGTTGCGACCACCACGCTGCGCCGGGGAGAAGATCGGCGCGCCCTTCACATCAGTGAGATTGCTGCCGGTGAGGTCCGCCGAGCCGCCGATTAACTCCGGCAACGCGATCGCGAGTGCGTTGATCACCGTGCCGGACGCGGCACGACTCGCGACGTTGCCATTGCTCGCGTCGAACACCGTGAGCGACTTCTCCCAACCGGCGGGCAAGTCACCATGCCAGCGGCGCCCGAGCTCCATCGCCTCACTCGGGAAGGCCTTGGTGTACGCGGCGAAGCGCGTCATCCACTCGCGCTGCAGATTCACGCCGCGCTCCTTGGCGCTGCGCCAGTGCTCAAGCGACTCCTGAGGCACGAAGAACGGCTCGGTGCTCGGCCAGCCGTACGCGGCCTTGGTGAGCAGGATCTCGTCCTTGCCGAGCGCCTCGCCATGCGCCTTGGCGGTATCGGCGCGGTTGGGTGAGCCGTAGCCGATGATCGTCTTGGTGCAGACGAGCGTGGGACGCTGGGTGTCGGCCTTCGCAGCGGCGATCGCGCGATCGATCTGCGACTGGTCGTTGACGTCGGTGATGTGCAGCACCTGCCAGTTGTACGCCTCGAACCGCTTGGCGACGTCGTCGCTGCTGGAGAGGCTCACACGACCGTCGATGGTGATGCTGTTGTCGTCCCAGAAGCCGATGAGCTTGCCGAGCTTCTGGTGGCCGGCGAACGAGGCGGCCTCGTGCGAGAGGCCTTCCATGAGGCAACCGTCGCCGGCGATGAACCAGGTGTGGTGGTCGAGCACACCATGCCCATCGCGATTGAACACCGCCGCCAGGTGCGCCTCGGCGACCGCCATGCCGACCGCATTCGCGACGCCCTGGCCGAGCGGGCCGGTGGTGGTCTCGATGCCGGCGGTGTGGCCGTGCTCGGGGTGGCCGGGGGTCCTGCTGCCCCACTGACGGAAGGCCTTGATGTCGTCGAGCGAGAGTCCGTAACCTGTGAGGTAGAGCGTCGAGTAGAGGAGCATCGACGCGTGGCCGGCGGAGAGGACGACGTGTCGCGGTCGGGCCAGTGAGGATCGGCGGGGTTGTGCTTCACGTGGCGCATGTAGAGCGCGTACGCGAGCGGAGCGAGCGCCATGGGGGTGCCGGGGTGGCCGGACTCGGCGGCCTGCACGGCGTCCATGGAGAGGGTGCGGATAGTATCGATCGCGAGCTTCTGCAGCTCGGGCGAAACGGGTGCGACTACGGTCACTGATGGGGCTCCGGCAGGGAAGTCGCCCGCGTGGCGTCACGGGCACGGGGGACGCGCGATTGGGGGGCAGCGTCCGCGAGAAAGTTAGCCGAGGCGGGGCTTTATCGCGACCGAATGCGGTAGCAACATCCGGCAGCAGATCCGGTCGCAACATGTGGTCGCAACATGTGGTAGCCCAGCAGTTGCCCCTACCCCCATAATTCCCCCAATGGGGCGCCCCTCGACGAGCGGTGAATCCGCGACACTGTCGCGGGACTTGGCAGACTTCCTGATCGAGCTCTCGATCGGGCTGCACAAGAACGCCATCTACCCGCCCGGTCACCCACTGCTCGAGCACACGTCGGGAGAGATCAAACGGCGGCTCGACGTACTAATGAAGGAGCGCGAGGCGCTCTCGCTCGGCGTGGCGCGGCACCAGTTGATCATCGAGGGTGTGGCGACCGACGACAAGAACCCGGTGCTGCGCGAGCTTGCCGTACGGTTGCACAAGCATCACCTGGGTGCGGTGAAGTTCACGCACGGGGTGAGCGAGGACGAGCTGATCGACATGCTCTCCACCGTCTCGGCGGACGCGGGGCGGAGTGCACGTCCGCTGGGGTTGGAGGGGCCGGAGGTGCTCGCCCAGTGGGCGCATATACGGCTCTTCCCCATGACCTTTGCGCAGTTGCAGTTGATCGAGGAGTCGCCAGACGCCGCTGCCGCCGCGAGCGACGACCAGATCCGCGCGTCGACGTCGGGGAGCCGGTCGGCGCAACTGTGGATCGGGTTGGCACGCGCAGCGCTCGTGAACCAGTCCGGTGTGGTGGTCGATGAGGACGACGCAGCGGCGTCAGACCCGAAGATGGTCGCGCAGGCGATCGAAGAGACCAAGCGCGACTCGGCGTACGATCAGGTCGTGGTCGGCTATCTGCTGCAGATCGCCGAAGAGCTCAAGGTGAAAGGCGGCCGCGACGCGGCCGCGCTCACCAAGCGCGTGAGTCAGCTCGTGAGTCAGCTCTCACCCGATGCGCTCAAGCGGTTGCTCGCCATGGGCGGCGATGTGCGGCAACGGCGGCAGTTCGTCAACAACGCGTCGCAGGGCATGTCGGTGGATGCGGTGGTGGAGTTGGTCAAGGCGGCCGCGGAGACGTCGGGGCAGACGGTGTCGACATCGATGGTGCGCATGCTGTCCAAGATGGCGGCGCATGCCGACGGCGGCACACCGGATGGGCGTGTGCAGGCCGACGGCGCACTACGCGAGCAGGTGCAGCAGTTGATGGCGGGCTGGGATCTCGACGATCCGAATCCCGACGGGTATCGGATCACACTCGACAAGATGTCAAAGCGCGCGCCACTGTTCGTGAATCCCGACCATTCGATCCCGATCGAGCCCGAACGCCTGCTCATGATGGGACTCGAGATCGAGACGCTCGGTGACCAGGTCTGGCGGTCGGCAGACGTGATGGTGGCGAAGGAGGACATCACGCCGTTGCTCGACGTGGTGGACAACGCGCCCGCGCCATGGATCCGCCAGGTGCTCTGGCGGCACGTGGCGACGCCCGAGCGACTGCGGCTCCTGCTCGCGGCAGATCCGTTCCCGATGCTCGTGACACAGCGGATCGTTGCGCGAATGGGTGCTGGGGCCGTGGATCCGATCCTCGATGCGATGGACGACGCGCAGGACGAGAAGACGTTCGAACGGTTCACCGACCTGCTGGCGATCGTGGGTGCAGCCGCTGGAGGGTCGATCCTCGCACGCCTGACCGGATTGCGTTGGGGCCTCGTGCGGCCGCTGATCGTACTGCTGGGCAAACACCCCGAGTGGGCGTGCGGCTACGACGCGGCGCCGTTCCTCGCGCATCCCGACGCGCTCGTGCGCCGTGAAGCGTTACGGCAGCAGTTGCGCCGCCCTGAGACGCATGACGGCGCGATCGTACGCGCGCTCGCCGACGCTGACGAAGGCGCGTTGCGACTCGGACTCGGCGCGGCGATGAGCAACTGCCCGCGCGACGCCGCCTCGATGCTCCGTGTGCGCGCCGACGACGCGACCATATCGGCCGACCTTCGCGCGCTGGGCATTCGTGCACTCGCGAGCCACAAGGGCGGCGACACGGCGGCCTGGCTCGCCTCGCGTGTGGTGAGAGTGGGGAAGCTGCTCAAGCGGCCGGCGCTGGTGACGAAGTCGCCGGAGATGCTCGCCACGCTCGAAGGACTCGCGACGCACTGGAGGGACGACAAGATGGCGCGTGAGGCGATCGCGCTGGCGGCGACGAGTTCGGACGACGAGATTCGCGGTGCGGTGCAGCCGCGCGGGAGCTCGGCGTGAGCGAGCCGGTGAGGTTCCTCACCACCTTCGCGCAGTCGCTCGCGACCATGTCGCTGTATGGCGACGGGCATCCGGCGCGCGAGCGCGTGATCGATCAGGCGTACGAGTCGCTGCAGCGGTTGCTCCAGACCGAGTCGCGGCCGCGGTTCAGCTTTTTGGGACACGACGTGGTCCATGGAGAGGTGGCGCTCCGTGAGTTGGGTGAATGGGACTGGGGCGCGCGGCTCGCGAATGCCGGCGTGCAGCGGCTCGAGTTCGAGCGGGGGACGTCACGCGAGGAGTTCGAGATGTTCCTCGAAGAAGTGATCGCGCGACTCACGCTGCAGGCGATCGACAGCACCACGCGGAGTCCCGAACGGCGCAGCACCATCAAGTTCGGGGCGATCGGCGTGAAGGGGAGCGACGATTCGGTGCGGCCGGTGGAGGCTGTCGGCATGCCGACCGCGAGCATGCGTTACTCTCTCAATGACGAGGCCGCCGCGGTCCGCTGGATGCACAACGAGGTACAGGACACGGGAAGCCTGCCGTTGATCGAAGCCGAGAGCGTGGTGCGGTCGCTGTCGCTGGCGATGCATGGGGACAAGAACATCGTGATCCCACTGCTCCAGTTGAAGGAGTTCGATCAGTACACGACCACGCATAGTCTGAATGTGAGCGTGCTCACAATGGCGCTGGCGGAGTGGATGGGAATGGGGGCCAAGGACGTCCGGGCGTTCGGAGTGGCCGGACTCTTGCACGACCTGGGGAAGGTCCGGATCCCGAAGGACGTCCTCACCAAGCCCGGGAAGCTCACGGACGAGGAGTGGGTCATCATGCGGAAGCATCCGGTGGACGGAGCGAAGATCATCTACGAGAGTGACCGCGACCTCGACCTCGCGGCCGCGGTCGCCTACGAGCATCACATCATGATAAATGGGCAGGGATATCCCAAACGGCATTTCGATCGCGGCGTTCACGCCGCGAGCAAGATCGTGCATGTCTGCGACGTGTATGACGCACTGCGGACCAATCGTCCGTATCGCGCGGCGTGGGATTCGGAGAAGGTGCTCACACACATGGAAACAGGGGTGGGTACCGATTTCGACACCGAATCGGCCACGGCCTTCGTGACGATGATGCGGAGCTGGGAACGACGCGTGGCCGTGATGGATGAGTCGTCGGAGATGACCCTCGGCGGCGAGCCGGTGGTGACGGCGGTCGGGAGCATGACCACATGACGCCGAGCTACCGGTCGCTCGACGACGCCGACAGCCTCAGGTCGCTGGTGAAGAACCTGCGCGAGGCGATCTACATCACGAACTCGCGTGGCGACATCCTCGACGGCAACCCCGCATTCTTCAATCTGCTGGGCGTGCGGTCGCTCGCCGATGTGCAGCACTACGGTGCGAACGAGCTCGTGGTGAACCCGGCCCGGCGCCTCACCGAGATCGAGCTCGTGGAGCGTGATGGATTCGCGCGCGACTTCGAGATCCAGCTGGTCCGTCCTGACGGCGTGCTGCTCACGGTGCTCGACACGGTGTACGCGGTGCGTGATCCGGAGACCGACGAGACGCTCTATCACGGCATGCTGGTGGACATCACTGCGCGTAAGCGGATGGAAGAGGAGCTGCGGCAGCAGTCGATGCGCGATCCGCTCACGGGCTGCTTCAATCGTCGCTACCTCGCGGAGCTCGACGAGGAGATGAGTCCGTCGGACTCGCCATTCGGTTGTCTGTTCATCGACATCGACCACTTCAAGCACTACAACGACACGCATGGGCACCAGATGGGCGACAACACGTTGATCCGTATGAGTCGGTTCCTCATGCGGCAAGTGCGCGCCGAGGAGCCGGTGATCCGCGTGGGGGGCGACGAGTTCGTGATCGTGCTGCGGGGGGCGAGTGAGGCGCAGGCGATGATGGTGGCGCAGCGGATGCAGGCGTCGGCGTTGCGGACGGCGCCGGTGCCGTTCTCGCTGGGGTGGGCGTCGCGGCAGCCGGCGGAGAAGCTCATGGGGACGATGCATCGCGCGGATCAGAATCTGCTGGCGGTGCGCGTGATCGAGCGGACGCCGGTTCGTACGCTTGTTGTGCCGCCTGCGGACGAGTTGCGCTGAGTCTGGTTCTGAGCCGGCGGGGCGGGGGCGTTCCCTCCGTCCCGGCCTCGCGCTGGCGCTGCGAGCCCGCCGCAACGGCGCGGCGGTCTCTTGCTACGCGCGGGGCCGGGCCTGCGGGAACGTCCCCGCCCCGCCTTGCAGCTGTGCCGGGTTGCCGCCTGTCTGATTCGGGGCATGTGCAAGTATGCGACCGGGCGGCGTCTCCTTGGCGAACCCAACTGGGAGATCTCGTGTATCGCAGTGTCATGGCACCCCTTGTTGTCCGCGCTGTTGTTGTCCGCGCTGTTGTTGTTCGCGCTGGTGTTGTTCGCGCCGTTGTTGTTCGCGCTCTTGCTGTTCTGCCGCTCCTCGGCTCTTCGGTCGCGGCTCAGCGGCCGGTGGATGCGGAGCTCGGCCCCGAGTGCGGCACGCGCATGTGCGTGCGGGCGCCCTGCCCGCAACCGCCGCCGTGCACCACGCGCGGTGTCGAGCGTACCTCGCGCGAGGTGCGCGTGACGCTCGATGGCCGCGTGCTGCGCTATGAGGTCACCGAGCAGTGGACCAATCATGGCCGCGCGATCGGTGAGGCGGACTATGTGTTGCCGCTGCCGCGCGGTGCGGCGTTCGAGGACCTCGCGCTCGAGATCGACGGCGAGATGGTCACGGGCGAAGCGCTCGCCGCGGGTGAGGCGCGCCGCATCTATGAAGAGATCGTTCGCCAACGCCGTGATCCCGCTCTCGTGGAATGGATGGGCCTCGGCGTGCTGCGGACTCGGATCTTCCCCATTCAGCCCGGCGAGACGCGTACCGTGAAGGTGCGCTTCCGTGCGGTCGCGGAGCGAGAGGGTGATGCGCTGCGCGTGGACGTGCCGGCGCCGCGTGGTCAGGGGACGAACAGCGGCACGGCGCTCTCATTGCGCTGGCCCGCCGCTGAGGGATTCGGCGAGGCCTGGTCGCCCACGCACCGCGTGGTCGTCGGGCGCGATGGTG
Source organism: Gemmatimonadota bacterium (assembly GCA_031416115.1). Taxonomy (GTDB): domain Bacteria; phylum Gemmatimonadota; class Gemmatimonadetes; order Gemmatimonadales; family Gemmatimonadaceae; genus Pseudogemmatithrix. Next base: position 7,458 of record JANOTB010000065.1, read on the forward strand.
AACGCCGCACCGCACGCGTGATGGACGCCAACGGCACCGTCACCATGTTGATCCCCGTGCGCGACAACGATCGCGCGGCGATCTCGGTGCTCACGCACGCGCCACAGGGCGAGGACGGCTACGCGCTCATCACGCTCACGCCACCCCTGCTCGTGCGCCGCTCGACTGCGCGCGACATCACCTTTGTGATCGACGTCTCGGGCTCGATGGCCGGTGAGAAGCTTGCGCAGGCCAAAGCGGCGGGCCGCCAACTGCTTGGCTCGCTCGGACCTGAGGATCGGTTCCGGATCATCGCGTTCTCGAGTGATGTGAACGAGTTCCGCGACGGGTGGACCGCGGCGACCTCGGTCGAGCGCGGGCGCGCTGAGGCGTGGATCTCGGAGCTACGTGCGGTGGGCGGGACGAATATCGCCGGTGCGCTGGAGAGTGCGCTCGAAGCGGACGAACGCGCCGGGCGGCTCGCGCTCGTTCTCTTTCTCACGGACGGCGCGCCAACCGTGGGCGAGCGTCGCGCCGACCGGCTCGCTGCGCGCGCAGGTGAGTTGCGCGG
>JANOTB010000066.1:0-4905 GCA_031416115.1 Gemmatimonadota bacterium
AGTGCCGCGCGGCATCAGCATCGCGGGCGTCTCCGACCTCGCCGGCAATGTGCGCGAATGGTGCATCAACGAGGCCGGCGCGACCGGCCAGCACTTCATCCTCGGCGGCGGCTGGAGCGATCCCACGTATGCGTTCGTCGACGCATACGCGCAGTTGCCCATGGATCGCTCGGTGATCAACGGCATCCGGCTCGCGCGCTATGCGCCGGGCGACACGACCGTTGCGCGCGCGTCGCTCCCGATCCCGCGCGCCTTCACCGACTACACCAAGGAAACACCGGTCTCTGATGCGGTCTTCGCGAGCTTCCGTCCGCAGTTCGACTACGACCCGCTCGCGCTCGACGCCAAGGTGGAGTCACGCGATTCCACACCCGACGAGTGGGTGGTGGAGAAGGTGAGCTTCACGGCAGCCTACGGCGGCGAACGCATGAGCGCCTGGGTGTACCTGCCCAAGCGCGGCACCCCGCCCTACCAGACGGTCGTGATGTTCCCCGGCTCGGGGTCGATCGGTGCGGCGCCGAGCACCGCAACGCCGGATACACGCATCAGCTTCGTGCCGGGGAGCGGACGCATCGCCGTCTTCCCTATCTTCAAGAGCACGCACGAGCGCTCCGACAGCCTGCGCAGTGATGTACCGACCTTGTCGATCTTCTACCGCGACCATGTGGTGATGTGGGTCAAGGACTACAAGCGCACGCTCGACTACCTCAGCACGCGCGCCGACGTCGACAGCACCAAGTTCGCCTACTTCGGCTACAGTTGGGGTGGCTACATGGGGGGCATCATCCCGGCGGTGGAGCCACGCATCAAGGCGTCGATGCTCTACGTCGCGGGCCTCACCATGGAACGGTCGCGCGCCGAAGTGGACCCGTTGCATTACCTGCCGCGGATCACGTCGCCGGTGCTCATGCTCAACGGCAAGCACGACTTCTTCTTCCCCACCGAGACCGCGCAGAAGCCGTTCTTCCGGCTGCTCGGCACGCGGGCCGCCGACAAGCGGTACACGGTGTACGAGGGCGGGCATGATGTGCCGCGGACGCAACTCATTTCGGAGTCGCTCGCGTGGCTCGACAAGTATCTGGGGCCGGTGCGGTGAGTTGAGTTGAGTTGACCGCAGTCCGCTGATGCGGTTCGCGGCGCCGCGGTCACGGGCGGGCAGAAAATCAGACTTACACTCGGCGCGTGTCCTCTTGCGCCCCTCTTTCCGCCGAGCGTACCCTGTGGTCATGCCGCTGGTACCCGTGTACTTCACTGCCGACATGGTCCGGGCCCTGCCCGACGACGGGAATCGCTACGAGCTGGTGCACGGGGAGCTGCTCGTGAGCCCCTCACCGAGGGTCCGGCACCAGTTGGTCCTGTCGCGACTGCACATCGCCTTGGGCACATTCTGCGCTCAGCACGTTGTCGGGCAGGTACTCGGGAGCCCAGCGGACATCTCCTGGAGCGAGGACTCGCTCGTCCAGCCCGATCTGTTCGTCGTGCCGCCTGAGTTCGCTCACACTGAGCGGTGGAGCGACATTCGCTCACTCTCACTCGTGATCGAGTGTCTCAGCCCCGCGACGGCCAGACGTGACCGGTTCCAGAAGCGGAAGTACTACCAGGAGAACGGCGTCCCCATACTCTGGCTGATCGACGAAGAGAAACGCTTCGTGGAGGTCTGGACGCCCGAGTCGCTCTTCCCAGTCGTGGAGACGCGGCGACTGGTGTGGCAGCCAGGCACGCCGACGGCAGGGACCACAGCGAGCACGACGATCACGGCCAGCGCGCCGTTCGAGATCGACCTCGCCGAGCTCTTCGCGCGCTGATCAGCACGCGCCCTGATCAGCGCGCCCCAGGCCGCGACCGCCACCCGTCCAACAGCCGCATGTACTTGAGCCGCTCCCACACATGCGCGTCGGGTGCGGTCCCCATGCGGGGTCCTTGACAGTTACTGCACGGGGGGCCCAGCGGCGATCCGCATCGTCAAGGCGAGCGTTGTGAGGCGCTCGGTGGCGCCAGTCGCAACGTGCTCACGGCCCGCGCCTGCACCTTCTCGCGCGTGAACGGCATCGGCCACGTCTCCCCAGCCAGATGTGGGAGCAGGAAGTCCGCGAAGTGCGGGCTCAGTGGGTTTCCCGATTGTCCAAGGTGCTGGCTCAACGTGAAGCCGTCCACGTCCGCCCAATCCATGACGAATCGCATGCTCGGCCCGGCCTCGTCGGTCAGCGTGCGTGTGGTGGTGTCGAACACAGTGAAGGCCGCGTTGAGCGTTGCATCGTCTCCACCGATCGGCAACGGCCCGCGCGTGAGCCCGAGCCACCGGTCGAGCACCTTCACGCTCGCGAGCGGGTGCCGCACCGTCAGCGTCTGCATTGCACCGAACGGCCGCTCCCACTGCTCGGCGAGCGCCACACGCATGGCGCGCACGGCGATCTCATCAAGTGTTTCGCGAGCCGGCGTGCGACGATCGTCCGCGAACGCCTCGGCGCTGTCGGAGAGTGCGGCCACGGTGAGCGGACGCGCTTTCGTCCAATCGCCTGCGAGTTCGTCCTCGAACAGCTCACGCGGGAGCCGCTCCCACCAGTAGGCCCAGAGCGTCGCGGTGGTGTCGGCGGCGCGCAGGCCGCCATCCCACGCCAGCAAGCGGTCCGCGGCCGCTGCGTTCCCGGCGACGCGTGCGGCGCGTTCGGCGAGTGTGCGCCAGCGCACGGCGTTCCCCGAGACGAGATCGAGCTGAAGTCCACTCATGGTGCTCGGCTCGAACGTCGCACCAGAGCTGAGCACGCTGGTCGCGCGGATCTTGCGCGCGATGTTGTAGTAACCGGGCAGCGCGTACGGCCAGTCGCCGCCCACGACCTGACTATTCGTCGTCGCGATCCACCCCTGCGAGGGGTTGTAGGAGTACGGCGTCTGCGCGAGAGCACGGTAACCGCGCCACTGCGCTTTGGGGTTCGTGCCCGACTGCGGCGTGAACGTGTCGAACCCGTCGCGCACCGGCAGCGGTGCACCGAGCTGGTAGCCGATGTTGCCGCGCTTGTCGGCGTAGGTCCAGTTGACCGCCAATGCTCCTACGCTGGTGACGGCGCGCTGGAACGACGCGAAGTCCGTCGCCTTCATTAGAACGTCGACTCCCGACACCACCGCCCATGCGGGAAAGTCGAATCCGGCCCAGTGCATCACGAGCGCCGTATCGCCGTGCATCTCGAGCACCGGTCCTTTGGGCGTGCGGAGGATGCGTATCACGCGTGGCGCCTCACCCTTCACCACGATCGTCTCGGCCTGCACCGCGACCGGCGCCCAACCGTCCATGGTGCGCACGCGCGGCGTCGGTGTGCCAGCGCCCTCGATGATCTCGTTGTAGTCGTCGACCAAGTCGAGCGGTGCGACGGTGAAAGCCCAGCTGATCACACCGTTGTGTCCCATGGAGACCGCAGGGATCCCCGGCGCGCTCACGCCGACCGCGTTGAGCCCTTCTTCCGAATGCAGGCCCACGGAATACCAGAGGCCCGGTGCGCTCGAGAGTTCGAGATGCGGATCCGACGCATGCAACGCCGCACCGCTCTTGGAGCGCGCGGGCGCGACCACCCAGGAGTTCGACGCCTTGGTCATACGCGACATCGCCACGTTGAGTGGCTCGGGCACCGTGGGCGGCGACCAGCGTTGCACCAGATTGGCGAGTCGACTCGCATCGCCACCGAGCTTGGTGAGGATCTCGCGATAGTCAGCGCCGCGATCCATGAGCGTGAGTGAGAAGTAGCTCTGGTAATAGCCCACCAGACTCACGTCCTCCACCGTCCAGTCGCGCGGCATGAAGCCGAGCAGCGTGAACTCGGGAGGCAGCGGGCGGGCCTGCGCGATCCACGCGTTCACGCCCGCCGTGTACTGCTCGATCGTGCGCCGCACCGCGGGACTGAGTCCGCCGATGTCTGCTGCATTCTTGCGCGCGAACCCGAGGCGGCGCTGCTGTTCGTCCACCTGGGCAGCGATCGGCCCGAAGAGCTCCGAGAGCTCGCCGCGCGCCATGCGACGGATCAGCTCCATCTGAAATAGCCGCTCCGACGCATGGAGCCAGCCGAGCGCGAAGCGCGCGTCGGCGTCGGTCTTGGCGTAGACCTGCGGCACGCCACGGGCATCGAACAGCACTTCGATCGGTGCGCTGAGTCCGGCCACCGTGACCGAACCTTCGTACTGGGCGACTGAGCGCCGGAGGTACGACCGACCGCCCATCCAAACGGAACCGACGAGGATCAGGGCGAACGCGGCGAGACCAACGAGGACTCTGAGAAAGGTGCGCATGGAGGAAAAGCTATCGGTTCCCCAGCGAAGCCGCCTTGGCGTACGTTCTAGCGGTGTTCGGTCGTACGCCGGTCGCGCCGTCGTCAGTCAGGAATCCTGCTTGCAGTCCATCCTCAGTGCGTGGAGATCCACCGTGATCCAAGTGCCCCACCGGGCCCCGGCCCTCGTCGCCGCGTTCGTCGCGCTCATCGCTGGGCCGATCCAGGCGCCTATCCAAGGTCAGCTCCAAGGCCAGGTCCAAGCCCCGATCCCCGTTGCGACCGAGTTCGACGCGCTGCACTTCCGCTCGATCGGGCCCGCCACGATGTCCGGCCGCGTGGCCGACGTCACGGTCTACGAGAAGAACCCCGCCCTCTACTACGTGGGCACGGCCCACGGCGGCGTCTGGAAGACCACGTCCAATGGCGCCCTGTGGACCCCGCTCCTGCAGCACGAGGGGCTCATGTCGATCGGCGACGTCGAGATGTCGCAGACGAATCCGAATCTCGTCTGGGTCGGCACCGGCGAGTCGAACAACCGCCAGTCGACCGGCTGGGGCGAGGGCGTCTACAAGACCACCGACGGCGGCGTGACCTTCACGCACATGGGGCTGCGCGACACCAAGCACATCAATCGCATCATCATCGATCC
>JANOTB010000067.1:0-12857 GCA_031416115.1 Gemmatimonadota bacterium
GATGACCATCGTCGGCATCGCGCTTGTTTGTGAAGCCGACGTGCCAGGGATCTCCAACGAGATCTTTCAGCAGGTCGCCGAGGCCACCAAGAGCGGATGCATCGTTTCGCGTGCGCTGGCGTCTGTGCCGAAGACCCTGACGGCGACCCTGAAGTAGCGCTCGTCAGCACGTACCGGCTGCGGCGCAACCACTCTCCCGCAGTCATGGAACGCGGCATCGACCGCCGTCAAGTCAGGAAAGGGATTCTGGCGTGAGCACGGCCGCCGCGACAGCTTCAAGTCCAGTAGCGACGCCGAACCCCTCAACACACAGGTCAAGATGCGTTCCTTCCGACCCCTGCTCGCGCTAGGCGCGGCACTCGTCGTCGCAGCTGCGACGCTCCCCGCGCAGGAGAGCTTCATCGGGGTCCGCGTGGACGCCGACCGCAACAAGGTCCTGCTCGACGTCCCCGCGGCGCGGCTCGACCGCGACTTCATGCACCAGAGCGTGCTCGCGACCGGCGGCGGCAACGGCAACCTCGGACTCGACCGCGGCCAGACCGGCGGCAGCGCGGTCGTACGCCTCGAGCGGCGCGGCAAGCGCCTGCTCATGACGCGCGACAACTGGAGCGTCCGTGCGCTCGGCGCGAACGAGGCCTCTGCGCGCGCAGCGAGCGAGGCGTTCCCGACGTCGGTCGTCGCGTCCTTCCCGATCGAGTCCGAAGCGAACGGCGTGCTGGTGGTGGACGCGACGAGTTTCTTCCTCACCGACACGTACGGCATCGCCGAGAGCATCCGCCGCGCGCAGGGCGGAAACGCGCGCGTGGACGCCAACCGCAGTTGGTTCGAACCCTCGCGCACCAAGGCCTTCCCGCTCAACACCGAGATCCATGCGGTGCTGACGTTCGCCGTCGACAATCCGGGCGCGGTGCTGCGCCGCGCCTCGCCCGACGCCGCCTCGCCGACCTTCGAGGTGCATCACTCGCTCGTCGAGCTGCCGTCGTCAGAAGGATTCCGTCCCCGTCGGGGTGACGCACGCACGGGACTGGCGGGCGGCGGCTTCCAGGACTTCGCGCAGGGGCTCGAGGGCACCTATCGCGACGGCTACATCAGCCGCTGGCGTCTCGTGCCCAAGGATCCCGCCGCCTACCTGCGCGGCGTGCTCACGGAGCCGGTGAATCCAGTGATCTACTATCTCGATCCAGGGATCCCCGAGCCGTATCGCACGGCCTTCTTGCAGGGCGGCAACTGGTGGAACAAGGTCTTCGAGGGTGCAGGGTGGAAGAACGGGTTCCAGGTGAAGGAACTGCCGGCGGGCGTCGATCCCATGGATGCGCGCTATGCGCTGATCTACTGGGTGCATCGCGCCGGCCCCGGTCCGTCGGTCGGTCCGTCATTCTCCGACCCACGCACGGGCGAGATCGTCCGCACGGTGGTGCGCATGGACTCGTGGCGTTCACTCGTGGACTACAACATCTATGCTGGACTGCTCCCGGCAGCGGGGCCCAACGGGTTGAACGTGAGCGCCGAGGAGTTCGCGATGATGCGCCGCCGGCAACATGTGGCGCACGAGATCGGTCACACGATCGGCTTCCCGCACAACTACTACGCGCACGCCAACGATCGCTCGTCGGTCATGGACTATCCGTTCCCGCTCATCACAGTCGATGCGCGCGGCACGCTCGATCTCTCCAAGGCCTACAAGCCGTTCGCCGGCGCGTGGGACTCACTCGCGGTGCGCTATGCCTACGCCTGGTATCCCGACTCGGCGAGCGAGGCCACTGGGCTCAAGAAGGTCGTGGATGAAGGGCTGCGGCGCGGCCTGCGATTCGTCGGCGATCAGCACGCCGATGCCGCCGGCTCGATCCCCGAGGTGACGCGCTGGGTCGAGGGCAAGACGATGTTCGAGGCGGTCGAGCGCACGAGCGCCGTGCGCCGGGTCGCGATCGACAAGTTCAATGAGTCCGCGATCAAGCCGGGCGAGCCGATGTACCTGCTCAACATGCGTTTCGCACATGTCTACCTGCACCATCGCTATTCGCTCGAAGGGCTCGTGAAGTACATCGGCGGGATGGACTTCCGGTATGCGTATCGCGGCGACGGACAGGTGCCGACGGCGATCCTCCCGGCGGCGCAGCAGCGGAGAGCGCTCGCGATGGCGCTCGATGCACTCGAGCCGAGTGCGCTCGCGGTGCCGGAGCGGGTGCAGGCGATGATCCCGCCGGTCCCGCCGGGTGGCGATCCGCAGTTCGAGTGGATCGGCTCGGCGGGAGGCACCGCGTTCGACGAGATATCGCTCGCCGGTGGGCTCGCGACCGAGGTGATCGAAGGGCTCATGCACCGAGAGCGGTTGGCGCGCGTCGCGCTCTTCCGCGCGCGCGACGCGGCGAACCCGTCGGTCGACGAAGTGCTGCAGGCGATCGTCGATCGCACCTGGGGGGCCGCTGTGTCCGACGATCCGCACGTGCAGTCGCTGCGGCGCACCGTGCAGCGTGTTGTGCTCAACACCCTGCTCGATCGCGCGGGCGACAAGGAATCGTTGCCCGACGTGCGGGCTGTTGCCGCGATGCACCTTGTGCAGATCGACCAGCGACTCGCCACTGTGACCGGCGGTTCACCAGCCGACCGCGCGCTCCGTGCTTCGGCGCGGCGCGAGATCGCACGCGCGCTCGACGGCGAGGACGATCCTACCACGCGGACGCGATTCAACGTGCTGCCGCTACCTTGGCCCTGAGCCGGTAGCGCACACCTCTTCTCGCAACCGGACCCAGGCATGGAACGCCGACGCTTCATCACTGATATCGCGCGCTATGCGGCGCTCTGTTCCGCCGTACCCAACGACTGGCGCGTCGTCGCACGGCCGCGCTTCGTGGACGACCCGTTCACGCTCGGCGTCGCGAGCGGTGATCCCACGAGCACGGGGGCGGTACTTTGGACGCGACTCGCGCCCAAGCCCTACGAGCTCGACGGAGGCATGACCGGTTCCCGACCGATCATCGAGTGGGAGGTCGCGGACGACGATGCCTTCACCAAGATCGTGCGCCGCGGCCGCTACACGGCGGCGCCTGAGCTCGCGTACAGCGTGCACATCGAGGTCGAAGGGCTCGCTGCAGACCGCTGGTACTTCTACCGCTTCAAGGCGGGAGACGCGGTGAGCCCGGTGGGCCGCGTGCGTACAACGCCCGTCGCCGGCGCCCTCACGCCGCTGCGACTGGGAGTGGCCTCATGCCAGAACTACGAGCAAGGTCTCTTCACCGCGCTCGACCATCTCTCGCGCGAGCGCTGCGACCTCGTCACGCACCTCGGCGACTACATCTATGAGTACGGCGGTCGCGAGAGTGCCGTGCGATCGCACCAATCCGTCGAGATCCGCTCGGTCGAGGATTACCGCCGGCGATACAGCCAGTACAAGCTCGACCCGATGCTGCAGGCCGCGCATCTCATGTGCCCGTGGCTCGTGACGTGGGACGACCACGAAGTCGACAACAACTACGCCAACGACAATGGCGAGAACGGCATGGAGTCGGCCGAGCAGATGCGTGCGCGACGCGCCGCGGGCTATCAGGCGTGGTGGGAGCACCAACCGGTGCGCGTGCCGCGCGCGCGCTCGTGGGCCGACCTCGACATTCGTCGCACCACCGACTGGGGCGCGCTCGCGCGCTTCTGGATGCTCGACACCCGCCAGTACCGCGATGACCAGCCCTGTGGCGACGGGACGCAGGCCGTGCCCTGCGGTGAATGGGCGAACCCAGCGCGCACGATCAGGGGGGCGCAACAGGAGAAGTGGTTGAGCGACGGACTCGGTGCGTCGCGGTCGCGATGGCAGGTGCTCGGTCAGCAGGTCCCTGTCGCACCCTTCGACGGCACCGTTGGCCCGGAGACGAAGCTCTACATGGACGGATGGAGCGGATACCCCGCGAACCGCGATCGCCTGCTCGCCGAGATCGCGGCCAAAGCCAAGAACCGGACCGTGGTGCTCACCGGCGATGTGCACTCCAACTGGGTGAACGAACTGCACGCGGGCTTCGACCGTCCCGGTCGCGAGGTCGTCGCGGCGGAGTTCGTGGGGACTTCGCTCTCGTCTGGCGGAGACGGCGACCCCGTCTGGCGCGGATCCGCCGAGGCCATGCCCGAGAACCCGCACGTGAAGTGGCACAGCGCGCGCCGCGGGTACATGATCTGCGACGTGAAGCCAGATGCATGGACGACCGAATACCGCGAAGTCGCGTATGTGCAGCGGCCGGGCGCTCCGGTCACGACGCCAGCCACGTTCCGGCTGGAGCATGGCAGGCCAGGGATCACGCGGGTCTAGAACGTGATCTGGATGCCGGTGGTGAAGATCTTGTCCGTCTCGGAGAACCCGGGCTGCGGCAGATTGTCGAACCGGATCACGTACGAGAGCTTGAGGCCGATGTTCGACGAGACTGGCGCCACCACCGACGATTCGCTGTTGAAGCGCCAGTCCTCGGTCGTCTTCAAGTTTGGGATGAACTCGACGTTCTGCTGGAAGTATGCTGCCGGCGTGAAGCCGTGCCGCCACGCCGCCGCCGCGCGCGCCGCCGGGAAGTCCTGCCTGATCCCGTCAGTGCCGAGCTGTTGCGTGAGGCTACCGCCCCCTTCGACGCGAAGCGTATCTGCGGCGCCGGCGAATACGCGCGCCTGCAACCCCACCTGTTGCTCGAGGCGTCGCGTGATGCCGGCGAACGTATTGCGATCGAAGCCCACGCCGGCGAACACCGCGAAGAGCATGTCGAGCTTGAAGTCACCGCGCAGGTTTGCGCCGATGTAGCTGGTGATGACCGAGTCGCGCTGCTTGCCATAGACGATGGCGAAGCCTTGCTGCAGCGTCAGTCGACTGCGCTGCTGCGTGAGCTTCTCGCCGAAGTTGAGCGTCGTGACCTGTGTGTTGCCGCTCGTCTGCACGAACCCGAGGTCGGCCGTCGCCTTGGTGACCACGGCGGGGGCCGCGTTCTGGGCCTCGGCGGTAACGGCCAACACGAGAAGGAGAGGCGCGCACACGGCGTGTCGAGCGAACGGTGTCAGGCGTGACATCGCGAAGGGGTCTGGGTGAGCAGGAATCATAACGACCCCTCCCGCTGGCGGGCAGGGCACCGAATGCGTACCGTCTTGCTACACCAAACACCTCCCATCATGCCCTCGCTCTACCAAGCGGAACGCCGCGCCGAGCTCGTCGAACGCCTGTCGCACCTCACGGCCGACCGCCCCGCGCGTTGGGGGCGATTCGAAGCACCGCAGATGGTCACGCACCTCCTCGAGGCTGGTCGCATGGCGGCGGGCGAGTTGCAGGTGCCGGAGCGTCCGCTCCCGATGCAGTTCCTGCTGCGGCCGCTCTTCATCTACGTGCTCCCGTTCCCCAAGGGGGCGCCGACCGCGCCCCTGTTGCTCGCTCGGGCACCGGCATCGTGGGACGGCGACGTGGCCGCGCTCCGCGCTGCGATCGACGCGGTCCGTGAGCCACCTGCAGGCGCACTGCTGCCGGAGCATCCCGCCTTCGGCAAGATGAACGCTCGCGATTGGGGCGTGCTCCGGTACAAGCACACCGATCATCACTTCCGCCAGTTCGACATCTGACCTCCGCCCCGACTCCCATGCGTCTCCACCACACGTTTCCTCTCGCGCTCCTGCTCGCCGCCTGCTCCCCGCAGGACCGCATGCCGGCCCCGGTCGCCGACACGAGTTGCTTCGGCAGTCGCGTCCTCTCGTTCCAGGATCTCGTCGCCGAGGTCGTGATCCCAGCCGGCGAGGACTGCGCGATCGGCTCGTTCGTCGTCGTCTTCACTCGCGGCGGTGACACGCTCGCCTCGCTCACTGAGACCCGCGTCGGATCGGTCGGGTTCATCGGCACGGCTGACGTGGACGCCGACGGTCGCGGCGAGTTCTTCGTGTCGACGAGCGGCACCGGCGGCATCAACGGCGACGTGCGCGGCGCACTCCTCGCCTTCACCGAAGGCGCCTCCGGCATCACGCGACTCGCGCTCGCGCCGCTCGACTCGGCGCAGCTCGCGGGTTACGTGGGACAGGACCGCTTCGGCTTTGGCGGTGCCGATCAACTCGTGCGCGCCTTTCCGCGCGCGGGAGCAGATACCGCCTGGTTCGGCTATTCGCACGGCGAGGGCCGTTGGAACGCGATCGCACGACCGGCCTGGGTGCGTTGACTCCGGTGGTGCGTTGACCAGCGCTCGGCGATCCGCGCGAATCCGGCCACCTCATGTCCCGCGCGGCTTCACGCGCTTGGTCGCCACCGCGGTGAGCGGATCATCAGGCCAATGATGTCGCGGATAGCGCCCCTTCAAGTCGCGCCGCACGTCGAAGTATCCGCTGCGCCAGAAGCTCGCGAGATCGCGCGTCACCTGCACCGGCCGGTGCGCGGGAGAGAGCAGGTGGATCGTGAGCGCCACGCGACCTTCCCCAACGCGCGGCGTCTCCGTCAGACCGAACACCTCCTGCAATCGGACAGCGAGCACGGGGGCCGCTGCGTCCGAATAGTCGATCGGGACGCGCGACCCACTCGGCACCTCGAAGTGCGTCGGGGCGAGCGAGTCGAGTCGGGCACGGGTCTTCCACGGCAGCACATCGAGCAGTGCCGCGCCGAGATCGACGCGCGCGAGATCGCTCAGTCGCCTCGCCGCCCCGATCGCCGGGCTCAGCCACTCGTCCAATCGGAGCGCGAGCGCCGGATCGCCCACGTCGGCGTAGTCAGCGGGGGAGACCGCATGGGCGAAGGCCAGTCGCGACCGCAACGCCACCGCGCCGCTCGACCAGGGCAGCACAGACACGCCAGCCGCGCGCACGGCACCGAGCAATGCCCCGGAGATCTCCGCTGGTGTGACATCGCGCGGCACGCGCTCGCGCAGGACGAGCGCGCCGGCGCGCTCGCGCTCGACCGCCTTCACCGATCCAGTGCGTTCGTCCCACGCGACCACGCGCTCCACGGAGATCGCATCGCCGAGCGCGGCGCGGACTTCGTCCTCGTCGAGTGGCGCCGCGAGCCAGATCCGACTCTCTGCCGGGTCGCCGTCCAGGTCGGCTACCGCGAGAAAGTCCTCGCGCCCGAGCGGCCCCGCGATCTCGAGCCGCGCACCGCGGCCGTTGCGTAGCAGGTACCGCGGTGCGTCGCCGCTGCGCCGCATCGCGATCCGGTCGGGATACGCGAGTGCGACGAGCGCGCCGGCCCGTGTAGGGTCCTCGTGCGCGTCACTCGCGCTGGCACCGAGCGACCGCCGGAGCGCGCGCGCCTCCTGCCGCACGCGCTCCACGCGCCCGCGATCCACCTCCACGCCCCGCGCCCGGTCGCGCAGCGCGTCCACCCGTGTGCGAAGGTCGTTGTCGTGCGCCGCCGATTCGCGCCGCAGGATGTCGCGCTCGGCGAGCAACGCGGCGAGCTCGCACGCGAGCGTCGCGGCGCCACGCGCGGCGCCCACGAGTACGAGGTGCGCGAGCCGCGGCGCCACGCCGAGGGCCGCCATGGCGCGACCATGCGCGGTCACACGTCCTGCCTTGTCGAGTGCGCCAAGATCCGCGAGCAGTGCGCGTCCCTGCGCGAGTGCCCCCACCGGTGGCCGGTCGAGCCAGCGCAGCGTGGACGCATCGGCGATCCCAGCGCAGGCGAGCTCGAGTGCGAGCGGCGCCAGGTCAGCCTCGAGCATCTCGGGTACGGCGCGCGACGGCAGCGCGGCCTGCTCACCTTCACTCCAGAGCCTCACGCACACGCCCGGTGCGACGCGTCCAGCGCGGCCCCGGCGTTGATCGGCCGAGGCCTGCGAGACGCGCGTGGTCTCAAGGCGCGTCATGCCGCTGCGCGGCGAGAAGCGCGGCACGCGCGCGAGCCCCGAGTCCACCACCACGCGCACGGCCTCCAGCGTCACCGACGACTCCGCGATCGCGGTCGAAAGGACCACGCGCCGTCGGTCGCCGCGTCGCCGGAGCACCTGGTCCTGCTCCGGGAGCGTGAGTCCGCCGTGCAGCAAGAGCACGTCCGCATCGCCCAGTGTCCCGCCCTCGGCAAGGTTGCGCCGTACGCGGTCGATCTCGGCGATACCTGGCAAGAAGACGAGCACGTCGCCGTCGGTCGCGGACCAGACCTCGCGCACCGCGTTCGCGATCGCGAGCGCCACCGGCACGCCATCGCGCGGAGCGCGGAAACGCGTCTCCACGGGGAAGCCACGGCCTTCGCTCTCGATCACCCGTGCACCGTCGAGCAGCGTGGCGACGGGGGCCGCCTCGAGCGTCGCTGACATGACCACGATCCGCAGGTCGGGGCGCAGCACCGCGCGCGACTCGAGGGTCAACGCGAGTCCGAGGTCGGCGGTGAGATGTCGCTCGTGGAACTCGTCGAAGATCACGGCGGCCACGCCGTCGAGCCCCGCGTCATCCTGCACCATGCGTGTGAGGATCCCCTCGGTCACGACCTCGACGCGAGTACGCGGCCCCACGCGCGACTCGTGACGCACTCGGTAGCCGACGGTCGCGCCGGGCTCCTCGCCGAGGAGCCGCGCCATTTGCGTGGCAGCGGCGCGCGCGGCGATCCGACGCGGCTCGAGCACGAGGATCCGCTGGCCAGCGGCCCAGGGTTCGTCGAGCAGCGCGAGCGGGAGTCGCGTCGTCTTGCCGGCGCCCGGCGGGGCGACGAGCACGACGCTCGTCGCACTGCGGAGGGTCGCGAGCACCTCCGGCAGTACCGCGTCGATCGGAAGTGGTGGCGCGCCGCGGAGCGTGGGCACGGGGAGGGTACAGGGTGGGCCGACGCAGAGAATGGTCGGAGTCAGGCCGATCCCGCTGGAACCGCCGGATCGACTCGCACGTACCACTCCAACAGTTGCTCCGATTAACTTAGGCCACCCGCATGACCGAACCCACCCAACCGCCTTCCGTCACCACCGGCCCGCGCGACCGGATCTTCTGGTCGCTGCTGCTGTTCGTGGCCGTATCCGACTTCGCGACAAAGCGCTGGGCCGAGCGCGCCCTTGGGCTGCACATCCCCGAGGACGTCGTTGCGCCGTGGCTCCGCTGGACGCTCACGTACAACACCGGCGCCGCGATGAATCTGTCGCTCGGTGGTGCGTCGCGGATCGTGTTCAGTCTCGTCGCGCTTGGCATGATCGTCTACCTGTTCCATCTCTATCGGCAGACGTCGCCCGCGTCGCGTGCCACACCGGCCGCGCTCGCGCTCATCGCGGCCGGCGCCTTTGGCAACCTCCTCGACCGACTCCGCCACACCAAGGGCGTGGTCGATTTCATCGACGTCGGCACAGCGAACTGGCGCTTCTGGACGTTCAACGTGGCGGACATGGGCGTCACGACCGGCGCCATCCTCCTCGCGCTGCTGCTCTGGCGTGAAGGGGAGCAGTCCGAGCGGCTCGAATCATCTCTCACCCCAGCCACGAGTCCGTCCGATGACCCAGCGTCGTGAGTTCCTTCGCCAGGCTTCCCTGATCGCCGCCGGTTCGGTCGCGGCCGGTGCGGTCGCCTCCGACGTGCTCGAGGCGCAGGCCGCCCCACAGGGGCAGAGCAGCTACGACATGACGTGGGCGAGCAGGGTGACGGGGAAGTACCGCGTGGCGTTCGACGCCCCCGAGGTGAAGGACGGGATCTCGCTCCACCAGACGCGCTCATTCCTCGCTGGATACGCTCAGGTCTACGGACTCAAGGACGCTGATCTCTCGGCCGTGTTGATCATCCGCCATGCCGCCGTGCCAATGGTGCTCGGCGACGCACTCTGGGCCGACGGCGCCTTCGGTGAGAAGGAAAAGCTCAAGGACCCCGTGACCGGCGAACCGACCAAGCGGAATCCGTTCATCAACATCCCGGCCGGTGCGCAGCACGCCCTCAGCTGGCCCGACGGCGCGCTCGACAACCTCATGGCACGCGGTGTGATCGTCCTCGCCTGCGATATCGCGCTCGGCAACGTCGCCGGCCAGATCGCGGCGCGGGCGAAGATCCCGCGCACGGATGCGCGCCAGCTGATCACCGACCACATCCTCCCCGGCGTGGTCCGCATGCCCTCGGGCATCTTCGCGACCTGCCATGCGCAGGGTGTGGGTTGCGGCCTGATGTACGCGGGCTGAGGTCTGGCGACGCCTCCACACACCCTGCTGCCGAGGTGCGTTCATGAGCGGAGCGAAGGCCTACGACGAGGAGTACTTCCATCGCTGGTACCGCGATCCCGCGCGGCGGGTGATCAAGCCGGCGGCCGTCGCGCGCAAAGTGAACATGGTCATGGGCATCGCCGAGTCACTGCTCGAGCGCCCCATCCGTTCGGTCCTCGACGTCGGGTGCGGCGAGGCGCCGTGGCGCGCGCACCTGCTGCGCGCCCGACCCAAGCTGCGCTATGTGGGAGTGGAATCGAGCGACTACGCGGTGCGGCGCTTTGGCGCATCGCGCGGGATCGTTCAGGGCACGTTCGGACGGTTGGGCGCACTGGGGCTCGACGGGCCGTTCGATCTGGTCGTGGTCTGTGACGTACTGCATTACGTGCCGACCGCCGAACTGACGCCCGGCCTCGACGCGATCTCGTCGATGCTGGGCGGCGTGGCCTACCTCGAGGCCTACACCACCGCTGACGACATCGAGGGCGATCACGCCGACTGGCATCATCGCAGTACGGGCGCGTACCTGCGACACTTCGCGCGCGCGGGCCTGCAGCACGTGGGGATGCACTGCTACGTGGGTGGCGATCTCGCCGCCGACACCGCGGCGCTCGAGCGCGGGCAGTCGTCGTGAAGGTCAAGATCTGTTGCATCGCCAGTGTCGCCGAGGCCGCACTCGCGCTCGCACCTGGTGCCGCCGCTCTGGGGCTGGTCTCGACGATGCCAAGCGGACCCGGCGCGCACGCGGTACTGCGCGCGCTCATTCCACGCGTGCGGCTCGTGCAGGTCATCCATGTGCGCGGGCCCGAGTCAGTGGATGAAGCGTTCGAGGTCGCGCCACGCGTGGACGAACTGCTGCTCGACTCCGGAAATCCGTCGGCGACCGTCCGCGAACTCGGCGGCACCGGTCGGACACATGATTGGACGCTGAGTCGCGAGATCGTCGATCAGTGCGGGGTGCCCGTCTGGCTCGCGGGGGGACTGAACGCGGGGAACGTACGCGCGGCGATCGACGCGGTGCGACCGCAGGGCTTGGACCTGTGTTCCGGTGTACGGGTCGACGGGAATCTCTCGGCGGAACGGCTCGCGGAGTTCATGCGGGCCGTAGCCGGTTGAGCTCGGTGGTACGGTCGCTCGGACTTGACGGCGGCTCGTCCTCGTGTAACCTTTCATCCGGATATACGGATGAAGCGACCACCCCTCCACGACCGGCTCTCGGCCCTCGCCGACCCTATTCGCACGCGGCTCCTCCTGGTACTGGAGCGCCACGAGCTGACGGTGTCGGAGTTGCGGGCCGTGCTGCAGCTCCCGCAGTCGACCGTGAGCCGGCATCTCAAGGTGCTCGCCGACGCCGGGTGGGTCGTTGCGCGTGAGGACGGCACCTCCAATCGCTACCGCCATGACGGTCGCGCGCTCGAGGCGGGCTCGCGCCGACTCTGGGCCTCGGTGCGCGAAGAGGCACAGGGTGTGACCGCCGCACGCCGCGATGCTGAACGCGTCAAGGGCGTGCTCGCGGAGCGGCACACACGGTCGCAGGCCTTCTTCGCGAGTTCGGCGGGGCAGTGGGACCGCGTGCGTTCGGATCTGTTCGGCGCACGAACGGAACTCTACGCGCTCGTCGGACTGTTCGATTCCCAATCCACCGTTGGCGATCTCGGCTGCGGCACGGGTCAGCTGGCCGAGGTCATCGCACCGTTCGTCGCACAAGTGATCGCTGTCGACGAGTCGCCGGCGATGCTCAAGGCCGCTCGCGCGCGGCTCGCCGCGGCCAGCAACGTCGACCTCCGCGATGGTGCACTCGAGGCATTGCCGATCGCCGACGGAGCGCTCGATGTCGCGGTGCTCTCGTTGGTGCTCCACTATGTGGCCGAGCCGGTGACGGCGCTCACCGAGATCCGGCGCACGCTGCGCACCGGTGGCGGTCGCCTCCTGCTCGTCGACATGCTCCCGCACGACCGCGCAGAGTACCGCCAGACGATGGGCCATGTCTGGCTGGGCTTCGGCGCGGAGCAACTCACGCAGTGGGCGAGTGAGGCCGGGTTCACCGGCGTGCGTCATCACGCGCTCCCCGCGGCACCGCAGGCCAAGGGACCGACGTTGTTCGCTGCTGTACTGCAGACGTGAGATGGGAGAGATGAGATGTGAGGGAGTGCCCTTCGCGTCTCGCTCGATCCGCCCAACGTGCTCCACTGTTCGCTCCATCACGATCTCACATCTCCCATCTCCCATCTCAGATCTGGAGTTCAGATGACCGCCACCGCTCCCATGCTCCACCCCTTCGACGCCGTGAAGTCCACCGGCCGTCCGGCCTTCAAGGTCGCGGACATCTCGCTCGCCAACTGGGGCCGCCAGGAGATCCGTCTCGCCGAGTACGAGATGCCCGGCCTGATGGCGCTCCGCGCCGAGTACAAGGGCAAGAAGCCGCTCGCCGGCGCGCGCATCATGGGCTCGCTGCACATGACCATCCAGACGGCCGTCCTCATCGAGACGCTCGACGAGCTCGGCGCCGACGTGCGTTGGGTCTCGTGCAACATCTTCTCCACGCAGGACCATGCTGCGGCTGCGGTCGCGGTGGGCAAGGACGGGTCGGTCGAGCAGCCGCGCGGCGTGCCGGTCTTCGCGTGGAAGGGCGAGACGCTCGAGGAATACTGGTGGTGCACCGAGCAGGCGCTCATGTGGCCCGACGGCGCGGGTCCAAACATGCTGTTGGACGATGGTGGCGACGCGACGCTCGTGATTCACAAAGGCGTGGAGTACGAGAAGGCCAACGTC
>JANOTB010000068.1:0-4190 GCA_031416115.1 Gemmatimonadota bacterium
CGACGCTGACGCATTCGGGCAGGCCGCTACGCAGGCTCCGCATCCGATGCAGGCCGCGTTGTCCATCGCGAGGTCGGCATCCGGCTTGCCGATCGGCAGCGAGTTCGCGTCCTGCGCCGTCCCGGTCGGAGCGGAGATGAAGCCACCCGCCTGGATGATCCGATCGAACGCGCCGCGGTCGACGATCAGGTCCTTCACCACCGGAAAGGCCTTGGCGCGCCAAGGCTCGATCCAGATGTCGTCGCCGTCCCTGAAGCTGCGCATGTGCAACTGACAGGTCGTGGTCGCCTTCATGGGACCATGCGCCGCTCCGTTGATCATCAGGCTGCACGACCCGCAGATCCCCTCGCGGCAGTCGTGGTCGAACGCGATCGGGTCCTGCCCGCCCTCGATCAGACGCTCATTCACCACGTCGAGCATCTCGAGAAAGCTCATGTCCGGGCTGATGTCCGTGGCCGGGTAGTCCACGATCTTGCCCGTGGCGTTCGCTCCTGCCTGCCGCCAGACGTGCAGCGTCAGGTTCATCGGCTTCGCCATGGTGCTCGCCCCGCTCACTTGTAGCTCCGCGTGCTCAGGTGGACGTTCTCGAACTCCAGCGGCTCCTTGTTCAGCACCGGCGGCTTCCCTTCCCCCGCGTACTCCCACGCCGCGACGTACGCGAACTTCTCGTCATTGCGCAGCGCCTCGCCGTCCTCCGTCTGGTACTCAGTCCGGAAATGGCCGCCGCAGCTCTCCTCACGCTGGAGTGCGTCGAGACACATCAGCTCGCCGAACTCAAGGAAGTCGGCCACCCGCCCCGCCTTCTCCAGCGATTGATTCAACTCGGCGCCGGTCCCCGGCACCTTCACATTGCGCCAGAACTCGGCGCGGAGCCGCGGGATCTGCTCCAAGGCCTGCTTGAGCCCCGCGGCGTCGCGCGCCATACCGCACCTGTCCCACATGATCTTGCCGAGCTCGCGATGGAACGAGTCGACCGTCCGCGCGCCGTTGATCGACAGCAGCTTCTGCGTCCGCTCCTCGACCGCCGCGCGCGCCGCGACGAACTCCGGGTGCTCGGTCGTGACCTTCTCGAGCTTGGTGTTCGCGAGATAGTCACCGATGGTGTACGGGATCACGAAGTAGCCGTCGGCGAGCCCCTGCATGAGCGCGCTCGCGCCGAGCCGGTTGGCGCCATGGTCCGAGAAGTTCGCCTCGCCCAGCACATGCAAACCTTGGACCGAACTCATCAGGTTGTAGTCCACCCAGAGACCGCCCATCGTGTAATGCACCGCCGGGTAGATCCGCATCGGCCGCGTGTACGGATCCTCGTCCGTGATCCGCTGATACATCTCGAACAGATTGCCGTAGCGCTCCTCGATCGCCGCCTTGCCAAGCCGCTTGATCGCGTCGGCGAAGTCGAGATACACGCCCAGTCCGCCGGGGCCTACACCGCGGCCATCGTCGCAGGCTTCCTTGGCGGCGCGCGACGCGATGTCGCGCGGAGAGAGGTTGCCGTAGCTCGGGTACTTTCGCTCCAAGTAATAGTCGCGATCCTCCTCGGCGATCTGCGACGGCTCCTTGGCGCAATCCTCTGCACTCTTGGGCACCCAGACGCGACCGTCGTTGCGCAGCGACTCCGACATGAGCGTCAGCTTGCTCTGGTACTCGCCCGCGACCGGGATGCAGGTCGGGTGGATCTGCGTGAAGCAGGGATTGGCGAAGGCCGCGCCCTTCTTATGCGCGCGCCAGGTCGCCGTGACGTTGCAACCCTTGGCGTTGGTCGAGAGGTAGAAGACGTTGCCGTACCCGCCGGTCGCGAGGATCACCGCGTCGGCCACATGGGACTCGATCTCGCCCGTGACCATGTCGCGCACGACGATGCCGCGCGCCTTGCCGTCGACGAGCACCAACTCGAGCATCTCGTGGCGCTCGTACATCTTCACGCCGCCACCAGCGATCTCTTTCTCTAGCGCCTGGTACGCGCCGAGCAACAGCTGCTGCCCTGTCTGTCCACGAGCATAGAAGGTTCGCGAGACCTGTGCGCCGCCGAACGACCGGTTCGCCAACAGGCCACCGTACTCGCGCGCGAACGGCACACCCTGCGCCACGCACTGGTCGATGATGTCCACCGAGACCTGCGCGAGGCGGTACACGTTGGCTTCGCGGGCGCGGAAGTCGCCGCCCTTGATGGTGTCATAGAAAAGCCGCTGCACCGAATCGCCGTCGTTGCGGTAGTTCTTGGCGGCGTTGATCCCGCCCTGCGCGGCGATCGAATGCGCGCGCCGCGGCGAGTCCTGATAGCAGAAGCAGCTCACGTTGTAGCCGAGCTCACTGAGCGTCGCGGCCGCCGATGCGCCGGCGAGGCCGGACCCGACCACGATCACGGTGTATTTCCGCTTGTTGGCCGGATTCACCAGCTTCATCTCGAAGCGGTGCTTGTCCCACTTCTCCGCCAGCGGACCGGCGGGGATCTTGGCGTCGAGCTTGATGGTCATGGTGGTGGCCCCGTCGCCTAGTTGAGGATGCCGAGCAGGACGGCGACCGGGATCGCCGTGAATCCCGCCCAGACGATGATCGCCACCCAGAGCGCCGCCGAACGTTGGATCGGACTCGCCGATCGCTTCTGCAGGCCGAGTGTGCGGAAGCCCGCCCACACGCCATGGAACAGATGCATCCCAAGCGACGCCATCGCGATCACATAGAAGAGCACCACCCACACCGACTGGAAGCCGATGATCACGTTGCCATACACACCGGTGTGACTGAACGCCGGGTGAAAGGTGCCGAACGTGAAGTGGCCCAGGTGGTACACGATGAACACGGCGAGGATCACACCGCCCACGCGCAACGTGCGCGAGGCGAGCGTTGACACCTGCGATTCGCGCTTGGCGTACTCCGTGGGGCGCGCCGCACGATTGATCAGCGTCAACTGCACCGCCGACACGATGTGCAGCACCGCCGCCGCGAACAGGCCGACACGCGCGACCCAGAGCAGTTCACCCGTGCTCTTGAGGAAGGCTGCGTAATCGTTCATCGCATCGGCACCGAGGAACAGCTGCAGGTTCCCCAGCATGTGAGCGATCACGAACCCGACGAGCATGATCCCCGTCACGGCCATGACGACCTTCTTGCCGACGGTGGAACCCCAGAACTTCAGCAACCAACTCATCTACGTCCTCTGCGGGGGGGATACGGAGCCGAAGAGGCTAGAGCTTCACGACCGACATCGGTTCGAGCACCGCCGCCGCACTCTTCTCCAGTGCCGCACGCTCGTCCGCCGTGAGCGTCACCTCGAGGATCTGCTCGATGCCCTTGCGGCCGAGCTTGACCGGAACGCCGAGGAAGTGGCCCTTCATGCCGTACTCGCCCTGCAACCAGGCCGAGCAGGGGAGGATCCGTTTCTGGTCGTTGACGATCGCCTCGACCATCTGCACCGCACCCGCCGACGGCGCATAGTACGCCGAGCCGGTCTTGAGGAACTTCACGATCTCGGCGCCGCCATTGCGCGTCCGGTCGACGATCGCGTCGAGCGTCGCCTTGTCCATGAGCTGAGTGATCGGGATGCCGCTCACCGTCGTGTACGAGATGAGCGGGACCATCGTGTCGCCATGGCCGCCGAGCACCATCGCCTGGATGTCGCGCACGCTCACGTCGAGTGCCGTGGCGAGGAAGGCACGGTAGCGCGCCGTGTCGAGCACACCGGCCATGCCGATCACGCGCTCGCGCGGGAAGCCGGTCGTTTCCTTCGCGACCCAGCACATCACGTCGAGCGGGTTCGACACCACGATCACGATCGCGTCGGGCGAAGTGTTCTTGATGTGCTCGCTTACCGACTTGACGATGCCCGCGTTCGTGTTCAGCAGGTCGTCGCGCGACATCCCCGGCTTGCGTGCGATGCCGGCGGTGATGACGACGATGTCCGAGCCCGCCGTCTCTTCGTACCCGTTGGTGCCGATCACCCGCGAGTCGAAGCCTTCGATCGGCGCCGACTGCCACTGGTCGAGCCCCTTCCCCTGCGGCACACCGTCGGCGACATCCACCATGACGACCGTGCGGGCGAGTTCCTTCTCGGCGATGCGCTGGGCTGCGGTCGCGCCGACATTGCCGGCGCCGACGACGGTGATCTTGTTGACCATTTGGGGGGACCGTTTCGAAAAGTTTGGGTGGGGCTCGTGAAGCGAAAACTAGTCGGGTCGCGGGGGTGGGTAAAC
>JANOTB010000069.1:0-33808 GCA_031416115.1 Gemmatimonadota bacterium
GCCGCGCAGGTGCTCTACAAGCAGATCGTGGATCGGTATCCGCGCTCCGACGCCGCGGTGCTCGCCGAGGGATTCCTCGGGACGCGGAAGCCCTGAGTCCCCTTCGCCGGCCGAGCCGGCACCTGGATCCGCGATGACGAACGGCCCATCGGGTGAGATGCCCTTTCTCGACCATCTGGAGGAGCTTCGCTACCGACTCCTCTGGGCGGTCGGAGCGCTCGGCGTCGCGATGCTGCTGGCGTTCGCAGTGATCATGCGCCCGACGCTCGACGTGATCGGGTTCTTCGCGGCCCCGATCCTGCCGCTGCTACCGAGCGGGAAGCTCGTCTACACGCACCCGGTGGACCCGGTCACCATCCGGCTCCGGATCGCGTTCGGCATCGGGCTCGTGCTCTCGTCGCCGGTGATCATCTACCAGATCTGGGCCTTCCTCTCGCCGGCACTGCACAAGCACGAGAAGAAGCTCGTGATCCCGGTGATCTTCGGCGCGACCTTTCTCTTCGCTTCAGGGGTATTCATCGCATGGCGATGGGTGCTCCCGCTGATGCTCGACGTGCTCTTCTCGTTCCAGGCCGCGTCGATGGTGATGATGATCACGGCGAAGGAGTACTTCTCCTTCATGGTGACCATCTGCCTCGCGTTCGGCGGCATCATGCAGTTGCCGATCGTCGTCATGGCGCTGACCGCGCTCGGGCTGGTCACGCCGCAGGCGATGTCGAAGGTCCGTCGGCATGCGGTGGTCGGGAGCGTGCTGATCTCGGCGATCATCACGCCGGGCGACCTGATCACGATGACACTCGTGATGGCATTGCCGCTGTATGGGCTCTACGAGATCAGCATCATCGTCTCGTGGCTGACCAAGCGCGCACGCGACCGCCGCACGCGGCGGGCCGAGCGCGCGAGCATCGGCGAGGCGGCGGCGTGACTTGGCGCGGGCCTGCTGCCAGGGCCCTCCGGGCGGCCGCGCTCACCGTTGGCGTTGCGCTCGCATGCTCGGCCACTGTCCTTGCGGCACAGGCGCGACCGGAGCGCCCGCGACCTGCCAACAATCCACCGCAAGGCACGCCGCAGGTTCCCTCACGACTCACGCGCGTCACGGTGGACGACACGCTCACGCAACGCGGCCGCGACACCACGGCAGCGCTCCCCACGCTGGTCGACTGGGCGCCGGACGACAGCGTCATGACCGCGTTGCGCGCGCGCCTCGGCTACTCGGTGGTCCGGTACCAGGCGCAGGTCGTCGGCTTCTCCGCATCGGGTCGGATCATGACCCTCGCCGGCACCGACAGTGCGCGGGCAGTGGTGCAGCGCGACTCGACCATGCTCGTCGCCGACAGCATTGCGTACAGCGACAGTCTCCAGATGATCCGCGCGAAGGGCGACACGATCATCATGCGCGACCCGAACCAGTCGTCGGACGTCATCGGACGCGGCGAACTGACTTACGACGTCGGTCGCCGTGAAGGGCGCACGCGTGACTTTTCGACCGTCGCCAACTCCGGAGAGGACTGGAAGGTCGAGGCCCATCGTGCGGCTTTCACGTCCGACAGCACGAACAACGAGAGTACGGTCTATGGACGCGACGGCCTCATCACGTCCTGCCTCGACTCGGTCCCGCACTATCACTTCCTCGCGAAGGAACTGAAGCGGGTGAGCGGCCGCACGATCGTCGCCCGTCCGGCGATCCTCTACGTGCAGGGCGTTCCGGTGATGTGGCTGCCGTTCATATTCCAGGACATCCGCACCGGGCGG
The DNA here is from genome assembly GCA_031416115.1 of Gemmatimonadota bacterium. Taxonomy (GTDB): domain Bacteria; phylum Gemmatimonadota; class Gemmatimonadetes; order Gemmatimonadales; family Gemmatimonadaceae; genus Pseudogemmatithrix. The sequence goes on from JANOTB010000069.1 coordinate 1,753, forward strand.
CGCTCGGGGATCCTCACGCCGCGTGTGGGATTCGCGGAGCTCGTGCGCAACAGTCCGACCTACCGCCGCACCACCGAGAATCTCGGCTACTACTTCGCGCTCAATGACTACATCGACGCGCAGGTCAGCATGGATTGGCGATCGAGTGCGCGCGCGACCCTGCAGGATCCGGGGTGGACGAGGCTCAACGGCGAACTCCGCTACCGCTGGCTCGACCGCTTCATGTCGGGCAGTCTCGCGCTGTCGCGGAACACGCTGAGCACGGGGAGCAACAATACCGCAGTGAGTTGGTCGCATGCGCAGGAGTTCTCATCACAGACGCGCCTCAACTCGAACCTGAACTACGTCACGAGCACACAGGTCCAGCGGCAGACGATCATCAACCCCTACGCGGCGATCGCGACGATCGCGTCGCAGCTCAACCTCGTCCGCCAGCAGGGGCCGTTCACGGTGAACCTTGGCGGGACGCAGCGGCAGTATCCCGGCCGCGATCAGGTGGACCGCACCTTCCCGTCGCTCAACGTCGCGTCAAAGCCGCTCGAGCTCGGCAAGTGGTTCCTCATGAATCCATCGTTCCAGTACACCACGCAACAGAGCCTCAACCTCGACGCGACCGGTGACTTCGCCTACCGCTACGTCAACACCGGCGGCGGGCTCGACTCGTTGCGACTCAAACGCGATCAGAGCAGCACCAACGTCACGCTGGGAACACCGTTCAAGATCTTTGACTTTCAGGTGCAGAACGGATTCCGCTTCAGCAACGTCATCCGCGACTATCCGCAGATCATCACCGTGCGCGACCCCGCCGACACGTCGGCGCGCATCGACCGTGTGTACGCCGGCACCTTCGACTCCGCGTTCGACTTCGACATCGGCGTCGGACTGCCGCAGTTCTTCGCGGGGACCTGGAACGTGGGGCCGAGCGTCACGGCGGCGAACGTCGATCCCAAGGGCTTCGCGATCCGTACGCACCTCTCCAACGGGCAGTGGGTGACGCAGAGCAAGCGCCTCTCGTACGGTGTGAGCGTCTCGCCCACACTCTTTCACCTCTACCCGGGGTTCGGGCGTGTGCAGCGGTTCCGGCACGCGATCACGCCCACGCTCTCGTACAGCTACTCACCATCCGCGACCGTGAGTGACGAGTTCCTCGCGGCGACCAACCAGGTCGCGAACGGTTATCTCGGCGCGCTCGCGCAGAATCGACTGACGCTCGGTTTCTCCACCAACATCGAGGCCAAGCTCCGCGCGCCCGGCGACTCGGCCGACGCCGAAGGGGAGAAGATCAAGATCGCGACCTTCCAGTTCACCACGGTCTCGTGGGACTTCGAGCGCCAGCGCGTCACCGGGAAGACCGGCTTCGCGACCGACCGGTTCGGGTACACCTTCCGGTCCGACCTGCTGCCGGGGTTCGACCTCGGCGTCGACTACTCGCTCTTCCAGGGCAACTTCCTGAGCGACACCGCCCTCTTCGATCCCTACCGCGAATCGGTGCGCGCGGCGTTCTCCCTCGACGCCAACTCGGCGATCGTGCGCGGAGTGGCACGGCTCTTTGGCGCCACCCCACCGCCCAAGAACGGCCGCTCAGGCTCGCAAGCCGCTGCCAACAATGACGACGGACTCTCGTCCACCATGGGCGCGCAGCAGGGCATGGGCGCCATCACCGGGACACGGACCCGCGGCGCGGTGCGGGAGATCCCCACGGGGCAGGGCTTCACGGCCTCGTTCAATGTGAGCGCCAACCGACAGCGCCAGCCGGTCGGCGGCCGCGTGGTGCAGTACGACGCGGCGACGCAGTGCGTTGCGTACCTGCCTGGCACCTTCAACTACGACGAGTGCGTCCGGCAAGCGACCCAGAACGCCGGCGCCCGCGATCCCAACGATTTCGGCGCGTCGGGCGGGACGTTCTATCGCGTGCCGCCCACCACGTCGGTCGGGTTCCGCACGAGCTTCAACCTCACGCCCAAGTGGTCGGCGGGTTGGAGCACCATGTACGACGTCGAGCGCAGCGAGTTCGCGAGTCAGGTGGTGACGCTGCAGCGCGAGTTGCACGATTGGAAGGCGATCTTCGGCTTCACGCAGGCGCCGAACGGCAACTTCGCCTTTACATTCTTCATCTCGCTCAAGGCGCAGCCCGAGATCAAGCTCGACTACGACCGCGCCACCTTCCGTCCCCCCCCCGGCTCGCGCATCCCGTGACCGTTCCCCTCCTGCTCAACGGCTCCTCGCTCACCGTCTCCGATGTGTTGGAGGTCGCCGAGGGTCGCCGAACGGTGCGACTTGCGCCTGAGGCGCGGATCCGCATGCTCGGGACGCGCGCGATCGTGGAGGGGCTCGCCGCACGCGGCGAGGCCGTGTACGGGGTCACGACGGGCTTCGGCAAACTCTCTGACATCGCGATCGCGCCCGACCAGCTCGCCCAACTCCAGTTGAACATCGTCCGCAGTCACGCGGCCGGCGTGGGACCGCGGCTTCCGGAGCGCGAGGTCCGGGCGATGATGCTGCTGCGGGCGAACGTGCTCGCCAAGGGGTTCAGTGGTGCGCGCCCGGTGTTGGCCGAGCTCCTGTGCGCGATGCTCGACGCTGGGCTCTTTCCGGAGATCCCGGAGCAGGGTTCTGTGGGCGCGAGTGGGGATCTGGCACCGCTTGCGCACCTTGCGCTCGCGCTGATCGGCGAGGGCGAGTTGCGGCACGCCTCCGGCTCGGGCTTCGCCGCCGACGTCTTGCGCGCACATGGGCTCGCGCCGGTCGTGCTCGGTCCCAAAGAAGGCCTCGCGCTCATCAACGGCACGCAGGCGCACACCGCTGTCGGAACGCTCGCGCTCGTGGCGGCGCGCCGCTGCTGGGAGGCGGCGCATCTCGCGGGTGCGGCCTCGCTCGAGGCACTGCGCGGTACGCCGACGGCCTTCGACCCGCGCATCCATGCGGCGCGCGGTCAACGCGGACAGATGGAATCGGCGGCGCTGCTGCTCGAGCTACTCGCCGACAGCGAGATCCGCGAGTCGCATCGCTCGGGGGATTCCCGCATCCAGGACGCGTACGCGCTGCGTTGCATGCCGCAAGTGCATGGTCCGGTGCTCGAGGCGATCCGGTTCGCCGAGGGGCTGCTCAGTGGCGAGCTCAATGCGGCCACGGACAATCCGCTCGTCTTCGACGACGGTACGATGCTCTCGGGCGGCAACTTCCACGGCCAGGCCGCCGCGATGGCGCTCGACGTCCTCGCGATCGCGATGACCACCCTCGCGGTCATGAGCGAGCGACGGATCGACCGACTGGTGCACCCCGACTTGAACGAAGGCCTGCCGCCCTTCCTCACGCAGACGGCGGGCGTGAGTTCCGGCTTCATGATGGCGCAGGTCACCGCGGCCGCGATCACAAGCGAGTGCAAGATCCTCGCGCATCCGGCGAGCGTGGACTCGATCCCGACCGACGGGAGCAAGGAGGACGTCGTCCCGATGGCGATGGGCGCGGCGACGAAGCTGCGCCGCGTCGTGCACAACCTGCAGCATGTGCTGGCGATCGAACTCATGTGTGCCGCGCAGGGACTGGAGTACCGGCGGCCGCTGCGCGCGGGCGTCGGCGTCGAGCGCGCGTTCGCGACCGTGCGCTCGCTCGTGCCGGCGCTCAAGGAGGATCGTGTGCTCGGCCCCGATATCGAACGACTCGCGGCCGCCGTCGCATCTGGCCGCTTCGCCGTCTAGCCGTCCACCCGACTCGTCCGCTCTCCATGACCACCGCTCGCGTGATCCGCGCTCCGCGCGGGACCCAGATCAGCTGCAAGGGCTGGCAGCAGGAAGCCGCACTTCGCATGCTCATGAACAACCTCGACCCTGACGTCGCGGAGCGACCGGACGACCTCGTCGTCTACGGCGGCACCGGCAAGGCCGCGCGCAACTGGGACGCGTTCGACGCCATCGTCGCCGCGCTGCGCGCCCTTGAGAATGACGAGACGCTGCTCGTGCAGAGTGGCAAACCGGTCGCGGTCTTCCGCACGCATGCCGGCGCGCCGCGGGTCCTGATCGCGAACTCCAATCTCGTTGGCCGCTTCGCGACCTGGGACTACTTCCGCGAGCTCGAGCGGAAGGGACTGATCATGTACGGCCAGATGACCGCCGGATCGTGGATCTACATCGGGTCGCAGGGGATCGTCCAGGGGACCTACGAGACCTTCGGAGCCGTCGCGCAGCGGCACTTCGGCGGTACGCTCGCCGGTCGCTTCGTACTCACCGCAGGGCTCGGTGGCATGGGTGGCGCGCAGACGCTCGCCGCCACGATGCACGATGCCGCCATCCTCGGCGTCGACGTCGACCCCACGCGCATCGAGAAGCGCCTGCAGTCGGGGTATTGCGACAAGATGACCGCCGACTTCGACGAAGCGATGCGGTGGATCCGCGAGGCCCAGGCGGCGCGGCGCGGGCTCTCCGTGGGCCTCGTCGGCAACGCGGCCGACGTGCTCCCGCAGATGGTGGAGCGCGGGATCATCCCCGACGTCGTCACCGATCAGACGTCGGCGCATGACATGCTCAACGGCTATGTCCCACACGGCCTGTCGCTCGCGGAGGCGGTGTCGCTGCGCACGCGCGATGCCGCGGACTACGTGCGGCGCGCCACCGCGAGTGCGGTGCGCCACGTCCGCGCCATGCGTGACATGCAGGACAAGGGTGCTGTCGCGTTCGACTACGGCAACAACATCCGCACCGTCGCGCTCGACGCCGGTCTCGCCGATGCGTTCCAGATCCCGGGCTTCGTGCCCGAGTACGTGCGACCCCTCTTCTGCGAAGGGAAGGGGCCGTTCCGCTGGGCCGCGCTCTCCGGCGATCCCGCCGACATCGCGCGCACCGACGCGCTCGTGCTCGAGATGTTCCCTCACGACGAGCACCTCAAGCGATGGATCACTCTTGCGCGAGAGCGGATCCACTTCCAGGGACTCCCCGCGCGCATCTGCTGGCTGGGGCAGGGGGCGCGTGCGCGCTTCGGCGTCGCCATCAACGACCTGGTGGCGAGCGGTGAACTCAAGGCGCCGATCGTCATCGGCCGCGACCATCTCGACACCGGCAGCGTCGCCTCGCCCTTTCGCGAGACGGAAGCGATGAAGGACGGCTCCGATGCGATCGCCGATTGGGCGTTCCTCAACGCGATGCTCAATGTCGCGAGCGGTGCGAGTTGGGTGAGCTTCCATCACGGCGGTGGCGTCGGTATCGGCAACTCGCTGCACGCTGGGCAAGTGATCGTCGCCGATGGCACTCCGGAGATGCGCGAGCGCCTGCAACGCGTGCTCACCAACGACCCCGGCATCGGCGTCGCGCGGCACGCCGACGCGGGCTATGAGACGGCGCGCGAGACGGCGCGGCGCGAAGGCATCACGCTGCCATCGCTGCCGAACTGAGCGCGTGCTCTCCGCGAAGTTCGCTCCCTGGCACCTCATCCCGTTCAGCTGGAAATACGCTCGGCTGCGGCTCCGACGACGCCCGGTCCTCGTGCACTTCGAGGTCACCATGCGTTGCAACGCGCGCTGCGACTTCTGCGACTATTGGAAGACGTCGCCCGAGATGAAGGCGAAAGAGCTCGACTCGTTCGTCGATGCAGCCAAGGCCTTCGATCCGATGGTCGTGACCTGGACCGGTGGCGAGCCGCTGCTGCGCCGCGATCTCGAGGACCTCGTCGGTGCGGTCGACCGCGCGATCCGCTTCAAATGGATGACGCTGATCACGCATGGCGCGATGCTCACGCGCGAACGGGCGCGGTCACTCTGGGACGCAGGGATCGGCCAGTTCAGCGTTTCGCTCGACTACCTCGACGAGCGCCATGACCAGGCCCGCGGGATCCCCGGACTCGCGGCGAAGATCCTCGCGAATGCCGAGGCGATCCGCCGCGAGGGAATGACCGTGCGCTTCAACACGGTGATCAAGGACGACAACCTCGAGGAGATCATGCCGCTCGTGCGTGCCGCCGAGGCGATGCGCGTCGGGGTGAACCTCTCGGTCTACACGGACTTCAAGAACGGGAACACGAACCACCTGCTGCGTGCCGATCAAGGGGCACGCATCGCATCGCTCGTGCGCGAACTCTTGGCATTCAAGCGCCGCCGGCGAGGGACGATCTCCAACTCGGACCACTATCTCGAACAGATCCCGCGGTACCTGCGCGGCGAGTTGACCGAGCCATGCCACTCCGGGAAGGACACCGTACACATCGATCCGTACGGCGGGATCCGGCGTTGCCCCGATTTCCCGGTCGACGGACATTGGAGCACCTACGCGGGCTACGCGCCCATCAAGTGCGACAAGTGCTTCTACGCCTGTCGCGGAGAAGCCCAAGCCCCGCTCCGCGCCGACCGCTTCCTCGACCTCGTCGCCTCTCCGTAGCGCGCTCGTTGTTCCACTGACCGTCCCCGCACCGGCACCGACATGACCGACGTCGCACAGCTGTTCGTGAATGCCACGCAGGTCGTCACCTGTACCGGACCCGCGCGTGCCCGTCGCGGGGCGGAGCAGGGGGACGCAGCGGTACGGGATGACGTCGGCATCGCCGTCGGCGCGGACGGACGGGTCGTGGCCGTCGCTCCCGACGCCGAGTTGCGTTCGGCGTATCCGCGGGCCGAACTCGTCGACTGCGCTCGGGGCGTGATCACCCCCGGATTCGTCGACTCGCACACCCATGCGATTTTCGGCCGTGCGCGGTACGAGGAACAAGAGTTGCGCGCGGCTGGCGTCGGGTACCTCGAGATCGCGCGGCGTGGCGGGGGGATCCATTCCTCGGTGCGCGACCTCCGAACACGCTCCGCCGACGAGCTGGTCGCACTCGCCGCGGGTCGGCTCCGTCGGATCGCGGCACACGGCACCACCACCCTCGAGGTCAAGTCGGGCTACGGTCTCTCGCTCGAGTCCGAGCTCACCACGCTGCGCGTCATCCGTCGCCTCGCGGCGGACGTGCCGTTGCGGTTGGTGCCGACCTTCTTGGGCGCGCACGAAGTTCCGCTCGAATACCGCGAGGCGCCACGCAGCCGCGAGGAGTACATCGCACTCGTGATCGGGGAGATGATTCCGGCGGTCGCGGCCGAAGGACTGGCGCGCTTCTGCGACGTGTTCTGCGAGCCCGGGGTGTACACCACGGACGAGTCGCGCCGCATTCTCGGGGCGGCGCGTCGCGCGGGACTCGGCATCAAGCTCCACGCCGACGAACTCGAGAACGGAGCGGCCGCCGAACTCGCCGCCGAGCTCGGTGCGACGTCGGCGGATCATCTTGCCGCGATCTCGGAGGCTGGGATCGCGGCCCTCGCGACGGCGGGCACCGTCGCGACCCTCCTGCCGGGCACCATGCTCTTTCTTGGCCGTGCAAAGCAGGCCCCGGCGCGCGCGCTCATGGCCGCCGGAGTGCCGATCGCGCTCGCGTCGGATTTCAACCCCGGCACCAGTCCAACGGTGAATTTCCCCCTCGTGCTCACCCTGGGAGTGAGTCAGTTGCGACTGAGCGTGGGCGAGGCCTTCGTTGCTGCCACGGTGAACGGCGCCGCGGCGCTCGGCCTCGCGGGCGAGGTCGGGCAGCTCTCCCCTGGATTCCAGGCTGACCTCGCGCTTTTCGAGGTGCATGACCATCGCGAGATCCCGTACTGGTACGGCGACAACCGCTGCCTCCGGACCTGGGTCGCCGGCCGGCCCGCACACCGGGGCTGAGGGTCCAGCGCGGCCGGTGCCAAACGCTTGTCACGCCACGGGTTCGCCGGGTAAGTTTCCAGAATGGCCGACATCCTAAAGCTCAAGAAGAAGGCGGCCGACTTCGAGGCCAAGAAGCAGATGGACAAGGCCCTCGCGACCTATCGCGAAATGATCGAGGTCTACGAGACGGGCGAAGAGGATCCGATCGACATCCCGCTCTACAACCGAGTCGGGGATCTGCTCCAGAAGTCGGGGAACCTCTCCGAGGCGGTCTCCCTCTGGGAACGCGCGGTCGATCACTATGCCGAGGGCGGGTTCTACAACCCCGCCATCGCCCTCTGCAACAAGATCCTGCGCCAGTCGCCGGGGCGCGCCGTTGTCTACTACAAGCTCGGGAAGATCTCGGCCGAGAAGGGCTTCAAGGCCGACGCGCGGCAGAACTTCCTTGAGTACGCGGCCCGGATGCAGAAGGCGGATAATCTCGACGAGGCCTTCCGCGCGCTCAAGGAGTTTGCGGACCTCGTCCCCGAGCAAGATGACGTGCGACTGATGCTGGCCGATCAGTTGGTGAAGGCCGATCGCAAGGACGAGGCGCTCGAACAACTGCAGGTCGCCTACGCGCAGTGCATTCGCGATGGGCGGGCGTCGGACTCGGAGTCGGTCGTCGAGCGGATGAAGGTGATCGATCCCACGATCGAACCGAAGGCGGCCGACGCGGGCGCGTCGTCGAAACACGGGGGCCTCGTCTTCCTCGATCTCGACACGACGCCTTCCTCACGTCCGTCTCGTGTCTCCGGCGTCATGCCGCCGGCGGACGCCCGACGCGTGACCAAGGCGGTCGCCGGCCTCGATATTCTCGACACGGGGATGCCGCCCGTCACCGCGCCGTCGAAGGTGCCGACACGTCCCGCTGCGCTCGTCCCGCCAGTGCCGGCTGCCTCGCTCATCGGTCTCGAACCGACCTCGCTCGTCGAGGATATTCCGCCCGCCAACGAGATCCCGCTACTCGATCTCGATCGGGATCTCGAGCCCCCGACCGTTCCTTCCGAGATCCCGCTGCTCGATCTCGAGCTGACGGTTGGCACGCCGACGCGTGGGATTCCGCTCCTCGACGTGCCGAGCCTCATCGACGTGCCGAGCCTCATCGACGTGCCGAGCCTCATCGACGTGCCGAGCCTCATCGACGTGCCGAGCCTCGTCGACGTGCCGAGCCTCATCGACGTGCCGAGCCTCGTCGATCTGCCGATGCTGACGATGGATGACGCGCCGCCCGCCGAGCCGGAACGGGTCGAGTCGGCGCCGCCGTCCGGCGACTTCGGGAGCTTCGGCACACCCGGTGCATCGCTGGCCGTAGAGGAATTCGCCGGCTTCGAGCCGCTCGAGATCGAGTCGAGCGAAGGTGCGCACGCGCTGCCGCTCGGGGATTCGTTCTCCGAGCCGTCGCAGCCGCTCGTCGAAGCCGCGCCGGACTCGCCGTTGCCTGCCGTGGCGTTCGTCGACACCGAACCGCCGCCGGGACCGCGTGTGACATCGGTCGTGCTGGCGAACTCGGTCGAGTCGCTGCGTGACCGCTGTGATGCGGCCCCCGACGACTGGGGACTCCGCCGCCAACTCGCTGAGGCGCTCCTCGACGACGGTCAACGCGATGCCGGCGTTGCCGAACTGGAGTCGACGCTCGCTGGATTCGAACGCGACGGGGACCTCGACACCGCGGCCTCGGTGGCCGAGGAGATCGTCCGGATCGCGCCCACAGTGATCCGTTACCACCAGAAGCGCGTGGAGTTCGCCTTCCGCGCCAGCGACAGAATGCGCCTGGCCGAAGCGTACGTGGAACTCGCGGACGCGCTCGTGCGCGATGGGCAGGCCTCCAAGGCTCGCGTCGTGTACCAGCGGGTCCTCGAGATCGCGCCCGACGACATCCGCGCCCAGGCAGCGCTCGAGACGATCGCCGAAGCCCCGGCTCCTGCCGAACCGGCTCCGCGACGCTCCACGACCGCGATCAAGAAGCCGGCTCTTCCGGCAGCGCCGGCGCCGGCCAAGGCCGCGCCCAAGAAGCCTGCCGAGGAAGAGTTCGTCTCGCTGGGCGACTGGCTGCGCGAAGAGGAGGAGCCCAAGAGCACGCGCATGGTCGTCGAAGAACAGGAGCCGACCGGCGACGAGCAGGCGGACTTCGCCGACATGCTACGCAAGTTCAAACAGGGCGTCTCGGCCAACGTGGATGAGGAGGATCACGAGGCGCATTACGACCTCGGTGTCGCCTACAAGGAGATGGGCCTGCTCGACGAGGCGATCTCGGAGTTCCAGAAGTCGTTGCGTGGACCGACCAACCGCGTTCGTGCGATCGAAGCCCTCGGGCAGTGCTTCGTGGAGAAGGTGCAGCTGCCTGTCGCGGCGACGATCCTCCAGCGCGCCCTTGCCGAACCGGGCGTGACCGACGACTCGCTCGTCGGTGTGCTCTACCTGCTCGGCATGATCAACGAGGAGCTGGACCTGCTCCCCGACGCCAAGAAGTTCTATCAGCGTGTGTTCGCGGTCGACATCCAGTTCCGTGACATCGGTGCGCGGCTCAACGCAGTCGAGAAGGGCCTCAAGTGACCGTCGATACCCGCCTGCACGCCCCCGTCGCCGCGGCGTTGCTCGAGATCCAGGCGCCGATCCGCGACCGCCTGGACCGGGTGCCGGCAGAGATGTGGCGGATCATGCAGGCCGACGTCGCGATCGTCGAAGCGGCGAACGCGCACTTGCGTGGCATGCGAGGCAAGCTCTTCCGTCCGACGCTGCTGCTCCTCGCATCTGCGGTCGACGATGCGCCTGAGGAGCGCGCGGTCGCGCTCGCCGCTGTCACGGAACTGGTCCACCTCACGAGCGTCGTGCACGACGACTCGGTGGACCACTCGGTGCTGCGTCGCGGTCAGCCCACGATCAACGCGCTCTTCAGTCATCAGGTCGCCGTGCTCATGGGTGACTTCCTCTTCTCCAAGGCGATCGCCGAACTGGTCCGCCTCGGAGATCTCGAACCCCTCCGCGCGTTCACGCAGGCGTCGAGTGAGATGACGCTCGGCGAGCTCCGGCAGTTGGCGTCATTCGACGCGCTGAGCTTCACCGAAGCCGACTACTACGCCCTGATCCGCGCCAAGACGGCCTCGCTCGTCGGGGCGGCCTGCGAGATGGGCGCGCTCGCCGGCGCGCCGCGGTTCCGTGCCCCGATGCGTCTCTTCGGCGAACGGCTCGGCATGGCGTTCCAGGTGGCCGACGACCTGATCGACTATACGGAGCAGGAAGCGATCACGGGAAAGCCGAGCGGCAATGACCTGAAGGAGCACAAGGTCACGCTCCCGCTCATCGCAGCATTGCCGCAGATGTCACGGGCGCAGCGTGAGCGCGTGGAGAAGCTCTTCGCCGACCCGACGCCCAGTGACCGTTCGATCGCCGAGGTCGTCGGCATCGTGAGCGAGTGCGGCGGGCTCGACTTCGCCCGACAGAGGGGCGAGGAGTTCGCCGAGCAGGCCGAAGAGGCACTCAGCGGGCTGCCGGCGTCCGACGTCCGTCAGTCCCTGTTCGATGTACTGGGGTATGTCATGGATCGGCGGTCCTGATGGCGTCGCACGGGAGCGCGAAGCACCGTCCCGGTTTTCATGCAATGGTGCTGAGCATCGGGTTCGTGCTCGGCGGGTTCTTGACGCAGTTCTGCCGGATGTTCCTGCCCTCCGGGGCAGTGAAGGAGTTCCTCACGGCCGGCGTCACTCCGTCGATGGGGCCCTTGAATATCGACCTCGTTATCGTCAGTGTTGGACTGGGACCCATCGCGCTCGACGTCTCGTTACTGAGTCTCGTCGGGGTCCTGGTCGCCTATCTCATCGCGCGTTCGCTGTTCTAAGGAGGATCGCATGTTCGGACTGGGACCCACGGAGATGATCGTTGGCCTCGTGGTGGTGCTGCTGCTCTTCGGAGCGAAGCGCATCCCCGAGATCGCCGGCTCGTTCGGCAAGGGCATCAAGGAATTCAAGAAGAACATGAATGACGTCCAGCGCGAGATCGCGACGCCCGCCGAGCGCGATGCGCTCCCCCCGGCGTCGCCCCGCGACGCGGTGCAGCACGACGATTCCCCGGCGAAGGAGCCGCGGAGGCTGCTCTGAGGTGTGAGGTGTGAGGTAACGACGGGAAGCAACGAAGCGGGGGACTCGGCACTCAGCCAAGTCCCCCGCTTCGCTTTTCACCACACACCCCGCACCACACACCTCGTAGTACCTACAGCGCTGCCACCGACTGCCGGCGCAGCGTTGCGTTGATCTCGCGTCGGCGATCCACGATCTTCGCCTCGCGACGGAGGTTGTCGAGGAAGAGCCGTACCTTCTGCTGGCGGAGCGTCTGCACCGTCTGCTCGCGCATCGTCGCCTTCTGGGCGTCGAACGACTCACGGGTCGCCTCGACGCGCGCCGAGACCACCATCACGACGACCGCTTCGGTGGTCGCTGCCATTCCCGGTGTCCCGATCGGCAATGCGAAGGCGGCACCAACGGCCTCGTTGTAGTAGCCAAGTCCCGGAACGAATCCGAGGCGGGTGAACGGCCCCGCGTTCGCGACCGTGAGCCCCGCCTTCGATGCCGCGTCGTCGAGCCCCGTCGCCTTGGCCGAGGCCAACAGCGCCTCGCCCTGCGCGACCAGGTTCGCGACAGCCTTCCGCTCCTTGAGCGCCTTCAGGATCTCCGTGCGGACCAAGTCGAAGGGCTGCTTGCCGCCCCGGGTCGCCGAGTCGAGTCGCACGAGGTAGTAGCCCTCGTCGTCATCGAGGAGGTCGCTCGTCTCGCCGATCGCCATGCCGGAGAACGCTGATCCGGTGATGCCGCCCACCGGACGACCGAGATAGTTGGTCGTCTGGCCTTCCTGCACCGAGAGCTGCGTCATGAGCAGGCCGAGCTTGGCCGCAGCGCTGTCGAGTTTGGCAGGCTCGGTCGCACCACCCGCCAGCGACGCGAGTTCGTCAGCACGTCGGTCCGTAGCCGTCGCCGTGGAATCGTTCTGCTTGACGGCGATCAGGATGTGACTCAACGCGAGCGTGTCGCCCTTGCGCTCAGTCGCCTTGATCAGGTGCCAGCCGAACTGGGTCTTTACCGGCTCGGAGATCTGCCCAGCGCGCAGCGCGAATGCCACCGTTTCGAACTCGGGGACGAATCGCCCCTTCGGACCGCGTCCCAAGTCGCCGCCCTGCGGGCCGGAGATCGTGTCCTCGGACTCGCGCTTGGCCACGTCCTCGAACGTCGCACGACCGCTCGAGATCTCGTCGCGCAGCGTGAGCAGGCGGCCCGCGGTCGCGGCGGTATCGGCGGCAGTCGGGATGCGGCCGATTCCGATCACCGACACCACGGCGCGCCCTGGGCGCTCCCACCGGCCCTCGTACTGGCCGTAGAACTGCTTGGCCTCGCCGTCGGTGACCACGGCGGCTTCGATCTGCGCCGGGGTCGGCTTGATCGCAACGAAGCGCACCGTCGCCGAGTCGCGCTCATCGCGGAACATGCGGAACAGGCGCTCATCGCTCACCCAGGCCTCGGACGAGATCTGCGAGAAGAGGCGCTGCTGCGGCAACTCGGACCGATAGTAGTTCTCGAGCTGCAGGCTGATGCCCTGCTGCCGTGCGATCGGCGACGTGATGAAACGCTGGTATTTGGCCGGGTCCCAACGCCCGTCCGTCTGGAAGCTCGGATTCTGATAGACATCCGGGGGCGGGGAGGTCAGGGCGGCCTCGCGGATCTCCGCATCTGTGACGTGGATCCCCCGCTTCTCGTATTCCTGTTGGAGGAGTACGTCAGAAACGAGTTGGTTGAACGCCTGGTCCTCGATCTGCCGACGCTCATCGAGGTTGAGCGAGCGCCCAGACCGACGTTCCTGCTCGCTCGCGAGCTGGAGCGAGAGGTTCTGCCACGTGAGGTACAGGATCTCGCTCCCGTTCACCTTGGCGACCGCTGTGGTCGGCGTCACAGGGGAGCGTCCGAGCAGGCCCGACACGTCACCCAGCAGGAAGCCGCCGACAAAGGCGACGAAGAGGAAGATCCAGATATACTTGGCGATGCCCCGCATCGATTGAAGCACGGACGACGACCCCTGGAGCAAGCAGTAGTGAAGACGCGCGAGGATTCCAACGCCCGGCCTGAGGCGTTCGGGACCCCTCGCGCAGTGAGTGAACTAGCCTTCAAAAGTACCCGCGCGAGTGACGTAAAATCAAGCGAGACGCCAACTTCTGATTGACGCTCGCTCAGCTAGAGTGATAGTTTGACCTCGGGTGCTCGCGCCCCCGCGACCCCTTCACGGAATACTCTGCATGACCGCATCCAACCGCGTCGACGACCTTCGGAAGCGCTACCACGAGAACCCGCGGCGCTTCTTCGCGCCGCTGGCCAACGAGTACCGCAAGACCGGCTTCATTGACCGGGCGATCCTCCTGTGCGAAAAACACCTCGGCGAACAGCCCGGCAACATGAACGGGCTGGTCGTGTACGGTCAGTGCCTCTTCGAGACCGGTCGGTTCGAGGAAGCCCGCGCCCCCTTTGAGGCCGCGCTGGCTGTCGACCCGGAGAACCTCATCGCGCTCAGGCACTTGGGCGACATCGCCCGACTCGGGATGGACCTTGAGACCGCCCGCGGTTGGTACACCCGCGTTCTCGAGCTTGATCGTCGCAACGACGAGGTCATCGCCCTCCTCGCCGAAGTCGGCGGTGGCGCCGAGACCTCGGCCCCGCCGTCGATCGCGCCCAACATCGTGTCCGTAGCACAGTCCGTGAGCGTGGCCTCCCCGATGCAGTCGCACGGAATGGTCGACCTCGACGCACCGACCACGCGCCCGAGCATCGCGCCGCCGGTACCTGAACTCAGTGAAGCGACGTCGACACCGGCGCGGCCGGCGGTCGATTCCTCCGCCAGGACGGTCGAGGTCTCGGCACAGGCGAAGCCCGCCAAGCGCGCTTCGCTGTTCGACTTGAACTTCGACTTCGGCGAATCGGCGGAGGCGTCAGCTCCGCCCGCGCCAGCGCCAGCACCCGCGCCCGCACCAGCACCCGCACCCGCGCCGTTCGTCGCCACACCACGGGCGCCGCAGGTGAGCGCGCCGATCGGTAGGATCATCGAAGAGTCTGAGGTCGCGGAGCCACTCTCTGAGATGGCGTCGATCGACGGGCTCCAACTTGCGGAGTTCAGCGCCGACGTACCCCCCTTGGCAGAGTTGGAGGCGACGCAGTTCGAGAGCGGGGACGCGGATCCGCTCGAGGGTCTCGAGTCGCTCGAATTCCTCTCTCCGGATCCCAACCCGCAGCAGGCGATCCCATCGATCGCGATGGATCATATGTCGAAGGACGCCCTCGTCGAGGTCTCGTCGGCCGAGTTGACACTGCTGCCGGACTTCGAAGAGCCTGAACCGGCGCTGAGCCGGTCGTCCGCCCTCGCGGGTATTCCGTTGCTGCCATCGCTCGAGGATGCAGAGACCGTCCGAGTGGACATCGAAGATCTCCGGCGTCGGTTCGAAACGCCGGCCACGTTCGTGACCGAGACGATGGCGGCGCTCTACGTGCAGCAGGGACTCCACGACAAGGCGATCGACGTCTATCGCCAGCTGATCGTGCAGGCGCCGGCCGACCAGGGACTGAAGGACCGCCTGCGCGCGCTGGAGCAGGCGTCGGAGCATCCAACCGAACCAGCGATCGTGGCCGCGGCTGCGCCTCTCGAACTCGAAGCGACGCCGCTCGAACTCTCTGCTGCGCCTCTCGTCGCCGCCTCGGATGCGTTCCCGGAATTCGAGCCGGAGTCCATCGCCGCCACGCCGCCTTCGCCGCGCACGACGGGGCCTCGCGTGACCCTCGACTTCGAGACGCCGGTGAGCGGCGATCTCACGGTCGAGCCGCCGGCTCCCGCGAACGCGATGCTGTCGGAGATGTCGTTCGCCGATGTCTCGCTCACCACGCCCCTCGATCCGCCTCGGCCCGCGTCTGCCTCGAGCGGACCGAGCGCCCGCGAGTTCTTTTCTGCGTTCGCGCGTCGCGCGCTCACGCCGCTCGCGCTGATGGTGGTCTCCGCGGTACCCTCGGCGGCCGGCGGGCCGCTGAGCCCGCTCGACGAGATCTTCGGACTTGGCGTCGACCCCAACGACGAGAGCTCCGCGCATCGCTTGGCCGCCGTCGGTGCGACGTCGGGGCCGTCCGGCGGCAGCGCGCTCGACTCGGTCTTCGGCGAGGGGCCCTCCGCGCCGATGCCTGCCGAGTCGCCGTCCGCAACGCCACCGCGCGGCAGCGTGCCGCGCGCGTCCTCGAAACTGCGATTCGATCAGTTCTTCGCTTCATCGGTCGGATCGGCCACGCCGTCGTCGGCAGCGCCAGTGTCGTCGGCAGCCCCAGTGTCGTCGGCAGCCCCAGTGTCCGAGGCGGCCTCCGCCCCGGAGCCAGAACCCGAGACGCCGGCGGCGCCCAGTGATGAAGCGCCGGGCGAGGACGACCTCGACCAGTTCCAGGGCTGGCTGCGGCGGTTGACGCAGTGAGGATCGCTGTCCTGAACGGGCCGAACCTCAATCTCCTCGGGATCCGCGAACCCGAGATCTACGGCACGACGACGCTCTCCGAGATCGAGGCGCGGCTCGAAGAAGTCGGGGCCGAGCTCGGCGTCACGCTCCTGTTCTCGCAGTTCAACGACGAAGGGCGCATGCTCGACGCCATCCATAACTGCCGTGGCGTGGAGACGGCGGCGCTCGTGAACGCCGGCGCCTGGACGCACACCAGTCTCGCCATCCGCGATGCGTTCACCGCGGTCTCGTTGCCGTACGTGGAAGTGCATCTGTCGAACATCTACGCGCGCGAGCCGGAGCGTCGGCACTCGTGGCTCGCGCCGGGCGCGATCGGGATCATCGCGGGATTCGGCGCCGACGGGTACGAGCTCGCGCTGCGAGGCCTCGTGCGCGCCATCGGCGGCGCCCCCTCCGGCGCCTCCTGAGACCCTTCGCCGGTCGCTGACGCCTTCTCGCGTCAGCTATCTTCCCACGGTGTCCTCCCTCGTCTACGCCGTGCTCGCCGCGGCGGGCAACCTCGTCGGTGCGGCCGCAGTCACGGCGCGCCCACGGTGGTCCCCGCGTTCGCTCGAGTTGTTCCTCGCCTTCTCGGCGGGATTCCTCGTGGTCGTGGCCATCGTCGGCCTGCTGCCCGAGGCGATCGAGCAGGCGGGTGTGGGCGCGGCGCCGGTGGTGCTCGCGGGCTTTCTCGCCGTGCACCTCACGCAACATGCGCTGGTGGGGCATTTCCACTTCGGCGAAGAGACACATCATGTGAGCCGCGCCGTGAGCGGATCGGCGCTCGCGGGGCTGCTTCTGCACACCTTCGTCGACGGCGTCGCGATCGCGAGCGCCTTCACGGTGAGCGATGAGCTTGGCGTGCTCGTGTTCGGCGCGGTCTTCCTGCACAAGATTCCCGAGGGACTGGCGATCGCGTCGCTCTGGATCGCGTCGGGTCGGAGTCGTTCCGAAGCGCTCGGCGCCGCGACGGCGCTCGGCGTTGCCACGCTGCTCGGCGTGGTGCTCACAGGGCTCTTCGAGCCGCTCGCACACTGGGGCCTCGCGCTTTCCGCGGGTGTGACGCTGTATGTGGGCGCGTCGAACCTGATCCCCGAGTTCCAGGGCAAGTCGGGGTGGGGCCACAATGCGGCATTCTTCGCCGGTTGCGCGATCGCGATGATCATGCGCTCGGTGATGGGGCACTGAGGGTGGCGCGCTCCGGTCCGTCGCGCGCGCACGGCGCCGACGCGGCGCCGGGCCTATTCGAGCGGCCGTTGTCCGCCCCGCTCGCGTCGCGACTGCGCCCCCGTACACTCGACGACGTCGTGGGGCAGGAGCATCTACTCGCGGCGGGGAAGCCGTTGCGCGTCGCCATGGAACGCGGCGAGACTGGGTCGATCCTGCTCTGGGGTCCGCCGGGCACCGGCAAGACGACGATCGCACGGCTCGTCGCCCGCCATGTAGAGGGCGAGTTCGTTCCGTTCAGTGCCGTCACCGACGGGATCCCGCGCATCCGCGAGATCGTCGGAGAAGCCGAGAAACGACGGCAGCTCGGTGCACGCACCGTGCTCTTCGTCGACGAGATCCACCGATTCAATCGCGGCCAGCAGGACGCCCTGCTCCCTCATGTGGAGAGCGGACTCCTCACGCTGATCGGCGCCACCACCGAGAATCCCAGCTTCGAGATCAACGGCGCGTTGCTGAGCCGCATGCGGGTGTTCGTGCTCAAACCGCTCGGGAGTGACGCCGTCGAGGCGCTGCTCACGCGCGCGCTCGCGGACGCGGAGCATGGACTCGGCGGTCGAGGCCTTTTGCTCGCGGAGGAGGCACGCACGATGCTCGCCGAGCAGACTGACGGCGATGCGCGGCGGGCCCTCACGGTGCTCGAAGCCGCGGCGCTGCTCGCGGAGGCCGCGCGGGGCGATGCCACCGGAGACATCACGATCTTGCGCGAGCAGGTCGAGGGCGCGCTGCAGCAGCGCGTCGCCGTCTACGACAAGTCGGGAGAGCAACATTTCAACCTGATCTCGGCGTACCACAAGTCGATGCGTGGATCGGATCCGCAGGGAGCGCTCTACTGGCTCGCGCGCATGATCGAGGGCGGGGAGGACCCGCTCTACATCGCGCGGCGCACCGTGCGATTCGCCTCGGAGGACGTGGGTCTCGCGGATCCGCGCGCGCTCGAGATCGCGATCGCTGCGCGCGATGCCTACCAGTTCCTCGGCTCGCCCGAGGGGGAGCTCGCGCTCGCCGAGGCGGCGGTCTATCTCGCCACAGCGCCAAAATCCAATCGGGTGTACCTGGCATGGAAGGCGGCGCTCGACGCCGCGCGGGCGACGCCGGCGGCGCCAGTGCCGATGCACATTCGGAATGCGCCGACCAAGTTGATGAAGGAACTGGGGTACGGCGACGGGTATCAGTACGCGCACGAAGCGCCGGAGGGCTACCTGCCCCAGGACTACCTTCCTGACGAGTTGTCCGACCGCGCGTTCTATGTGCCCGGGTCGTTCGGGTTCGAGAAGGAAGTCGAAAAGCGGCTCGCCTGGTGGCGGGCGCTGCGTGAACAACAGGAACAACAGCAACAACAGTCACAACAGGAGAGTTGATGCGTCGCTGGATGATCGGAGTCTCGTTGGTCGCGGTTGTGGCGGTTGTCGCGGTGTCGGGCTGTGCGACTCTCGCGCGCCAGGCGTTCGCCAATCCTGTGGTCACCGTGAAGGACGTGAAGGTGAAGGGGGTCGGTCTGCAGGGCGGGTCACTTGATCTGATCCTCGACGTCTACAATCCGAACGAGTACCGGCTCGACGCGAGCCGGATCACCTACGTGGTGTGGGTCGACTCGAGCCAGATCGCGACCGGTGAGATCGAGAAGCTCCTGACGCTCACCGACAAGGGGAACTCGGAGGTGATCGTACCAGTGAACTTCACCTTCGCCTCAGTGCAGCGCGCGCTGGTCCACTATGCGCAGCGCGGCAGTGTCGACTATCGCGTGACCGGTGAGTTCACCATGAAAACGCCGTTCGGCAGCGTGACGAGGCCGTACGCTGGGGCGGGACGGCTAGACACATTCCGGTGATGAACGCGGAAGGATGAAGGTCGAAGAATGAAGGTCGACGGATGAGAAGTGGCGGAGGGCGGGCCTCGGGCGCTTAGATTCCCTGAGCCCGCTCGTTCCGCTCGGACTTCTTCCTTCAGCCTTCATCCCGATTCGTACCATCATCGAGCTCCACGCGCACCAAGAGCGCGCCATCCTCGTCGGCGCGCCGATCAAGCGCTCCAACGCGCGGCACCTCGTCAACGAGCACCTCGAGGAGCTCGAGCGGCTCGCCGATACTGCCGGCGGTGTCGTCGTCGGGACGTTGACGCAGCAGCTCGACCGCCCGGACCCGGCCACGTACATCGGCCGTGGCAAGGTGGAGGAGCTGAAAGTCATGCTCGCGGAGAAGGACGCGACGCTCGTGATCTTCGACGACGAGCTCTCGCCCGCGCAGGGCAAGAACCTCGAAGGAGAGCTCGGCAAGCGTGTGATCGACCGCGCCGAGTTGATCCTCGACATCTTCGCCACGCGCGCCCGGTCGGCGGAGGCGCGCATGCAGGTGGAGCTCGCGCAGCTCGAATACTCGCTGCCGCGGCTCACTCGCATGTGGACCCACCTCGAGAAGTTCCGAGGCGGCATCGGCGTGCGCGGTCCGGGCGAGACGCAGCTCGAGACCGACCGGCGTCTCGTCGGTCAGCGGATCAAGCTGCTCAAGGACCGGCTCGAGGAAGTCACCAAAGCGCGTGTCGTGCAGCGCGCCGGACGCGTGGGGAGCTTCCGCACCTCACTCGTGGGTTACACGAACGCAGGGAAGAGTTCGATCCTTCGTGGGATCTCCGGCGAACGCGAGATCTTCGTCGAGGACCGCCTCTTCGCCACGCTCGACCCACTCACGCGCGAGATCGAGCTCGGGGAGCATCAGTCGGTGTTGCTCACCGACACGGTGGGCTTCATCCGCAAGCTCCCCCATCATCTCGTCGCGAGTTTCCGGGCGACCCTTGAGGAGGTCTCGGAGGCGGACCTGCTCCTGCATGTGATCGACGCCAGTCATCCGAGCTGGGAGGAGCAGCGCCTCGTCGTGGACGACGTGCTCGCCGGTCTCGGGGTCGCGGGTGTGCCGATGGTCTATGTGTTCAACAAGATGGATCGTCTCACGCCCGACCTGCAGCAGGCGCTCAAGGACCGAATGGAGAATCTCGCGCCAGGCTCGATCTACACCTCGGCGAACGACGCCGCCGGACTCGATCCGCTGCGTGCACTCCTGCGCGAGCGGCTCCGCGACCGCCGTCCGGAGGTGACACTTCTGATCCCGCTGACGGACGGCCGCCTGCTCGCGGAGGCGCACCGGAGCGGCGAGAACGTCGAGACCGAGACCGATGAGGATGCCGGCGTCATGCGCCTTCGCGGCCGCTTCGATGCGGCCTCCCTCGGCCGTCTTGAGCGCGGCGGCGCGGTCCGCGCGTGAGCGTCACGGCCCACCGACTCACGCGGCTTCGTCAATCGCTGGTCGCGAGCGGCTTGGACGCCATGCTTGTGAGCGCACTGCCCAACGTGCGCTACCTCACCGGGTTCTCCGGCTCCAATGCACTCGTGGTGGTCACGCAGTCGGCCTGCCTCCTCCTGACCGATTTCCGGTACGCGACACAGGTCAAGCATGAGGTCGCCGACGGCGTGCGGACCGTGATCGAGTCGTCGTCGCTCTGGGTCCGGCTGTGGACCGAGCTGCAGGCGCTCCCAGGGACCAAGGTGATCGCGTTCGAGTCCGCGCAGGTGACGCACCTCGATGCCGCGCGGTTCCTCGACGCGACCAGCGACGGTTCGCGCTGGCTCTGGCGGCCGTCAGTCAACTTGGTCGAAGTGCTACGTGAGTCGAAGGACGAGGGCGAACTCGAGCTGATCCGCGAGGCAGTGCGAATCGCCGAGCACGCACTCGCGGCGACGCTGCCGCAGGTGGGGCCGGGGATGACCGAGCTGGAGGTCGCGGGCCGGCTCGAACACGCGCTGCGTTCGGCGGGGAGCGAGGGCTTCCCGTTCGAGACGATCATCGCGGCAGGCGCGCGGTCGGCGCTCCCGCACGCGCGCGCGTCGCGGCAGGTGATCGAGCGCGGCGACCTGCTGCTCGTCGACTTCGGCGCGATCCACGCCGGCTATTGCAGCGACATCACGAGGACGTTCGTTGTGGGTGCGCCACCCACGGCTCGGCAACTGGAGATCCACACCGCGGTTCGGGAGGCCAACGGTAGCGCTTCGGCGCTCGTTCGGGCGGGGATGCGCGGACGGGATGGCGACGCGCTCGCGAGAGACTACATTCACCGCCTCGGCTATGGGGAAGCGTTCGGCCATTCGCTCGGGCATGGGATCGGCTTGGAGATCCACGAAGCGCCTCGGTTGGCCAAGACCGCCGAGGCTCCGTTGCCGGCGGGGGCGGTGGTGACGATCGAACCTGGTATCTATCTGGAGGGGTGGGGAGGGGTACGGGTCGAGGACGATGTGTTCCTTGGCAGCAATGGCCCCGAGGTCCTCACGAGCTTTGCGCGGGAGCTGTTGCAGTTGTAGTCATGCCGTCGTCGCGTCGGGGTGCGTCCTTCTGCCTCCCACCTACCACCAGTCCCACTGATGATCGACCTCCGATACGTGAAAAAGTTGCTTGAGATGCTCGACGAGTCCGCGGTGGACTCGATGGAGATCTCCTCCGACAAGGGCATGCGGATCCGTCTGAGCAAGACGCCGACCGCTCGCGGTGTCGTGCAGTACGCGGCTGCCCCCCAGGCGGCCGCACCACCCGCGCCCGCCGCCGTCGCCGCGCCGGCACCGCCCGCCGCAGTGGCCGCTACGCCGGCAGCCGCGTCGAACACCACCGACGTGAAGTCGCCCATGGTCGGCACCTATTACGGTAGGCCCGAACCGGGTGCCAAGGCCTACGTCACGGTTGGGCAGCAGATCAAGAAGGGGCAGGTGCTCTGCATCATCGAAGCCATGAAGATCATGAACGAGATCGAGTCCGAGGTCACGGGCACGGTGCTCGAGATGATTGCCACCGACACGCATCCGGTCGAGTACGGTCAGGTGCTCTTCCGCGTCGCGACCAATGGCTGAGGCGCGGAAGCCATTCGCGGCCGCCGCTTCGCCGGCCGCGGCCGCCGCCGCGGGGGCGGCCGCTGAAGCCGCGCCTGCTGCAGCCGCGCCTGCTGCAGCCGCACCGTCATACAACTTCAAGCTCGTGCTGCAGACCATGGCGCAGCAGGGTGGATCGGACCTGCATCTCAAGATCGGCCGCCCGCCGACCATGCGACTGAACGGCGAGCTGGTCCCGATGGAGCTCCCCTCGCTGCGGCCCGAGGACCTCCGGTCGATCGGTGAACAGATCATCCCGCCCAAGCAGCGTCGTGAGTTCGACGAGTCCAAGGACGCCGACTTCGCGATCGGCGTACCGGGCGTCGGGCGATTCCGCGTGAACGTCTATCAGCAGCGCGGCTCGCTGGCGTACGCGTTCCGAGCGATCGCGTTCCAGGCGCTCTCCATGGAGGAGCTCAACCTCCCGGTCGTGCTCAAGGAGATCGCACTGCGGCCGCGTGGCCTCGTGCTCGTCACCGGCATCACTGGCTCGGGCAAGTCGACCGCGCTCGCCTCCATGATCCAGTTCGTGAACGAGAACCGACATGCGAATGTGATCACGATCGAGGACCCGATCGAGTTCCTGCATCGCGACATCAAGTGCCATATCAATCAGCGCGAGGTCGGCACCGACACCACGAGCTTCGGGCAGGCGCTGCGTCGCGTGCTCCGTCAGGACCCCGACATCATCATGATCGGTGAGATCCGCGACCTCGAGACGCTCGAGATCGCGCTCAAGGCCGCCGACACGGGGCACATGGTGTTCTCGACGCTCCACACGACCGACGCCACGCAGACGATCAACCGTATCCTCTCGTTCTATCCGCCGCACGAGCAGGCCGACATCCGGTTCCAATTGTCGGCAGCGCTCCAGGCCGTCATCTGCCTGCGCCTCGTGCCGCGCAAGGACAGAGCGGGGCGCATCCCGGCGACCGAGATCCTCGTGAACAGCGCCGCCGTCGCCGAGAACATCCGCGACGCCACCAAGGCGCTCTCGATCCCCGACCTCATTCGTGAAGGCACGATCCAGTACGGCATGCAATCGTTCGACCAGTCACTTCTCAACTGGTACAAGCAGGGGGTCATCTCGTACGAAGCGGCCCTCGAGGCGTCGACGAGTCCGAGCGAGTTCGCGCTGCGCACGCAGGGCATCGCCGGGGCGTCGGAAGGGGATTGGAGCGCGGTCAACCAGGGCGCACGCTAAGTGTTCAAGAAAGTGCTGATCGCCAACCGAGGCGAGATCGCGTTACGCATCATCCGAGCCTGCCGCGAACTCGGCGTCCAGACGGTCGCCGTGTATTCCGAGGCCGATCGAGAATCGCTCCATGTCCGCTTCGCCGACGACGACGTCTGCATTGGGCCGGCGCCGGCGCGCGATTCGTATCTCCGCATTCCGCGCCTCATCGCCGCGGCCGAGATCACCGGTGCCGACGCGATCCACCCCGGCTACGGCTTTCTGGCGGAGAACGCCGAGTTCGCGGAGACGTGCGCCGCCAGCGGGATCACGTTCATCGGCCCCACGCCGCACCAGATTCGCACCATGGGCGACAAGTCCGCGGCCCGCGCCGCGATGATCGCCAACGGTGTCCCGGTGGTGCCTGGGTCGCCCGGACCCGTCGAGAGTGTGGAAGACGCGCTGCAGTGGGCCGAGAAGATGGGATTCCCGGTGATCATCAAGGCGTCGGCCGGCGGTGGGGGCAAAGGGATGCGCGTCGCGCGCGACGTGGACGATTTCGCGCGCTCGTTCCAACTCGCACGCTCCGAGGCCCTCTCGGCATTCGGCAACGGCAGCGTGTACGTCGAGAAGTATCTGGATCGCCCGCGCCACGTGGAGTTCCAGATCTTCGGCGATAGCCACGGCACGGTCATTCATCTCGGTGAGCGCGACTGCTCGGTGCAGCGCCGCCACCAGAAGCTCGTCGAAGAGTCCCCGTGCCCGGTGATGACGCCCGACCTGCGCCAGCGGATGGGCGACGCCGCGGTGAAGGGAGCGAAGGCGATCGACTACGTCGGCGCCGGTACGATCGAGATGCTCCTCGACGAGGACGGGTCGTTCTACTTCATGGAGATGAACACGCGCATCCAGGTGGAGCATTGTGTCACCGAGATGATCACCGGGGTGGACCTCGTGAAGGAACAGATCCGCGTCGCCGCCGGGGAGAAGCTCTCGATCAGCGAGACGCCCGAGATGCGCGGGCATGTGATCGAGTGCCGCATCAACGCCGAGGATCCCGCGCGCAACTTCCAGCCGAGTCCGGGGAAGATCGATGTCTTCCACATGCCGGGCGGCAATGGGGTCCGCGTCGACACGCACGTCTATGCCGGCTACACCGTGCCGCCGTTCTACGATTCGATGATCGCCAAGCTCATCGTTCACGGGCGCGACCGGCCCGAGGCGCTCGCCAAGATGCGCCTCGCACTCGACACATTCATCATCCAGGGCGTCACCACCACGATCCCGTTCCTCGGGACGCTGATGGATCACCCGAACTTCATCAGTGGCGACATCCACACCAAGTTCCTTGAGAAGGAAGGGGCCGATCTCTTCACCTGATCGCGGAGCCGCGTGAATACCGGGACCTTCACGCCGTCGGGCACCGAGCCACTCATCGACCGGCTGCGCCGCGCGGTGATCGGGCGCTACGACGTCTACGCCGAGCTCGGCTCGGGCGGCATGGCGAGCGTATTCCTCGCGCTCGACCTCGCGCTCGAACGCAAGGTCGCGATCAAGGTGATGTCCCCCGCGCTCGCCAACTCGGCCGACAACGTCGAGCGATTCAAGCGTGAGGCCAAGGTCGCCGCCGCGCTCAATCATCCGAACATCATCGGGATCCTCGCTGTCGGCGACGACCCCGAGCTCGCGTTCTTCGTCATGAAGTATGTCGAGGGACGCTCGCTCGACTCCGTGATCCGCGACGAGGGGCCGCAGCCGGTGACGCTCGTGCAGAGTGTGATCGCCGCCGCCGGCAAGGCGCTCTACTACGCCCACACGCGTGGCGTGATCCATCGCGACGTGAAGCCCGCGAACTTCATGCTCGATCAGGATGGCTGGCTCGTCGTCACCGACTTCGGCATCGCCAAGCAGGCTGACATGAAGGGACTGACGATGACCGGCTCGCTCATCGGCACGCCCTACTACATGTCGCCCGAGCAGTACCACGGGAAGCCGGTGTCGCCGGCGGCCGACCAATACGCCCTCGGCATCGTCGCCTACGAGCTGCTCACGGGCATGCAGCCGTACACCGGTGACACCGTCGCCGAGGTGATGCGCGGGCATCTGTTCGATGACGTACCGAACGTTCGCGACGTGCGCCCCGACGTGCCGGCGGAGCTCGACGCCTGCGTCTCACGGATGATGGCGAAGGAGCCGGAGCACCGATTCGCGACGCTCGAGGACGCGGTCATCGCCTTCGGTGCGATCTCGGCCACGCAAGAGGTGGCTGTTCGGACGCAGATCATCGAGCTCGCGAAGATCGGCGCCTTGCGGCAGCCCGAGATGAAGGTCCCGCTCAGCCCGATACCGCTCCAGCGTCCCGCCGCGCGCGCCGGTGGGAACTCGGCGGCGAACTCGGCGGCGAACTCCGCGGCGAACTCCGCACTGAACGCGGCCTCCATGGCGGCGACGACGCCGATCCCACCCGCGCGGCCGAGTCCGGACGTGGGCGGTAGCGGCGCGCGAGGGGAGACCGCGGTCACGCCGTCGCCGCGCCGCTCGCGAGCACCGCTGTACTCGGGGCTCGCGCTCGTGCTCGTCGTTGGGGGCGTCCTCGCAGCGCCCGCGTTGCTGAACGCCGTACGAGGACCAGCGGCAGTGGTCGACGTACCGCCTGTCGAGACCGAAGCAGAGTTTTCGGTTCGCGCGCCGATCGACTTCGACGCGCTGCGCGATTCGCTCGAGCGGGAGCGGCTCGCGGCCGTCGCCTCTGCGGATTCGGTCGCGCGCGCGGACTCGACTGCCCGCGCCGACTCGATCACGCGCGCCGAAACCGCCGCACGCCGCGCCGCGGTGGTCGCACCGCGATCCAACACCCCCGCACCGGCGCCTGCGACCGCGCCGGCTCGCGTCGCGCCGCGTTTCCGCGTCCTCAAAGACGGCACCCGGGAATTGATTCCCCCCGCAGCGGCGGCGGGTGCAGCCGCTCGCCGTCGCCCCTGATCCGCACCTATCTCCGCTGGCAGGACGTTCCTGCGGGAGCGCTACGCGGACAGGTCGCCGTCGTGATCGACGTCCTTCGATGGTCGAGCGTCGTGGTCACCGCCCTCGCGAATGGGGCGGAATGGCTCGAGGCGTTCGAGTCCCCCAGTGATGCGGCCGCGCGCGCAACGCAACTCGGGCGGGCGCAGACGATCCTCGGAGGCGAACGTGGCAACGTCGCGCTGCCCGGTTTCGATCTCGGCAACTCACCGTGCGAGTACACCGCCGAGCGTGTGCGTCAGCGCGGCGTGATCACCACGACCACGAACGGCACGCAGGCGATCGCCGCCGCTCGCGACGCGTCGGAGCTGTATGTCGGCGCGTTCCTGAACCTCGACGCACTCGTGCATCTTCTCAAAGGACGCGCGGGCCCGTTGACACTGATCTGCGCGGGGCAGGCTGGGGTAGAGGCAGTCGAGGACTCCGCCTGCGCTGGAGCGATCGCGGAGGCGCTCGGGGACCTGGGCACCGCCCCGGACACCGATCCGGACACCGACCCGGGCGCCGACCCCGGCACCGCCCACGCGATGCGCACTTGGCAGGCCGCCGGGCGCAATGCCACGCGCGCGCTGGCGATGGCGCCGCACGGAATGGCGCTCGCCGCTGCTGGCTTCCAAGCCGACCTCACCTTTGCGGCGTCGCGTTCGCGATTCGACCTCGTGCCCGCTCGCGAGCCCGAGGGGTCGGGGACGATCTCGAGACTCGTGGCGCGTTTCCCGAATGCCGCCCGAATCGTCTCCGATATGCACCCCAGACCCCCCGAGACCGATGACGCGGAAGCCGCCCCAGGAAGACCCGCTCCTCCTTGAATCGCCGCTTGCCCCGGCACCGCGCCGTACGCGCGTGCGGAAGCTGGCAACCGAGGAGTCGTCCGCGCCATCGTCCGCGCCATCGTCCGCGCCATCGATCTTCAACGACTCGGTCGCAAGTTCCCTGCATGCTGGGTCGGGGCTCCGCCGCGAGATCAGCGGGATCATCCTGCTCGTCGGCGCGATCTTCGTCGCCGGCGCGCTGCTCTTCGGCCGCACCCCGGGATCACTCGAGTCCTGCCGCGAGGCAGGTGGTGCGTTCGGCCCCGTCGGTGGTTGCATCCGCTGGTCGATCCTCGGTCTCGTCGGCGCGCTGGCCGCCGTGATCGTGCCGTTCATTCCCGCCGTGCGTGCGCTCCGGCTGCTGGACCGACTCGGACACTCGTCGCGCCGGCACTTCGACCTCTTCCCGCTCGGCCTCGTGGTGATCGTCCCCGTCGCCGCGGGTCTCGCACGACTCGACGCCGTCCCAGCGGGGACCGGCGATCCGTTCGCCGGCCTCTGGGGATCGTTCGCGGGCTACTATCTCGCCGAGGCGCTCGGGCGCGGCGGCGCCTGGTTCGTCATCGTCATCGCAGTGAGCGTGCTGACCGCCGTTACGCTCGGCTGGAATCCGCTTCGCGCGATCGTCGCCGTGGGGACCAAGCCGCCGGTGAGCGCGGCCGATCCCACCGCGCCGGCCATGACCAAGGCCGAGGCGCTCGAACCCGACGCCAAGGAGATGCCTCAGATCGACCTCGCGCTCATGGGCATCGGCGCCGAGGCGAAAGTGGACACCGTCCCGCCCAAGACCAAGCTCTCACCGAGCGGCGAACCAGAGCCGGACGCGGTCCTCGCAGGAGACACCGCAGCACCGAGCGCCAAGCGCGCGAAGAAGTCGGAGCGGAAAGACGAGCACAACTCTGCGTCGTCGTTGTCCGACCCGCACCGCACCGCCTCAATGTCCGAGTCCGACGAACTGCCGAGCCCGCTGCTGCTCACGCCCGCACCACCGCGGAATCTCGAAGCCGGCAAGGCGCAACTCGACGCCATGGGCGCCAAGCTCATCGAGTCGCTCCGCACCTTCAAGGTCGAGGGCATCCTCACCGGCCGCACCAGTGGTCCGACCGTCACGCAGTTCGAGATCGAGCCGGCGCCCGGCGTGAAGGTCCGCCAGTTCGCCAACCTCGCCAACGACCTCGCGCTCGCCATGCGTGCGCCGAGTATCCGCGTCGTCGCGCCGATCCCGGGTAAGGGCGCCGTCGGCGTGGAGGTGCCAAATCCGAATCCCGAGATGGTCGCGTTCCGCGAGATGGTCGAGAGCGCCGAGTACCAGAACAAGCCGATGGCCCTGCCGATCGCACTCGGCAAGGACCTCGAGGGGCGCGCGGTCATCGCCGACCTCGCGAAGATGCCGCACCTGCTGATCGCCGGCGCGACCGGCTCGGGCAAGTCGGTCTGCGTGAACACGATCGTGACGTCGCTCATCTACCGTCACACGCCAAAGACGCTGCGCTTTCTCATGGTCGACCCCAAGATGGTCGAACTCAGCGTGTACAACGTGCTCCCCCACCTGCGTCACAAGGTCGTCACCGACAACCGTGACGCCGCTGCGGTGCTCAAGTGGGCGGTGCTCGAGATGCAGGAGCGCTACGCCCTGTTGGCCGAGAATGGCGCTCGCAACATCCAGGACTTCAACACCAAGGTCCGCAACGGCAGCGCCCTGCGAAAGCCGAAGGACCCGAACGCCGGCTTCGAGAATCGCGACTATGCCGGCGGCGTGCTGCCGTACATCGTCGTAGTGATCGACGAGCTCGCCGACCTCATGATGACGGTCGCCGCCGAGGTCGAGACGCCGTTGGCGATGCTGGCGCAGAAGGCGCGCGCGATCGGCATTCATCTGATCCTGGCGACGCAGCGCCCGAGCGTGAACGTGATCACGGGCCTGATCAAGGCGAACTTCCCGAGCCGGATCGCGTTCCGGGTCGCAAGTCAGATCGACAGCCGCACCATCATTGACGGCATGGGAGCGGAGTCGCTGCTCGGCAATGGCGACATGCTCTTCATTCCGCCGGGCAAGAGTGAGCCGAGCCGGTTGCAGGGGGCCTTCCTGTCGAACGACGACACCGAGCGGCTCATGCACTGGTACACGGAGAAGAAGGAGGCCCGCAAGGCGGCGATGGAGTCGCAGGGGCTGATCCACATCGAGCCGCACTCGGAGGAGGACATCCTCGCGGCCGTGCGTGCGCGCGAGGCGCTCGAGGCGCGGGGAGACGAGGACGCGGCTGAGGACGTCAGCGATCGCGACAAGCTCTTTCGCGAGGCGGCGGAGGTCTGCGTGCAGCACCAGGGCGGGTCGACGTCGCTGCTGCAGCGGCGGCTCAAGGTCGGCTACGGGCGCGCGGCACGGATCATCGACCAACTGCATCTGGCTGGCGTGCTCGGGCCACCGGACGGGTCCAAGCCGCGTGACGTTCTCGTCGGGCTCGAGGATCTGGACCGCGTGGTTGGGGATCGGCACGCCGCGTAGCTGGTCGGACCGCTTCGAGTTACCTGCCTGATCGGTAGCGGGTCGGCGTGCGGGGAACTCCCTCCGCGCCGCCCACGCGCTTACACGCTTCGAGCCCGCCGCGTTGCGGCGGTCTCTCGCTACGCGCGAGGGCAGCGCTGCGTGAGTTCCCCGCGCGCCTCCCAAGCCTCGGGCGAGGCTACACCGCGACCCTCGTTGAGTGGACCGCCGGCCTCGTTGAGTGGAGGGGTGTGCAGAGGTTTGTGTCAATGACTCGACGTGGCACTCGATAGCGTTGCCCTCAGCCGGGCTCTGCAACTCCCTTGATCGGCGCGAGCGCGTCGTAGAGGAACTCCGGCGTGAGATAACGGGCATCTCTCACGCTGATCGAGACGCGGGATCACGCCATCACCGCGGTGTTGCTGCCCTGCCCGCGTGCCGCCTCCCCGACGATCGTCCGTCCGGCAACAGAGTGATGACGCCAGCGGGACGCGGATGCCGGTGTGCGACGACGCACCCGTAGCTTCTGCGCCATGACGACACACAATCAACGCATGGGTGTACTGGGCGAGCAGATCGCCGCGCGATGGCTCACGCGCAAAGGGTGGCGCATCGTGTACCGTCGTTTTCGCAACGGTCGCCGCGACATCGACATCGTCGTGCAGCGCGATTCGCTCGTCGCATTCGTCGAAGTGAAAGCGCGAAGTGGCGCCGAGTTCGGCGATCCGGTCGAGGCCGTCGATCATCGCAAGCAGCGCGAGCTCGCGAAGAGCGCACAGGTCTGGATCGACCGTCACGGGCGCGCCGAGGAATCGTATCGGTTTGACGTGGTGGGGGTGCTTGTGGACGGCGAGCGGGTGCGGGTGAAGCATGTCGAGGACGCGTTCCAGATTGCCAGATGATCGCGTCTGATGTGGATAAGTCGGTGTTATACAGTATTTTCCACGTGCAATGAACACGGAATCAACGTCCTATCTGTTGACAGGTATTGTCTTACGCTGATTGTTGGAAAGCAAGTTTGTGTTGGGCTGCTGATGTGCATACCCCGACCGCGGCACTCGGGCGTTGGGGCTTGCGCTATGGCGTCGGTTTCGCCATTTGTTCGGTGTCGCTGCAGGTGCCGTTCTGTTCGCATTTCATTCGGGGTGGCCCCGCTCCTCTCGCGGGGTAGATTCCCTTCACAAGTCGGCGCTGCCGACGTTACAGGCAGGACCATCCGAGGCGTTGATGGCTACGACGGCAGCACAGCAAGCGGACCGCAGCAAGGCGTTGGGGCTCGCGGTCTCACAGATCGAGAAGGCGTTCGGCAAAGGCGCGATCATGAAGATGGGCGCCGACGGTTTCAGGGTGAAGATCGACGCGATCCCCACTGGCGCGATCAACCTCGATGCGGCGATCGGTGTGGGGGGCATTCCTCGGGGACGAGTGACCGAGATCTACGGTCCCGAGAGCAGCGGCAAGACGACGCTCTGCTTGCACGTCGTGGCCAATGCGCAGCGGCAGGGTGGGACGGCGGCCTTCATCGACGCCGAACATGCATTGGATACCGACTACGCCGCGAGACTGGGCGTGGATATCGATAAGCTCCTCGTGTCGCAACCGGACACTGGGGAGCAGGCGATGGAGATCTGCGAGATCCTCGTACGCTCCGGCGCCGTTGACGTGATCGTGATCGACTCGGTGGCGGCGCTGGTGCCGAAGGCCGAGATCGAGGGGGAGATGGGCGAGTCGCACATGGGGTTGCAGGCCCGGCTGATGAGCCAGGCGCTCCGCAAGCTCACCGGTGCCATCGCTCGGTCGAACTGCTCGGTGATCTTCATCAACCAGCTGCGTGAGAAGATCGGGGTGATGTTCGGCAACCCCGAGACGACCACCGGCGGCAAGGCTCTCAAGTTCTACGCGTCGCTGCGGCTCGACATCCGCCGCATCGGCCCGGTGAAGGAGAAGGAGGACGTGATCGGCTCGCACGTCCGCGTGAAGGTGGTGAAGAACAAGGTGGCGCCGCCGTTCAAGCAGGCGGAGTTCGACATCATGTACGCCGAAGGGATCTCGCACACCTCGCTCCTGGTCGACATCGGCGCGGAGTCGGGGATCATCGAGAAGTCGGGGGCGTGGTACAGCTATGGCACGCAGCGGATCGGGCAGGGCCGCGAGAATGCCAAGATGTTCCTGAAGGACAACCCGGCGGTGATGGCGGAGATCGAGGAGAAGGTCAAGACGGTGCTCGGCATCAACAAGGT